>DBBK01000236.1 GCA_002292165.1 Brevundimonas sp. UBA986
CGAGGAGGTGTTGGCGTATTCGTCCAGGACGATGACGTTCTCTTCCGGCGTCGGGTCGCGGCCCAGCACCTTGCGGCCGATGAACTCGTTCATGTTGATATTGGCCTGGTGCAGCCACAGGCGCTTGAGCTCCTGCGGGTTCAGGCCCAGCTCGCCGGCGTGGTCGACGATCATGTCCGAGACCATAGGCACCACATCCTTGAACACCTTGCGGCCTTGCTGGATGAACAGCTTGTCCGGCTTGCCGATGCCCTCGGGCGCGGCGTTGTTCAGGAAGCCGAAATTGTTCCGGATGTTGTTCGAGAAGACGGTCTTCAGCCGGGTGCCCAGAATGTCCCAGCCGCCCGGACCGGCCTGATCCTTCGCCTCGACGATCACGGCGGTGCAGACGTCGCCGAAGATGAAGTGGCTGTCGCGGTCCTTGAAGTTCAGGTGAGCCGAGCAGACCTCGGGGTTGACCATCAGCACCGCCTTGACCGAGCCCGAGCCGATGAAGTCGGCGGCGGGCTTGATGCCGAAGGTCGCCGAGGAACAGGCGACGTTCATGTCGAAGCCGAAGCCCTCGATGCCGAGCGCCTGCTGGATCTCGACGGCCAGGGCCGGATAGGGGCGGGGCATGTTGGACGCGGCGCACAGCACGGCGCCGATCTCGGACACCGGCTTGCCCCAGGCCTCGATCGCCTGTTTCGCGGCGGCGACGGCCATCTCGGCCATGATCGACAGTTCGTCGTTCGAGCGTTCGGGGATGTTCGGCGCCATCCGCTTCGGGTCGATGATCCCGGCCTTGTCGAGCACGAAGCGCGACTTGATGCCCGAGGCCTTCTCGATGAAGGGTACCGAAGAGTGGGTCAGGGCCGCGACGTCGCCCTCGGCGATCTCCATCGCATGGTCGGCGTTCCACTGGTCGGCCCAGGCGTTGTAGGCCTCGACCAGTTCCTCGTTGGAGATCGACTGTTCGGGGGTGAACAGGCCGGTGGCGGCGATGACGGACGGGATCATGTCTACTCTACCCTGACGCTCGACGGGCGGCGCCTCGGGCACGAGGGGGCGGTCCGTTCTTTTTCTGGACCCGTCTAATAGGCCGGTGGAGGCGTCCGGTCGAGAGAGGCTCTGATCCCTCTCCACCACCGATTTATCCGGCCGCGCGGCGGGGCCGGCAGGGGCGTGTCGCGCGCCGCGATCAGGGCCTCGACCAGATCCTCGGCCTCGCACGGCCAGCCCGTCGGGGTGACGTAGAGCGGATAGTCGATCAGGGTCGCGTGCATCAGGGCTTCGAGCGACACCTTCCGGCCCCGGCGTTCGAACGGCCCCGTCCGGTCGTCGGTCAGGCCCCATCCCGCATAGAAGGGCCGGCCATAGGTGGTCACCGCCTTGCCGCGCATCAGGGCCTCGAACCCCGACAGCGACGTCAGGGTCACCAGCCGGTCGCAGGCGTTCAGGCAGTCGATGATGTCCAGATCGTCGGCGACGGCGTCGACGGCGTCCATCGCGCCCGCGTCCAGCAGCCCCGGCCGGTTGCCGGCGGTGACGTCGGGGTGATTGCGATAGATCAGGAAGGCGTCCGGGAAGTCCCGCCGCGCCGCCTCGACAAGGCCGGAGTTGGTGCGGATGTCGGTGCAGCCCAGCCGGATCGAGCGGTCGTTCTCGACCTGACCGACGACCAGCAGCCGCTCTCGGTCCGCAGGCCAGCCCGCGGGCGGCTCGCCCTTCAGATTATACTTCGACAGTCCCGCCTCGACGATCCGGTCGCGCAGACGGGCGGCGCGGGTCAGGGCGGTGGCGTCGTGCTCCGCCGTCCCGATCAGGGTCTCCAGACGGCTGGGCCCGGTCGCATCGTAATAGACCCCCAGATCATCCAGCACGACCGACAGGGCGCCGAAGAAGTCGGAGCCCAGGCCGCGCGAACGGATGAAGCCGTCCTCCATCCGCACCGTGGGGGCCGTGGTCGCGGCGGCGGCCTCAAGGATCGGCGGGCTCTCCTTGCCGGCCCACCAGATCAGCTTGCCCTGGCGCGCCTCGGCGGCCTTGGCGGCGTTGCGCGCGAACCAGTGATAGCGGACTTCGCCGCGCGGGGAGTTGAGCAGTTTGCGGATCGGCGGACGCTTGGCCGGGGCGAAGCCGGCGGCGGCCCAGAAGCCCTGAAGCCTCTCGGCCCGGTCGCGCAGCCGGATCAACCGGTCCAGGGCGGGCTCGGCCTCGCAGCGGGCGCCGGTGATCGGATCGACGTAGCGGGTGTAGCGGATCAGGGCGGCGGCGCTCACCTGTTCGATGGTGCGCGTCTGGCCGCGACGGCCCGTGTCAACGGCGTCGGTCGTCAGGCCCCAGCCCGAATAGAAGGGCGCGCCGAAGCAACGCACCGGCAGGCCGCGCAACAGGGCCTCGAACCCAAGGGCCGAGGTCACGACATAGACGGCGTCCACATGGGCCAGCAGGTCGGCGGGCCGGACGTCGGTGTCGATCAGGGTGACGCCGGTCAGGTCGGCCGTGGCGATACAGCCCTGCTTCCGTCCCGCCGCCACCGCCGGGTGGCGTTTGACGATCAGCTGGGCGTCCGGCTCGTCGCGGCGCGCGGCGGCGATCATGTCGCTGAACGATTGCGTCGAGGCCAGGCCATAGCCGATCGAGGCGTCGCCGAGCGTCTGGTCCACGATCAGGACGCGGCGGCCGGGCTGCAGCAGGCTTTGGTCCAGCGGCCCGCCCATATTGGTCTTGGACACGCCCGAGGCCACGATCCGGTCGATCAGGCCGCGCGCCCGGACCGTCAGACCGGCGTCGCACCAGTCGGGCGCGGTCTGGATCAGGTCCTCCAGCCGCGAGGGCCGGGTCGCGTCGTAATAGACGCCGAGGTCGTCGACGATCAGGCTCAGCGAGGTGGCCCCGCTCTCGCCCAGCCCCACGGAACGCAGAAAGCCATCCTCGAGCGCGACATAGGGGATGCCGCGCTTCTCCGCGAGCCGCCGTCCCGCCGCCGCCGTCGGCTTCATGCCCCAGCCGAGCACGGCCTTCACATCGGGCCCGGGCAGGGCGCCCAGCGCATAGTCCGGCAGGAACTCCGCCAGGAACGGGACCTTGAGCACGCCGGGCGCGCAGACCCAGGCGGGGGTCTTGTTCTCGGTTTCGGAGGGCGAAAGGGTCACCGGTTGTGTCTAGGGGCGGTCGCGGTTTCCGCCTAGCCCCCGCCCGCGATCCGATGCCGTTCCAGCAACCGCTCCGCCGAGGCGAGGTGCAGCCGTTCGACCATGGCGCCGCTCACGCGGATCGCGCCCTTGCCGTCCGAGGCGGGGTCGGCGAAGGCGGCGACGATGACTTCGGCCTGGGCCACCTCGGCGGGGGAGGGGGCGAAGGCGGCGTTGGCGGCCGCGATCTGGGACGGGTGGATCAGGCTCTTGCCGTCGAAACCGTAGAGCCGGCCCTGCACGCATTCGGCGGTCAGGCCTTCGGCGTCCTCGATGCGGTTGAACACCCCGTCCAGCACGGCCAGCCCATGCATCCGCCCCGCCGCCACCGTCGCGGCCAGCCACGGCTTCAGCGGCTCGCGATCCGGCGAAGGCCCCGTGCCCAGCGTCGCGGCCAGATCATTCACGCCCAGCATCAGTCCCGTCAGCGCCCCGCCGGCTCCGGCGATGCTCTCCAGCCGCATCAGGGCCGCCGGGGTCTCGATCATGGCGATCAGGGCGGCGGAGGCAGGCAGGGCGGCGTTGAGCTCGCGCACGGCGTCCGCGCTCTCCACCTTGGGCGCCACGATCAGGCCGACGTCGGTCGCCGCCAGCGCCTTGAGGTCCTCGGCGCCCCATTCGGTGTCCAGCCCGTTGATCCGCACGCCCAGCCGGGGACCGAACCCGCCCTCGCGCACGGCCTCGACGGCGGCGGCCCGGGCCTCGGCCTTCATCTCCGGTGCGACGGCGTCTTCCAGATCCAGCACGGCGACGTCGCAATCCAGCTTCCGCGCCTTCTCGATCGCCCGGGCGTTCGATGCCGGCAGGTAGAGGAGGCTTCTCCAGAGTTGGGTCGTCATTCGGTGCTCCTCGGCTGCCAACCCTAGGCGGCGAAGACGGCCTTGAGCAAACGCTCCAGGGCCTCGGCGTCGACCGCGTCGAAGGCGGCCTTTTCGGTCGCGTCCACGTCGAAGACGGCGATCAGTTCGCCCGAGGCGTCGAACACCGGAACCACGATCTCGCTCTCCGAACGGCTGTCGCAGGCGATATGGCCGGGAAAGGCGTGAACGTCGGGGATCAGCTGGGTTTCTTCCGTCTCCGCCGCCGCTCCGCAGACGCCGCGCCCGAAGGCGATTCTCAGACAGCCCAGGGTACCCTGATAGGGACCGACGACCAGCTCACGCTCCTTTTCAGCGTCCACGACGTAGAAGCCGGTCCAGAAATAGGCGTCGAAGGCGTCGGCCAGCATGGAGGCGACGGTCGCCATCCGGGCCGTGCGATTCGTCTCCCCGTCCAGAACCGCAAGGATTTCGGCCTCGACCTCGGCATAGGCCTGGGCCTTGTCGGCGGGACGGTCGTTGCGGGCGACATAGGACATGGGGCGGCTTTCAGGCGTCGAAACGGGTCGGGAAGGGCGCATATAGGCCTCTTCCAGGCGCTGCGCGACCCGTGCGCATACTGACGCACTCGCCTGTCGGGCGAGCGCTGCAAATTCCTGAAAACAGGGAAAAATTCACCCTACGCCACAAATTGGCCGCTCTGTGGCAACGCTTTGTTGCAAAAGCGCGTTAACCATACTGCAAAGTCACTAGACCCGAACGCCGGTTTGCGGAATGGTTAACGCCGCTGTGCGGTTAAGGTCGCGTGGCGAATGGGGATTCGGGTCAGTAATCGGGGTTGGGGATGAGCGAGGGGGACGACAATCATCGGGCCGGCCGCCGAGCGGCGTCGGGTTCGCGCGACATGCGCGGGCCTGTAACGGCTGTCGCCGCCATCGTCGCCCTGGCCGTGGTGGCCGGAACCGTCGCCAGCTGCGGGGATCATGGCCCGACCTTCTGGCGTCAGGGCGGCGGCGCCAACGCCAACGCCTGTCCGCGCCCCGCCTCCCTGACCGGCTCCGAGTTCAACGCCCAGGAGGCGGGTCTGCGCGCCCTGCGCCGCGCGGCCTTCCGCGGCGACTTCTTCGCCCAGCTCGAGCTGGGTCAGCGCTACGCCGCCGTGCGCGCCACCGACAAGAATATCGAGGATCCGATCGAAAGCTCGGTCTGGACCGGCATGGCCCTGGCCAACGACCAGGGCTATTCGCCGATCAACCGCGCCGAACGCCGGGGCATGTTCGGCCGTCTGCGTTCGCTGTCGCGCTATGATGACTGCCGGGCCTGGGAACGGCACGAGGCCTATAACCGTCTGGACGGGCAGCTGTCCCGCATGTCGCGCGACGAGCAGGAAGAGGTCCGCGACCGGATGATCTACATCCTGTCGACCCAGGACGCCCAGGGCTTCCGCACCCTGGCCCGACTGCACGATTCCCTGTTCGGCCCGTTCGGCGAGCCTGAGGACAATCCCGAGGGCCGCGAGGCCTATGGCCGCAAGGACGGGGCGAACCGCGAGGAGCAATGGCGCGGAACCCGCTATTCGGCGGTCAATCTGTTCCAGCGCAACGACGTCGACGCCTATCTGTATAACTACCTCGCGGTCCAGACCGGCGATGTGGGCGCCTATGTCCTGCTCAAGGACTTCGAGCGCTCCTCGCCCAGCCGCGCGGCCTCCGGCGCCTTCGTCGAGGCCAAGGCGCGCCAATGGGTGCCCCCCTACGAATTCTATCCCAACGACGCTCCGGCCTCGGGCGTGCCCTTCTCGGACGAGAGCCGCCCGCGTGGCGACGCCTATGACTACGCCCTGTCGCGGATGCAGACCGAGATGCCCTTCGTCCACGTCGGGCGGGCGCTCAAATACCTCGGCGTGGTTTCGGTGGTTCCGACCGAGCCGAACCGCCTGACCAAGCACGAGATCGAAGCCTTCGAGGCCATGCTGGGCCATCCGATGGATTCCTTCCTGTCGCCCCTGGAGAAGGTGCGGGCCATCCAGCTGGCGGCCATGAACGGCTCGTCCGAGGCCCAGCTGGTGCTGGCGGTCATGTATTCCGAGGGTATCGGCGTCCCCGCCGACTACGCCCGCGCCTTCCACTGGTATTCCCTGGCCGACAAACAGGGGAACCCCGAGGCCAAGTTCGCCATGTCCACCTTCTTCGCCCTCGGCGTCGCCGGGGTGGCGGATCAGGACAAGGCCGAGGCCGTGGCCTACCGCATCGATTCCGCGCTGGCGGGCTTCGGCCCCTCGGCCTCGCGCCTGCAAGCCGTCCTGGCCCAGGTTTCCCGCTCACCGCGCCGCTAGGAGGCGACTTTCCGATGAAGACGCCGCCGGCTTCCGCCCTCCGCCTCCTGACCCTGGCCGTCGCCGCAACGGCCGTGGTGGTCACCGCCTTCGACGCCGCCCCGGCCGCCGCCCAGACGGCCGCCCGCGTCGAGGCCCAGACCCGTCCGAACTTCGGCCTGCTGCTCAGCCCTTCGGCGGGCAGCCGCTCCAGCCGCAATCACCGCCGCTACGACTACCGCACCTACCGGCCCGACTGGCGCCCGGACTGGCGTCCGGGTCCCGACGGCGGCTGGGGCCCCGGCTATGGCCCGGGCACGGGTCCGAACGAAGTCGTGGTGACCTGCGGCGGCAATCCCGGCAGCGGCGCCATCGAGAACGCGGTGCGCCGCGTCCCGGCGGGCGGCCCCCTGACCATCCGCTCCAACGGCGGCGCCTGTGTCGGCTGGCTGAACATCGACAAGCCCATCACCGTGCGCGGGTCGGGCACCTATGCCGGCCAGGTCACGCTCCAGGCGCCCGAAGGCCTGCCCTGCATCACCGTGGCGCCCGGCGTGCGCGTCGTGATCCAGGATCTGGCCATGGCCGCCCCCTCCGCCGGCGACGCCCCCTGCGTGGCGGGCGACGAGGCGACGGTGGTGCTGGACCGCGTCTCGCTGCGCTACGTCGGCAATGAATCGCCCTTCCTGATCCGGGGCGGGCAGCTGGACATCCGCAACGCCTCGATCGACGCCAAGACGATGTCGCCGGCCATTCTGGTCGAGGACGGCACCCTGACCGCCGTCAGCGTCAATGTGCTGAACGCCCAGTCGGGCATCGAGGTCGCGCCGGGCTCCGGCGGGCCGTCGCTGATCAGCTCCGTCTATCTGACGGGTGAGCACAATCCGTCCAACTTCGGCCCGCGCTCCATCGGGGTGAACGTCCGCTCGCGTCGCGAGATCGGCGAGTTGAACATCGTGAACAGCCGGATCTGCGGCTATAACGAGGGCGTCGCCGTCGACGGCACGCGCGTCAGCGTCCAGGGCTCCAAGATCTGCCTCGCCGACAAGGGTCTGGTCGTCTACGGCGGCGAGGCCAAGCTCGACGATTCCCGCGTTCGCGCCCGCTATGTCGGGGTCTATGCCGACGCCGGCCGCGCCGTGGTGACCTCCAGCATCTTCTCGGGCGTGGACCAGCCCTTCTATGCCGGGCCGCGCGGCGACATCGACGCCAACCGCAACCGGGTCTGGTCGCGCGGCGACATCTGCGCCCCCGACTTCCGCGATGAATATCGCGGCCGCTACAGCCCCGACTGGAACGGTCGTCGTCGCGACGACCGCTACACCTGCATGACCCGGCCCTATCCGCAGCAGTGGTGGGCTGAGGAGGAGGGCGCTCTGGGCCTTCCCTATGTCAACGACGCCTATACCCTGCCGGGGCTGGCGCGGTTCAATGCGGGCTGCGGCTGGTATTCGCGCGAGGGCGGCTTCATCGACGATCCGCGCTACTTCGGCGAGGTCCGCTGGGGTCGCCGCAACCCGCCGCTGCCCTATGCCGCCGATCCCCGCTACGACCGCGGCTGGATCCGTCAGCAGGAGCGGTTGCGCGAGGATTCCTGCCGCTTCGCCGCCTCGCCGGGACCGATCCTGGGGCCGTCGCCGCGTGGGCCGGACGGCCCGGGCCCGGGCTACTGATCTAGCGGGCCAGCGCTTCCCGCGCCCGACCCAGCCTCAGGATCGCCTCGTCCAGCACGGCGTCGGCCTTGGCGAAGCACAGGCGAATCACTCCGGTTTCGGGGCCCGTCGCCCGGTCCTCGCCCGTCATGAAGGCCGAGACCGGGATGGCCGCCACCCCGAACTCCGTCACCAGCCGGCGGCAGACCGTCTCGTCGTCCAGATAGACGCCCGAGGCCTTCAGGTCCACGCACAGGAAGTAGGTGCCTTCGCTGGCGGTGGCGACATAGCCCTGGGCCGCCAGCCCCGAGGCCAGCCGGTCTCGCGACCGCTGCATCTCCGCCCGCATGGCGGTGAACCGGTCCTCGTGCCAGGCGAGGCCCTGCGCGACCGCGGTCTGCAGGTTGGGGGCGGTGGCGAAGGTCAGGAACTGGTGCGCCTTGGCCACCGGATCGACGACTTCGGGCGTCCCGCAGACGAAGCCGATCTTCCACCCCGTCAGGCCGAACATCTTGCCCGCCGAGCCGATCTTCAGGGTGCGCTCCGCCATGTCCGGCTCGGCCAGCAGGGAGCAGTGGGTCCGGCCGTCGAACAGGACGTGCTCCCAGACCTCGTCGCTGATCGCGATCAGGTCGTGCTCGACGCAGAAGCGGGCGATGGTCGCCACCTCCTCCTCGTCGAAGACCCGGCCGGCGGGGTTCAGCGGGTTGTTGAACATCAGGGCCCGGGTCCTCGGCCCCGCCACCCCCGCCAGCAGGTCCCCGGTGATCCTCCACTCGGGCGGGGTCAGCCGGACCCGGATCGCCACCCCGCCGGCCCGCTCGATCAGGGGCACATAGGCGTCATAGACCGGNNGACCGGCTCGAAGACCACCACCTCGTCGCCCGGCTGGACCACCGCGAGCACCGAGGCGGCGATGGCCTCGGTCGCGCCCGAGGTGATCAGCACCCCTTCGGACGTCAGGGGAATGCCCTGCAGCCGCCCATAGTGCTCGACCACGGCGGCGCGCAGCTCAGGCAGGCCGCGCGAGGGGGCGTACTGGTTCGAGCCGTGCATCACGGCCTCAGCCGCCGCCCGCCTCAGATCCTCCGGCCCCGGAGCGTCCGGGAAGCCCTGACCCAGGTTGATCGCCCCGTGGGTCCGCGCCAGACCCGACATGGTCTCGAAGACCGTGACGGGCATGTTCTCGAAAACGGGATGGAAGCGCATGGCCCGACCCAAGCCCGGGAACGCTCCGGTTTCAAGGCCCGAAGACACCCGTCCCGGTTCTTATAACTTTGGTATGGGTTTTGATTAACCTTGTTCCGCAATGGCTCAGCCTGTGCGCAGGTAGAGGTCGGGAGGAACAAAAAATGCTGATTCTGACGTCCGTGATCGCGCCGGTCGTGATCGCCTGCCTCATTCTTCCGTCGATCCGCGACACCCTGATCATCCACGACCGCCTCTATGGCCGGCACCGGGTGCGCAAGGACGAGCGCGATCGCCACTGAGGCTCGCGGCGGGGCGACTGGTAGGCCTGGAGGGACTCGAACCCCCAACCAGACCGTTATGAGCGGTCGGCTCTAACCATTGAGCTACAGGCCCCCAAGGTCGAACGGTGGGCCTAGCAGGGGATGGCCCGGCTGCAAAGCCGCCGCCAGTCTGTCGGCGATTTCATCCCGATGAACGAAGCCTGACCGTAAAGCTGACGTCGTCGTTCAGGCGCAATGCTCCAAAGGAACCCCCATGGCGGTCGCGCATTTCGCGGGCCGTTGCAGGATCGTTCCCAGGAGACCCCAGATGACCCTCAAACTCCGCACCCTGGCCCTCGGCGGCGCCCTGATGGCCGCGACCGCCCTGACGGCGCCCGCGGCCTTTGCCCAGTCGGTCGGCAACGCGCCGGTGAGCAGCACCATCCAGATGATCCAGACCCAGCCGTCGCTGAACCTGTCGGCGACGGGCGAGGTCAAGGTGGCGCCCGACATGGCGACCATCACCTTCGGCGTGGTCACCGAGGCCGCGACGGCCCAGGAGGCCATGGCCCAGAACGCGACCCGGATGACCCAGGTCGCCGCCGCCCTGCGCCGGGCCGGGATCGCCGAGCGCGACATCCAGACCTCGGGCCTGAACCTCCAGGCCCAGTACGACTACGTCCAGAACGAGCCGCCCAAGCTGCGCGGCTATCAGGCGACCAACCGGGTCACGGTCAACATCAACGACCTGACGAAGGTGGGCACGACCGCCGACGCCGTGGTCGCCGCGGGCGTCAACCAGATCGACGGCATCTCCTTCGGCCTGAAGGATCCGAAGACGGCCGAGGATCAGGCCCGCCGTCTGGCCGTCCAGGCCCTGCAGGCCAAGGCGCGGCTCTATGCCGAGGCGCTCGGCGTCCAGCTGGGCGGCATCCGCTCGCTGAACGAGGGCGGCGGCTATACGCCCCAGCCGCCGATGCCGGTCTTCGCCATGGCGCGGATGCAGTCTGCGGGCGCCGACTCGACCCCGGTCTCGGCCGGCGAGCTGTCGGTGAAGATCGACATCACGGGCGTCTACGACATCCGCTAAACCGGACTTCATAGGCGGTTGAGGGCCGGGGCGTTGACGCGCCCCGGCCCTTGGCCTGTTCTGGGCTTCCTGATCCGGAGGCCCCTGATGATCCGCACCGCCCTTGTGACCGCGCTCTGCCTCGCGGCCGCCGCCAGCCCCGTTCTGGCGCAGGACGCGGCGGGGGAGGCGAGGGCGCGGCGGATCCTCGAGCGGACGCCGCTGATCGACGGGCACAACGACCTGGCCGAGGCCCTGCGCGAGCGGTTCCACAACGACCCCTCGACCGTCGACCTGACCCGGAACCAGCTGGCGGCGGGCCTGCACACCGACATCCCGCGCCTGAGGGCGGGCGGGATCGGGGCCCAGTTCTGGTCGGTCTATGTGACCGCCGACCAGCCGCCGGTCGAGGCGGCCAAACAGACCTTCGAACAGATCGACACGGTCCGCCGGATCGTGGCCCTGCACCCCGACGTCTTCGAGCTGGCGACCACCGCCGACGACATCGAGCGCATCCACAAGGCCGGCAGGATCGCCAGCCTGATCGGGATGGAGGGGGGCTACGACATCGACGATTCGCTGGGCCTGCTGCGGGTCTTCTACGCCTCGGGGGCCCGGTACATGACCCTGACCCATTCCAAGACGACCACCTGGGCCGACAGCGCCACCGATGCGCCGAAGTGGGGCGGGCTCAATCCGTTCGGCGAGGCGGTGGTGCGCGAGATGAACCGGCTGGGGATGATGGTCGACCTGTCGCACGTGTCGGAGGAGACCATGCAGGACGCCATCCGGGTCTCGGCGGCGCCGGTGATCTTCTCCCACTCCTCGGCGCGGGCGGTGACCGGCCATGCGCGCAACGTCCTCGACAGCGTGCTGGGGCTGATGCCGGCCAACGGCGGGATCGTCATGGTCACCTTCGTGCCGGGCTTCGTTTCGGAGGCGGTGCGCGGCTGGAACGCCGACAAGGCGGCCGAGACGGCGCGGCTCAAGACCCTGTGGCCCGGCGATCCGGACCGGGCGGCGAAGGACCTGGCCGACTGGACCACGGCCCACCCGGTCCCCCACGCCGCCGTCGCCGACGTCGTGGCCCACATCCAGCATGTGCGCGACGTGGCGGGAATCGACCACGTGGGTCTGGGCGGCGACTTCGACGGGGTCGAGAGCCTGCCGGACGGGATCACCGGCGTCGACGCCTATCCCGCCATCCTCGCCGCCCTGATGGCCGCCGGCTGGACCGAGGCCGACATCCGCAAACTGGCCGGCGAGAACATGCTGCGGGTCATGCGGGCGGTCGAGGCCGTGGCGCGGGAGAAGGCCGGCGAGGCGCCGGGGATGGCGACCAATACGGCGGGGTGATCTGGCCGCGCCGTCAAAAGGGCGGCCAAACCGTGCCAAACCGTGCCAGGGCGCGGCGCTGTCAGTGCGCGAAACAGGGTGACAGACTGCCAAATCCTGCCACCGATATCGGGCGATTTCAGGGGGTTAGGATTCTCGGCGTCTGGCGGACTGCCAGATTATGCGAAATTCGGACGCCGAGCCTGAGGGCGGCTCGGGACAGGGCTGGATGTCAAAGACCGCCGTGGAAGTGGGCGGGGATGGGTGAGGGCGCAAGGTGTGGGTAGGATTAAATTCTTACGTTGAGCCGTGGGTATACGTGACAGGTTCGCACTCGCGCGCGCCGCTGGGTCCCCCGGTCTGCGCCGCAAGAGCGGCTTGCCGGAGGATGACGATAGCTCACCTCACCGCCCGGCGGCCGCCATCTCCGCCTGGCGATAGGGCCATTCTTCGGTCAGCCGGCATTCGATGACACGGGGTGTGCGGGCCAGTTCGGCGACCAGGGTGTCGAACTGCTCGCATTGGATGCGATCCGCCTCGGGCTTCTGCGTGCTGGTGTTCACATTGGCGATGATCTTGTCGTAGCCGCCGTTTCCCAGAAATCGCGACTTCACCTTCATGCCGGAGAATGTCACGTCGCCGCTTCGGTTGACCCAGATGTTCCGCGTCGGCCCCATGGTGATCCACGACCACCAGTCCGGCGTCTCTCCCACCTCCGCGACCTTGAGCGGCAGGACCGAGATCCGAACACGGCTGTCGTTCGCCGCCAGCCGCTCCGCCGCCCTGGGGCTGATCCGGAGCTGGAAGGTGAAATCGGGCAGGGGCTTCGGGGAGAGCGGGCTCGAATTGTCCACCGCTTTCTGAAGCCCGTCATCCTCGCAGGACATCAGACAGGCCGAGGTGAGGGCGAGGCCCAGCCCCAGGGCGCCGCGCGACAGCCTCACCCGTTGAGCTCGACGAGATCGGACCAGAACGGAATCCGTTTGATGTGACGGGGCAAGGGGCGGGTCGGATGTCCGAACTCGCGCTCGAAATAGTCCGCCAGATCGGCGCCGTAGTAGATCACATCGGACTGGTGGACGGAGAGAACCGGGTTGCCGGCCTCGTGGGGCTCCGCCGGAAGATAGCGGTGCGAAACCAGCGGGATTAGTTTCGGAGCCGCGTTCACGATCGCCGTCAGCGCCTCCGCCCGAGCCTCCGGGGTCCTGGGGCGATCGCCCCATCCCGACTGCCACAGGGCGTTGTTCTCGACATCGAACAGAAGGCCCTCGAGAGGCCATCTCAACATGTCACGGATTTGCGTCTCATCGGTCCGCCAGTCGTAGCCCTGCGCTGGTCGGCGCTCGCGCAGAAGCGCGACGAGATCGGGCGGGAACACCAGATCGAATTTTTCTTGCGCCTCATCGAGTTCGGCTTGGGAATAGCCCTTCGCCCAGACGTCCTTGCCCGTCCCGGGCGCGGGGCGATCCTCATCGACCAGACCGATCCGGTAGTCGACAGGCTGACCTTCAGCGCGGGGCGAGTTCGCGGCGGTCGAGCAGCCCGCCAGCATCGCGCCCAGCCCCAGAGTAAAGTTTCGACGCCCTGTCCCCATGTCCAACCTGTATCGCGTGGATGTCGCAACCGCCAAGGCTTACCGTAGAGGATGACGGGGGTGGGCGGTTCAGGTCTTGATGGAAGCCTGATGCACCATCCCGGCGAAGTCGCTGAACGTCGCCCCGGGGTGAGACCGCAGCAGGGCGAGCCCGGCCTCGGTCCATGTCCCGCCTCGTCCGTCCAGCTTTACGAGCCCATGCCCGACGAGAAGATCGACCGCATCCTCGCCCGCGCTCATGCACATATGGTCAAGGCCGCCCTCCGGGCTCTCGGAGAGGTATTGGTCGCACATCCAGGCGAGGGAACGCAGAAGGTGGAATTCGGTCTCGGTCATTTGCTCACCCTGCACCAAAGGACGCCGTCAGCAATGGGGCGAGCCTGAGGGGCGCCACCCCCGCTGACGAAACCTGACGCCCGCTTGCCTCCCACGGGGACGCCTCCATCTGATCTCCCGTGGTTGTCGGAGGGTGAGCCGTGCCTGACTTTGAAGAGTTTCTGGCGACGCGCGATCCCTGGTGGCTCGGGACCCTCTATTTCAGGACCCAAATGCGACTGACCCGGCTCGGGCGGCGGCTGCGCTATGGCGCGATGCCCCGGGGCGGGTGGGGCGAGGGGTGGCGGGTGCTGGTGTTTCGGCTTTGGCGTCGGGACGAGCGGCCCCGGGAGCTGCATGTGCTGGCGCCGGTGAGTGGCGAGGCGTTCGACTGGGAGCGGTTGAAGCGTCTGGTCCGGGGGGAGATCCGGCCGGTCTTCGCGCATCAGGCCGGCGTCCTGACCGGGGAGATGCGCTGGAAGGGCAACCATCTGGGCGTGGCGATCGAGGAATTCGACACGCAGAGGATACCGATGGACCCGCTGATCCCCGGCATGTACCGCGGGGGCGTGGTGGACGTGTGTCTGGTCCTGCTCGACGTCCGGCCGGCGGAAGGCGTCGAAGACGGCGAGGTCCAGGCTACCGCACCTGCCCCAACCCCGCCCAGATCCCGATCCCCGCGCTGATCGCCAGGTTCAGAGAGCGGGTCTCCTTGCGAATCGGGATGAAGACGCGGGCGTCGGCGGCGGCGTGGACATAGTCGGGGGAGCCGACGGTCTCGCGACCGAACAGCAACACGTCGTCGGGTTCGAAAACGAAGTTCGACAGACTGGTCGCGCCCCTGGTGGTGAAGAGCACGAGCCGGCCCGGGGCGCGGTCGCGCTGGAAGGCGTCCCAGTCGGAATGCCGTATCATATGGCCCAGAGGGCCGTAATCGAGGGCGGCGCGCTTCATGGCGCGGTCGTCAAACTGGAAGCCGACGGGCTCGATCACATGCAGTTCGACGCCGAAACAGGCGGCGAGCCGGATGCAGGCGCCGACATTCTGCGGGATGTCTGGTTGAAAAAGGGCGAGACGCATTCTAAGCCCCTAATACGCGTGGCCTGGGGGCTTGTCGCGGTCCAAATTGCGACTGTTTCGCAAGAAGCATCAGCGACTTGCGGGGATCGACCGCGGGGCAGGGCCGGGCGAAGCCGCGTGACCACGTGAATGACATTCTGCCGACGGAACGGCTTCCCTTTCGGGTGTCCAGGACGGCGGCCAATAAGAGGGTGAAACGTGGCCGAACCGGTCGTTACAGAGGGCGTCGAGTCTGACGCCACCCGCCGTGACTTCATCCATATCGCAGCCGGGGCCATGGCCGTCGGCGCGGGGGCGATGGTGGCCTGGCCGCTGATCAACCAGATGAACCCGGCGGCGGACACGCTGGCGCTTTCGACCATCGAGTTCGACGTGTCCAAGGTCCAGGAAGGCCAGCAGGTCGTCATCACCTGGCAGGGCAAGCCCGTCTTCGTGCGCTATCGCACCGCCAAGGAAATCAATGAGGCCGCCCATCCGGTCGGGTCCCTGAAGGATCCGGAAGAGGACAGCGCCCGCGTGAAGCCCGGCCATTCGAAATATCTGGTGGTCATCGGCTCGTGCACCCACCTGGGCTGTATCCCGACCTTCGGCTCGGGCGAGTACGGCGGCTGGTTCTGCCCGTGCCACGGCTCGGTCTACGACACCTCGGGCCGCATTCGTAAGGGACCGGCGCCGAAGAACCTGGTGGTTCCGGACTACGCCTTCCTGTCCGACACCCGCATCAAGATCGGTTGAGGCC
>DBBK01000193.1 GCA_002292165.1 Brevundimonas sp. UBA986
AAGGATCCGACCCGGATCGAGGCCTCGCGCCCGGCCCAGACCGCGGACACCATCACCCAGTATCTGGTGCGCATCCCGACTTCGGATCCCAAGGCCAAGCGCGCCGCCCTGCGCGCCCTGGTCGCCCGCGAGGACGTCCGCAACGGCATCGTCTTCTGCAACCGCAAATCCGAAGTCGACGTCGTCGCCAAGTCGCTGAAGTCGCACGGCTTCGACGCCGCCCCGATCCACGGCGACCTCGACCAGTCGCTGCGCATGAAGACCCTGGCGGACTTCCGCTCGGGCGCGCTCAAGATCCTGGTGGCCTCCGACGTCGCCGCACGCGGCCTGGACATCCCGGACGTCAGCCACGTCTTCAACTACGACGTCTCGCACCACGCCGACGACTACGTCCACCGCATTGGCCGCACCGGCCGCGCGGGACGCAAGGGTCAGGCCTTCATGATCGTGACCCCGGCCGACGACAAGGGCCTGGACAAGGTCCTCAAGCTGATCAAGATGGCCCCGGAAGAGCTGAAGCTGGACATCGACTGGTCCGCGCTCGGCGGCCGCCGCGACTCCAAACCCGCCGACCGCTCCGAGGGCCGCTCGGAAGGCCGGGGCTCCAGCCGCGGCCGCGCGCCCCGGGGTGAAAAGACCGTCGAGCAGGCGGCCGAGGCCGAGGTCGTCGAGACCGTCGCCGCCGACGCGCCCGTCGCCGCCACGTCGGACGAGGCTCCGGCCCGCCGCACCCGCAGCCGTCGCGGCCGCGCCGACAAGACCGTCGAAACCGTCGCGGAAGCCGCGCCCGTCGCCCCGGTCGCCGAGGCTCGCCCGGCGCACGAGCCCCGGCTGCGTCAGGCCGACCGCGCCGGCGCCTCGAAGGACCGCGAACTGCCGCCCGCCAAGGAAGGCTCCGGCTTCGGCGCCGACATCCCGGCCTTCCTGCGCCGTCCGGTTCCCGTTCGCGCCTGAGAGGCCGCACCCAAGGCTCACAACTAAGGGCTGATACGTATTTCTGGACGACGGGCGAAGTTTTCGCCCGCGTTTAACCCGGCGTTACGGAACCCCGGCTAACGTCTCTCCCGTCGGCGTCAGAAGACGTATCGGGGGATATCGATGGCCACTCAGGTCGAAACAGCGCTTCGGGGGCCCGAGGCCTTTCAACTCGCCAGGCGCGCCCTGGCCGAGATGGAAGCCGCCGGCGTCTGGCCGACGCCGCTGAATTTCGAGCTGTGGCTGCACTATGTCGGCGACCCCGAGGGTCCGCTGGGACGTGAGATCACCCGCCTTCTGAAGACCAAGGACGCCTTCACCGAGGGCACGGCCGAGATGCTGGCCGCCGAATACCTGCCGCGCGGCCGTCTGTCGGAAGAGATCCGCGACGCCGGCGCCGTGCTGAACCGCGAACTGTCCAGCGTGTCCGACGCCATCGCCAAGGCCAGGGAGTCCCAGGCCGCCTACGGCGAGACCCTGGCCGAGACCGGCGCCAGGATCGATCAGGCCGGCGCCGCTCCCGCCGACCTCAAGCAACTGGTCGACGGCCTGACCGACGCCACCAGCCGGGTCCAGCGCGAGAACGCGACCCTGGAGCGCCGCCTCGAGACCTCCACCAAGGAAGTGGCCCGCCTGCGCGAACACCTGGAACAGGTGCGCCGCGACGCCATGACCGACGCCCTGACCAACCTCGCCAACCGCAAGGCCTTCGACGAAGAGCTGCTGCGCGCCTGCGAACAGGCCGATCAGAACAGCACCGTCGTCACCCTGGCCGTGCTGGATATCGACCACTTCAAACGCTTCAACGACACCTGGGGTCACCAGACCGGCGACCAGGTCCTGCGCTATGTCGCCAGCGTCATCGGCCGCATCTCCAAGAACCCGCGCGTCGCGGCCCGCTACGGCGGCGAGGAGTTCGCGGTCATCTTCCCGGGCGAAGGCGCCCTGCAGGTCGAGACGGCCCTGAACGCCATCCGCGAGGAAATCGGCTCGCGCGCCCTGCGCCGCCGGTCCACCAATGACGAACTCGGCGCCGTGACCATCTCGGCGGGCCTGGCCCAGCGCCGCCCGGGCGAAAGCGGCACCCTGCTGCTCGACCGCGCCGACGAGGCCCTCTACGCCTCCAAGCGCGCCGGCCGGAACCGCGTCACCAACGGCGAACGTCTGGACGCCGCGGCCTGATAAGGCGCGAGACCGTCACGCAAAGCATGCCATAGTCCGCTCAAGCAGCGAGCGGCCGCGCCGCGAGCGTTAGCGCCCAAGGAGCCAATGCGAAGCTTTGCTTTCAACGTCGCCTACTGGGCCCTGTCGATCTTTTACGGGCTGACGGCGGCCTTCGCGGCGCTGACGCCGGGCCGTGAAGCGACCACCTGGGTTATCCGCCGCTATGTGAAGCGGATGGTGCAGGCCATGCGCGTCTTCGCCGGGATCACCATTCAGGTGCGCGGCCGCGAGCGGCTGCCGGCCGGCGCCTTCATCATCGCCTCCAAGCACCAGTCCTGGGGCGACGGCTTCGCCACCTATGACCAGTTCGACGACCTGGCCTTCGTCACCGGCGACCATCTGGAGAAGTTTCCGCTGCTCGGCGCGGTGCTCAACAAGCTGGGCGCCATCGTGGTCAACAGCTGCGGCGGCCGTGAGGCCCGCGACTCGCTCAAGCAGCGCGGCGCCGACGCCCATGCCGAGGGCCGCAAGATCCTGATCTTCCCCGAAGGCCATCTGGCGGCGATCGGCACCAAATACCGCTACCGCTCCGGCGTCTGGCACATGTACCGCGACTTCGACATGCCCGTGGTCCCGCTGGCCACCAACCTCGGCCTGTTCTGGCCCGAGGAGAAGTACGAGAAACACCCGGGCACGGCCACGCTGGAGTTCCTCGACCCCATCCCCACCGGCCTCGGCAAGGAGGAGTTCCTCGCCCGCCTCGAAGGTGTGATCGAGGGCAAGACCGACGAACTGATCGCCGAGGCGACGGGCAAGGCGGTCGAGCCGGCGGTGCGGGTGCTGTCCGAGGATGAGGCGGCCCGGGCGAAAGCCTGATCCTTCTCCCCTTGCGGGAGAAGGTGGCAGCCGAAGGCTGACGGATGAGGGGTCACGCAGGCCTCTCCGGTGAGTGACCTCCCGGCGTCAGACGACGGCACAACCCCTCATCCGACCTCGCTGCGCTCGGCCACCTTCTCCCGCAAGGGGAGAAGGATCATTTCTTCTTCGGCTTCTTCGCCGCCGCCTTCCGCAACGCCACCTCGAACGCCCCGCGGCCCCAGTCGGCCGCCTCGTCGGCGTCGTCCGTCGCGCTGTCCGGCAGGCTCCAGTAGCCGAGCTTCATCTCGACCCCGTCCTTGCCGGGATAGGTGAACTGCCGCGAGCCCGCCGCCTCCAGCGCCGGGATATTGGTCTCGTCGCCCTTCAGCCAGACCACGCCGTCGTCCAGCAGGGCGAAGATGATTCCCTGGCGATAGACCCCGGCCCCGCCGAACATCCGCTTGATCTCCAGCGGGCCGAGCGCCGCGAAATGCTCGCGCACCCATTCCTCGAAGTCGGGATCGCGCGCGCCCAAATCAGGCGTCCAGGGCCTTGGCCGGGATGATGGTCACGCTCTCGCCGCAGCCGCAGGCGTCGGTCTGGTTCGGATTGCGGAACACGAATTTCGACGACAGCTTCGTCGTCTCATAATCGATCTCGGAGCCGATCAGGAACAGGATGGCCTTGGGGTCGATCAGGATGGTGACGCCCTTGTCCTCGACCACCTCGTCCAGCGGTTCGATCTGTTCGGCATAGGCGAAGGTGTACTCCTGACCCGCGCAGCCGCCGTTCTTCACCCCGACGCGCAGGGCGACATAGGGGCGCTCGGCATTGGTCATGATCTCCTGCACCCGCTCCGCGGCGGCGTCGGTCAGGGTCACGGCCTTGGGGCGCGGACGGCGGGGACGGGTGGTGGTCTGAAGCTCGGTCATCTGCGCTCTCAGAACATGTTCAAGGCCAGCTTGGCCTCGTCGCTCATCTTGGAGGAATCCCACGGCGGGTCGAACACCAGATTGGCCTTGGCCGACTTCACGCCGTCCACCTTGGTCACCGCGTCCTCGACCCAGCCGGGCATCTCGCCGGCCACCGGACAGCCGGGCGCCGTCAGGGTCATATCGATGATCACGTCGCGGTCGTCGTTGACGTCGACCTTGTAGATCAGGCCCAGCTCATAGATGTCGACCGGGATTTCCGGGTCATAGACGGTCTTCAGCGCCTCGATCAGGTCGTCGGTCAGCTTGTTCAGCTCGGCCTGCGACAGGGCGCTCTTCTGGGGCTCGTCCCAGGCTTCGGCGAAGGCGTCGGTGGTCGTTTCGTCGGTCATCACACAAAGAACTCGCGCGCCTTGATCAGCGCATCCACGAAGGCATCCGTATCCTCCACGGTGTTATATAGGGCGAAGCTGGCGCGGGTGCTCGAGGTCACGCCCATTCTTTTCGCCAGCGGCTCGGCGCAGTGCAGACCCGCGCGCACGGCGACGCCGTAACGGTCCATGATCTGGGCGATGTCGTGGGCGTGGGCGTCTTCCACGGTGAAGGCGAGGATGGCCCCCTTCCCTTCGGCCCGACCCAGAATCCGCAGCCAGTTCAGCCCCTCCAGCCGCGAGACCGCGTGCTGGTAAAGCGCGTGCTCATGCGCCGCGATCGCCGCCCGGTCGAAGCCCGACAGCCATTCCAGCGCCGCGCCCAGGCCGATGGCCTCGAGGATCGGCGGCGTCCCCGCCTCGAACCGGTGTGGCGGCTTCGCATAGGTGATCCGGTCGCGCTCGACCGTCTCGATCATCTCGCCCCCGCCCTGATACGGCGGCAGGCTCTCAAGCGCCTCGGCGGTACCGTACAGGGCGCCGATGCCGGTCGGGGCATAGAGTTTGTGGCCCGTGATCACATAGAAGTCGCAGCCGATGGCCTGGACGTCCGGCGCGGCATGCACCGCCCCCTGACAGCCATCGATCAGGACCCGGGCGCCGGCCGCATGGGCCAGTCGGGTGATCTCGGCGACCGGATTGATGGTCCCCAGCACGTTCGACATATGGGTGACCGCGACCATCCGCGTCTTCGGCCCCAGCAACTCGGCATAGGCGGCCATGTCCAGCGAGCCGTCCGGCAGCACCGGGATCCACTTTAGCACCGCCCCGCGCCGCTCACGCAGCAGATGCCAGGGCACGATGTTGGAGTGGTGCTCCATCTCCGAGACGATGATCTCGTCGCCGGGCTGGATGGACAGGCCGAGGCCGTTGGCCACCAGATTGATCGCCTCGGTCCCGCCCTTGGTCCAGACGATGGTCTCCGGGCTTGGCGCGTTCAGATACCGCGCCACCGTCTCGCGCGCCGCCTCGAAGGCGTCGGTCGCCTCGTTCGACAGGGTGTGCAGGCCGCGGTGGACGTTGGCGTAGGAGCCCTCCATCTGGGCGACCAGATTGTCGATCACCGCCCGCGGCTTCTGGGCCGAGGCGGCGTTGTCCAGATAGACCAGCGGCTTGCCGTTCACCGTCCGCGACAGGATCGGGAACTGGGCGCGCGCGGCGTAGGGGTCGAAGGTCTTCGCCACTACAGGCGTTCCGTCAGCCATGACCGGACCACCTCCCGCGCCTGTTCGTGTTCGATCCGGTCCACGACCTCGATCAGGAAGGCCTGGGTCAGAAGCGCCCGCGCCTCGTCGGCCGGGATGCCGCGCTGCTGCATGTAGAACAGGGCGCTCTCATCCAGATTGCCGACCGTATTGCCGTGAGCGCACTGGACGTCGTCGGCATAGATGATCAGCTCGGGCTTGGCGTCGATCTCGGCCCGTTCGCCCAGGATCAGGGCATGGTGGCCCATCCGCGCGTCGGTCCCGTCGGCGCCGCGCTCGACGACGATCTTGCCCTGGAAGACACCGCGCGCCGTGTCGCGCACCACGCCCTTGGTCAGCTGCGAGGTCTGGCCGTTCGGCCCGGCGTGATCGACGACCGAGGTCAGGTCGGTGTGCCGCGCGCCGGTCAGGGCATAGAGGCCGTCCAGACGCACATCGGCGCCCTCGGCCCCGTGGGCGACATGGGTCTCCAGCCGTTGCAGCTTGGCGCCCGTGGCGACGATGGTCTGGCGATAGAGGCCGCCCGGGGCGACCTTCACCTGGGCCTCGGTCACCGAGATGGCGTCCGCCGGCTCCTCGACCAGAACGATGCGGGTCACCTCGGCGCCCTCGGCGACATCGAGCGTCAGCCGGTTATGGGCCACATAGGCGCCGCCACGCCCCTCATGGGTCTCCAGCAGCAGCAGCTTCGACCCGGCCCGGGCGGCGACCTGAACCGCCGTCGCATGGCCGGTCCCGACCTGCGCCGCGTCAGTCGCGTCTGAGATGAAGCGCAGCCGCAGGGTCTGCTCGCCCGAGGCCACGAAGGCGTCGACGCCCACCGCCACCCCGTTGACGAAGACGACGGCGTCGCCGTTCAGGGCGTCGAAGGCGCCCGGCCCGTTCAGGACGCCGCTCGGCGACGGCTCAGGCGCATCCTTCAGAACCCGACGCAGGTCGCTGTATTTCCACGCCTCCGTCCGCCGCGAGGGGAAGGTGGAGGCGTCGGTGATGTCGAGCGCGGTCACGCGGCGGCCGGCAGGTACTGGTCGTAGCCCTCCGCCTCCAGCTTGAGCGCCAGCTCCGGCCCGCCCGAGGCCACGATCCGGCCCGCGGCCAGGACGTGCACCCGGTCGGGTTTGATGTAGTCGAGCAGCCGCTGATAGTGGGTGATGACCAGCATCGCGCGATCTTCGCGGCGCAGGGCGTTCACCCCCTCCGACACGATGCGCAGGGCGTCGATGTCGAGGCCGGAATCGGTCTCGTCGAGGATCAGCAGCGACGGCTCCAGCAGGGCCATCTGCAGGATCTCCATCCGCTTCTTCTCGCCGCCCGAGAAGCCGACGTTCAGCGGCCGCTTCAGCATGTCGAAATTCATCTTCAGCGTCGCCGAGGCCGCCTTGACCAACTTCAGGAACTCGGGCGCCGAGACCTCGTCCTCGCCGCGCGCGCGCTTCTGGGCGTTCAGGGCCGTGCGCACGAAGGTCATGGCCGGCACGCCGGGGATCTCGACCGGATACTGGAAGGACAGGAAGACGCCCTTGGCGGCGCGCTCGGCCGGCTCCAGCGCCAGCATGTCCTCGCCGTTCCACTGGACCGAGCCTTCGGTCGCCTCATAGCCCGGCCGGCCCGACAGGGCGTAGCCCAGCGTCGACTTGCCCGCCCCGTTCGGCCCCATGATGGCGTGCACCTCCCCGGCGGGCACATCGAGCGTCAGCCCCTTGAGGATCGGCTTTTCGCCGACGGAGACGTGGAGGTTGGAAATGGAGAGCATTCAGTCCTCGACTGCGCGATACTCGCGCCAGGCATTGCGCGCGGCCGCAGCCGGTACGCCAGTTTTAACAAGACGCCCCATGAAGCGGGCTCGCATGAGCGCGTTCATTGTGGCGGCGAATGACCAGCCCGCGACAATCAGCAGGGCTGCGGTAATGGCGAAGGGGCGAGCGGGGCCGCTCGACAGAACGATCACGAAGGTCACCAGTGCGAAGCCAACACCGATGACCGCCGCCATGGCTCCAAGCCCGTAGAGCTTCTCGATCAGCGGACCGCCCGCTGCCTTGAAGACCCTGTCGGATTCATCCCAACCCGCCACGGAAGACTCGGCGTTGGTCACCCCACGCTCCCTTCCAGCGAGATCGCGACCAGCTTCTGCGCCTCGACGGCGAACTCCATCGGCAGCTTCTGCATCACGTCGCGGACGAAGCCGTTGACCAGAAGGGCCACGGCCTCTTCCTGCGACAGGCCGCGCTGCTGGGCGTAGAAGAGCTGGTCGTCGGACAGACGCGTCGTCGTCGCCTCATGCTCCAGCTGGGCCGAGCCGTTGCGCGCCTCGATATAGGGCACGGTGTGGGAGCCGCAGTCCTTGCCGATCAGCAGGCTGTCGCACTGGGTGAAGTTGCGCACGCCGGTCGCCTTCGGGTGCACCGAGACCAGACCGCGATAGGTCGAGTCCGACTTTCCGGCCGACACCGCCTTGGCGATGATCCGTGACTTCGAGTTCTTGCCCAGATGGATCATCTTGGTGCCGGTGTCGGCCTGCTGATGTCCGTTGGTGATGGCGATCGAATAGAACTCGCCCGAGCTCTCCTCGCCCTTGAGGATGCAGGACGGGTATTTCCACGTCACGGCCGAGCCGGTCTCGACCTGGGTCCAGCTGACCTTCGACCGGTCGCCGCGGCAGTCGGCGCGCTTGGTGACGAAGTTGTAGATGCCGCCCTTGCCGTTGGCGTCGCCGGGATACCAGTTCTGGACGGTCGAGTACTTCACCTCGGCGTCGTCCAGGGCGACGATCTCGACCACGGCCGCGTGCAGCTGGTTCTCGTCGCGCATCGGCGCCGTGCAGCCTTCGAGATAGCTGACATGCGAGCCTTCGTCGGCGACGATCAGGGTGCGCTCGAACTGGCCGGTGTTGGCCGCGTTGATGCGGAAATAGGTGGACAGCTCCATCGGGCAGCGGACGCCCTTCGGGATATATACGAAGGTGCCGTCAGAAAAGACGGCGCAGTTGAGCGTCGCGAAATAATTGTCGTGCATCGGCACGATCTTGCCCATCCACTTCTTCACCAGATCGGGATATTCGCGCACCGCCTCGCTGATCGAGCGGAAGATGACGCCGGC
>DBBK01000029.1:0-1142 GCA_002292165.1 Brevundimonas sp. UBA986
GACGCCAACCGCGCACTGATGGGCGCCAACATGCAACGTCAGGCCGTGCCTCTGGTGCAGTCCGACGCGCCGCTGGTCGGCACCGGCATGGAAGCGGTCGTGGCCCGTGACTCGGGCGCCGTGGTCATCGCCCGCCGTGACGGCGTGGTCGAGCAGATCGACGGCACCCGTATCGTCGTCCGCGCCACCGGCGAACTGGAAGCCGCCCGTTCGGGCGTCGACATCTACCGCCTGTCCAAGTTCCAGCGTTCGAACCAGTCGACCTGCATCAACCAGCGCCCGATCGTGCGCGTGGGCGATGAAGTGAAGACCGGCGACGTCATCGCCGACGGTCCGTCGACGGACCTGGGCGACCTGGCCCTGGGCCGCAACGCCCTCGTCGCCTTCATGCCCTGGAACGGCTACAACTTCGAAGACTCGATCCTGATCAGCGAGCGCATCGTCCGCGACGACGTGTTCACCTCGATCCACATCGACGAGTTCGAAGTGATGGCCCGCGACACCAAGCTGGGGCCGGAAGAAATCACCCGCGACATCCCCAACGTCGGCGAGGAAGCCCTGCGCAACCTCGACGAAGCGGGCATCGTGGCCATCGGCGCCGAGGTCCAGCCGGGCGACATCCTGTGCGGCAAGGTCACCCCGAAGGGCGAAAGCCCGATGACCCCGGAAGAGAAGCTGCTGCGCGCCATCTTCGGCGAGAAGGCTTCGGACGTGCGCGACACCTCCCTGCGCCTGCCGCCCGGCGTCGCCGGCACGGTCGTCGACGTGCGCGTCTTCAACCGCCACGGCGTCGACAAGGACGAGCGCGCCATGTCGATCGAACGTTCGGAAATCGAACGCCTCGGCAAGGACCGCGACGACGAGCTGGCGATCCTGGAACGCAACGTCTATGGCCGCCTGAAGCCCCTGCTGCTGGGCAAGAACGCGACCTCGGGTCCGAAGGGCCTGGGCCGCGGCGAAGTCACCGAAGACAAGCTGGGCGAGCTCTCGCGCGGCCTGTGGTGGCAGATCGCCCTCGACGACGAGAAGGCGATGGGCGAGCTGGAAGCCATGAAGGCCCAGTTCGAAGGCGCCCGCAAGGCGCTGGACCGTCGCTTCGAGGACAAGGTCGAGAAGCTGCAACGCGGCGACGAACTGCCCCC
>DBBK01000029.1:1172-4124 GCA_002292165.1 Brevundimonas sp. UBA986
GGCGACAAGATGGCCGGCCGTCACGGCAACAAGGGCGTCATCTCCAAGATCCTGCCGATCGAGGACATGCCGCACCTGGCCGACGGCACCTCCGTCGACGTCGTTCTGAACCCGCTGGGCGTGCCTTCGCGCATGAACATCGGCCAGATCTTCGAAACCCACCTGGGTTGGGCGGCCGCGGGCCTGGGTCGTCAGATCTCGGGTCTGCTGGAAGCCTGGCAGCACGGCGGGCAGAAGCAGGCTCTGGTCGAGCGTCTGACCGACATCTACGGCCCGGAAACCCCGCTGCCGCAGGATGAGGATGACCTGATCGAACTGGCCAAGAACCTGTCCAAGGGCGTTCCGTTCGCCACCCCGGTGTTCGACGGCGCGCACATCTCGGACATCGAGGACCTGCTGGAATCGGCCGGTCTGGAACGTTCGGGCCAGTCGATCCTGTACGACGGTCAGACCGGCGAGCAGTTCAAGCGTCCGGTCACGGTCGGCTACATCTACATGCTGAAGCTGCACCACCTGGTCGACGACAAGATCCACGCCCGCTCCATCGGCCCGTACTCGCTCGTCACCCAGCAGCCGCTGGGCGGCAAGGCGCAGTTCGGCGGTCAGCGCTTCGGGGAAATGGAGGTGTGGGCTCTGGAAGCCTACGGCGCCGCCTACACCCTGCAGGAGATGCTGACGGTGAAGTCCGACGACGTGGCCGGCCGGACCAAGGTCTACGAGGCCATCGTCCGCGGCGACGACAGCTTCGAGGCCGGCATTCCCGAGAGCTTCAACGTTCTCATCAAGGAAATGCGTTCGCTGGGTCTGAACGTGGAGCTGGAGAACAGCTGATCGGTCCAACCCCTCCCCGTGAAAGCGGGGAGGGGGCCATCGCTCTCTCCACTTTTCGATATTTGCGCAGCTCCCCGCTGCAGAAGGAATCAAGATGAACCAGGAAGTCCTGAACATCTTCAACGCGGTCCCGGTCACCCCGACCTTCGACCAGATCAAGATCGCCCTGGCCTCGCCGGAGAAGATCCGCTCGTGGTCGTTCGGCGAGATCAAGAAGCCCGAGACCATCAACTACCGCACGTTCAAGCCCGAGCGTGACGGCCTGTTCTGCGCCCGTATCTTTGGCCCGACCAAGGACTACGAATGCCTGTGCGGCAAGTACAAGCGCATGAAGTACAAGGGCATTATCTGCGAGAAGTGCGGCGTCGAAGTCACCCTGGCCCGCGTCCGTCGCGAGCGCATGGGCCACATCGAACTGGCCTCGCCGGTCGCCCACATCTGGTTCCTGAAGTCGCTGCCGTCGCGCATCTCGCTGATGCTGGACATGGCGCTGAAGGACGTGGAGCGCGTGCTCTACTTCGAAAACTACATCGTCACCGAGCCGGGCCTGACCCCGCTGAAGCAGAACCAGCTGCTGACGGAAGACGAGTTCTACCGCTACCAGGACGAGTTCGGCGATGACGGCTTCACCGCCGAGATCGGCGCCGAGGCCGTGCGCAACCTGCTGATGGGCATCGACCTGCACGCCGAGGCCGAGAAGCACCGCGGCGAACTGGCCGACAGCCCCTCGGAAATGAAGGCCAAGAAGGCCTCCAAGCGCCTGAAGCTGCTGGAAGCCTTCATCGAGAGCGGCAACAAGCCCGAGTGGATGATCCTGACGGTCGTCCCGGTCATCCCGCCGGAACTGCGCCCGCTGGTGCCGCTGGACGGCGGTCGTTTCGCGACCTCCGACCTGAACGACCTGTACCGCCGCGTGATCAACCGGAACAACCGCCTGAAGCGCCTGATGGAGCTCCGCGCGCCGGACATCATCATCCGCAACGAAAAGCGGATGCTGCAGGAATCGGTCGACGCCCTGTTCGACAACGGCCGCCGCGGCCGCGTGATCACGGGCGCCAACAAGCGTCCGCTGAAGTCGCTGGCCGACATGCTGAAGGGCAAGCAGGGCCGCTTCCGTCAGAACCTGCTCGGCAAGCGCGTCGACTACTCGGGCCGTTCGGTCATCACCGTGGGTCCGGAGCTGAAGCTGCACGAGTGCGGCCTGCCCAAGAAGATGGCGCTCGAGCTGTTCAAGCCGTTCATCTATGCGCGTCTGGACGCCAAGGGCCTGTCGGGCACCGTCAAACAGTCCAAGCGCATGGTCGAGCGTGAACAGCCCCAGGTGTGGGACATCCTCGAAGAGGTGATCCGCGAGCACCCGGTCATGCTGAACCGCGCGCCGACGCTGCACCGTCTGGGCATCCAGGCGTTCGAGCCGAAGCTGATCGAGGGCAAGGCCATCCGCCTGCACCCGCTGGTCTGTACCGCGTTCAACGCCGACTTCGACGGCGACCAGATGGCCGTGCACGTCCCGCTGAGCCTCGAGGCCCAGCTGGAAGCGCGCGTCCTGATGATGTCGACGAACAACATCCTGTCGCCCGCCAACGGCAAGCCGATTATCGTGCCGTCGCAGGACATCGTCCTGGGTCTGTACTACATCTCGCTGGTCAAGGACGGCGAGCCGGGTGAAGGCAAGCTGTTCGCCAACATGGGCGAGATCGACGCGGCCCTCGACGCCGCCGTCGTGACCCTGCACACCCGCATCAAGGCGCGCTGGACCGAGGAAGACAAGAACGGCGTGGAAGTGACCAAGGTCATCGACACGACCCCGGGCCGGATGAAGCTGGGCGCCCTGCTGCCCAAGAACCCGAACATCGGCTACCGCCTGCTCGAGAAGAACCTCACCAAGAAGGAAATCGGCAACCTGATCGACGTGGTCTATCGCCACTGCGGTCAGAAGGCGACGGTCATCTTCGCCGACCAGATGATGGGCCTGGGCTTCCGCGAAGCCGCCAAGGCCGGCATTTCGTTCGGCAAGGACGACATCGTCATCCCCGCCAAGAAGGCCCAGCTGGTCGCCGAGACCCGCACCCTGGTCGAGGAATACGAGCAGCAGTACGCCGACGGCCTGATCACCAAGGG
>DBBK01000216.1 GCA_002292165.1 Brevundimonas sp. UBA986
CGATGGCGCCGGCGAGGACGGCTTCAGGGCTGGCGGCGCCGACGGCGATGTCCTGATCGGCCCACTCCAGCCCGAACGGCGCCAGACGCGGGCCCGGATCGGCGCGCGACAGGGCCTCGAGGTCGAGCCGCAGCGGGACGTCGGCGAAGCTCAGGTCATCGTCGGCGGTCGGCGCCGGGATATGGGGCAGCAGCCGGTGCGGCCGCCACTCGAGAGCCGTCATGGCCGCCATCGGAACGATGACCACATGGGCCATGGCCACGGTGCCGAGGTCGGCGTCGCCGAGGAAGGCCACGCGGGCGACGGCGAAGGCGGACGGGTCCAGCGGGAACATCACCACGCAGTCGGCGGGCTGACGGTCGGCCCAGCCGGCCAGGGCCAGGCTGAAGTGGCGCAGCATCCCCTCGACCGCCGCCTCCTCCGGACGCTCGGAGGAGCGGGCCAGAATGGAGTAGCCCCGGCCGCTGTCGACCGGGCCGAGCACCGCCGTCGCCAGCACCGTTTGGCTCAACGGCCCTTCTCCTGCAGCTGGGTCGCCATGCCGGAGGGGGCAGCGCCGGTCGCGGGCGTCTGGGCCGGAGTTTGGGTTTGGGGCGCCAGGCCGGTCTCCGGCGGCAGGAGCGTCGGGTCGACCAGGACATTCGGCGTGGTCGTCGGCGCGGGTTCGGGCTTGGTCAGTCCCCCACCCAGCGCATAGCCGCCGACAAAGATGCCCACGGCGATCAGGGCGGCGACGCAGGCCGCGATGATCTCGCGCGCGCGGTTCGGGGCGGAAGCCGTGGAATGGGAACGGAAATCGGACACGCCGCCCATACGCCGGGCGATGGCCTCGGCCAGGGCCTCGCTGTCGATCACCGCGCCGCCGTGGCGCAGCTCCTCGACCGCCCCGGCCATCTCGCGCCGCACGATCCCGGCCAGAAGCTGGGCGACCGGAGACTTGGGATCGGCCGCCACGCGCCCGCCCGCCTCTCGCAAAACCAGATCGATCAGATCGCGTCGGACCTGATCGAGACCGTCATCCTGGGCTGTGGCCATTCGCTGCTCCCGATCCTCCATGCCTATACGATTCCGGCCCGAACACACGTGAACGAGAAGACAGAAAAGAGGCCAGTTTCCGTCATCCGGTCATCAACCCGCAATCGGACTCATCACCGGGGCCGCAAGCTGGTTCAGACGCGCGCGGGCGTCGGGATCGCCGGCCGCCGCCGCCCGGGAATACCACCGCGTCGCCTCGCCCAGATCGCGGGCCACGCCGAGCCCGCGCTCATAGTTCTGCCCGGTCCGGAACATGGCCCGCGCATCTCCCGCCTGGGCCGATCTCAGCATCAGGGCCGCGGCCGCCATCGGATCGGGCTTCAGCCCCGCCAGACCGTCCAGATGGAACAGGGCCAGATAGTACTGGGCGCGCGGATCGCCCGCGTCACCGGCCCGCTCCAGCCAGATCAGGGCCTCATGGTCGTCGCGCAGCGCCCCGCCCCAGCCCTGATAGAGGTATTCGCCCAGCCGCCCCATGGCCGGGACGATCCCGGCCTCGGCGGCCTGACGGAACAGGGGGTAGGCGTTGGCCGGGTCGGGCTCGACCTGTCCCGGAACGCCCGTGTCGTAGAGGGCCGCCAGATTGTACTGGGCCGCCGCCACGCCCTGATCGGCGGCGCCGCGATACAGGCGCATGGCCTCGGCGCGGCTGCCGATCGGCGCCGGCTGGACCTCATGGAAATAGCCCAGATTGGCCATGGCCAGGGCGTCGCCGCGCGCGGCGGCCTCGACCGTGTCGGGGGTGATGTTGGCCCCCTCCACGACCCGCCAGCCCGAGGCGTCACGGCATTCGAGCACCGGGTCGGCGACCGCGGTCCAGCGGCAGCCGGTTGGGGCTGACGGCGGCGCGGTTGGCGGCAGCGGGACCGGCTCCGGGTCCGGCAGCGGCGCTGCGGCGGCGACCGGAGGCTGGACCCGGGCCTGGATGGCGGCGGACAGGCTCTCCGACGCATCCACCGGGGCCGTGTTCAGCCCCACCGTCGGATTGACCGTGGTGTTCAGACGCGGCGTCGAGGTCGGGGCGTTCAGCCGGGGCGTGATGGTCGAGGGGGCCGGACGTGGCGCGGGCGGCGGACGCACGGGCGCCGGAGCGGGCGTCGGGGTGGCAGCAAGAGCCGGAGCGGCCGTCGGGGCCGGGACGGTGCGCTGGAACGGCGGGGTCGGGGCGCGCGGCCGAACGCGCGGCGCGGGGGCGGCCCTCGTGGGCGCGGGTCTGGGAGCCGGTCGGGGCGTGATGCGCGGCGGCGGCGGGGCGCAACCGCCCAGGGCCTCGCGCTTGGCGGCGATCATCCCGGCGTCGAAGCCCGGATTGCGGGCGGTGAAGGTCGTCAGCTGGGCGCAGGTCTCCACGCCCTCCAGCCTCAGCCCGCCCGCGATCTGGGCGTGGGAGACGCCGGGCGCGGCCGCCACGGCAACGACAGGCGCGATCAGGAGCGGGATCAGTCGGCGGAACATGCGGTCCACCTCTCCACCGAATTGGCCACATCCAGACGCCGCTCGACCAGTTCGTCGCCCTCGCGGGTCAGTTGATAGCGTTGACCAAACATCAGCTTGGGCCCGTCGAGGGTGACGGACAGACGGTCGTCCTCGCGCGGCTCGGCGATCTGGCCCACGGCGGGATCACCGCCGCCNNCGCCGACGGCGAAGCCGAAGCGGTCGCCGTCGATGCTCAGCCGCGCCTCCAGGCCGTTCGCGCGCCAGCAGCCGGCGAAGGCGGCGTCGCGCGCCTTCGTCAGCCGATCCTCGATCCTGAGCACACCCTCGTCGGCGAGGCGGATCTGGTCGGGCGACGGGATACGAGCGCTCGATCCCTCCGCCGCCGGCGCATTGACCGCCCGATACCACTCCAGACTCTGGCGCAGGACGGCGGGCGACGGGGCCTCCTCCCCGGCCGAGGCCTCATAGAAGTCGGCCAGATCCAGCATGGCCGAGGTCTCGCCCGCAGAGGCGGCGCGGCGCAACCACTCCAGCCCGGCCTGCTCGTCCCGCCCGGGCGTGTCGCGCAGATAGAAGACGCCGAGCCGGGCCATGGCGCCCGACCGCCCCGCCTGGGCCTCGGCGACATCGGTCGGCCTCAGGGTCCCGCGATCCACGACCTGACCC
>DBBK01000227.1:0-267 GCA_002292165.1 Brevundimonas sp. UBA986
ACCTTCTCCCGCAAGGGGAGAAGGACTCGATGATGTCGTTCTGGTTCGCGGCGACCCCGGCGCCCCGCCGGTCGTCGATGTCCTGGTCTCCGAGGGCCACGTCCCCTGGGCCGGCCATACCGGCCAGCACGCCATCCCGGAAGTGTACGACGCCATTAAGCGCTCGGGCATGACCCTGATCTTCGTCAACACCCGCTGGCAGTCGGAGTTCGTGTTCCAGCAGCTGTGGGAGATCAATGACGACAATCTGCCCATCGGCCTGCACCA
>DBBK01000227.1:352-19526 GCA_002292165.1 Brevundimonas sp. UBA986
CCAGCGGATCGGCCGCGCCAACCACCGGCTGGACGAGCCGTCGCGCGCCCTGATGGTGCCCGCCAGCCGCTTCGAGATGCTGGAGTGCCAGGCCGCGCGCGAGGCCGTCGCCGAGAACGCCTTCGACTGGGAGCCGCACCACATCGGCACCCTCGACACCCTGGCCCAGCACATCATGGGTCTGGCCTGTTCCGAGCCCTTCCGGCTGGAGGACCTGCACGAGGAGCTCAGAACCTGCGGCCCCTACGCCGACCTGCCGTACGAACAGTTCGAGGAGGTCGTCGATTTCGTCGCCACCGGCGGCTACGCCCTGCGCTCCTACGACCGTTTCGCCCGGATCGTGAAGGACCGCGAGGGCCGCTGGAAGGTCAGGAACGCCGACACCGCCCAGCGCCACCGCATGAACGTCGGGGCGATCGTCGCGGCCGGGACGCTCAACGTCCGCATCGCCTCGCGCCGCGGCGCCGGGGCCACTAAACAGCTGGTCGGGGGCCGCAAGGTCGGCGAGGCCGAGGAATGGTATTTCGAACAGCTGACGCCCGGTGACACCTTCCTGTTCGCCGGCCAGATCTGGGCCTTCCAGGGCATCTCGGGCACCGACGCCCTCGTCACCCACGCCCAGGACAAGGACCCCAAGATTCCCTCCTGGGGCGGGTCGAAATTCCCGATGTCGACCTCTCTGGCCGACCGCGTCCGCAACCTGATCCAGAACCGCGACCACTGGCGCGTCCTGCCCCCCGACGTTCAGGAATGGCTCGAGCTGCAGGAGGCCAAATCGGCCATCCCGACGGCGGACCAGATGCTGATCGAGACCTTCCAGCGCGGCAATCGCCACTTCATGGTCGCCTATCCGTTCGAGGGCGGCCTCGCTCACAACACCCTGGCCATGCTGCTGACCCGGCGGCTCGATCGCGCCGGCGTCGGGCCGCTCGGCTTCGTCTGCACCGACTATTCGATCGCCATCTGGTCGATCAAGCCGATGACCTCGACCGCCGACGGCGGCGACCTCGACTACGACGACCTGTTCCAGCCCGACATGCTGGGCGACGATCTGGAGAGCTGGCTGGAGGAGAGCTTCATGATGAAACGCACCTTCCGCAACTGCGCACTCATTTCCGGCCTGATCGAGCGTCGCCAGCCGGGGCAGGAGAAGACGGGGCGTCAGGTCACTTTCTCGACCGACCTGATCTACGACGTCCTGCGCCGCCACCAGCCCGATCACCTTCTGCTGCGCACCGCCCGGGCCGATGCGGCGGCGGGCCTGCTGGATGTGGCGCGACTGGGTCAGTTGCTGACGCGCATCTCGGGTCAGATCCGCACGAAGGCGCTGGAGCGTCCCTCGCCCTTCTCCGTTCCGGTTCTGGTGGTCATCGGCCGCGAGCGGGTCGGCGGGGGCGACGCGGCCGACATGATCCTGAAGGAATCCGCCGAGGCCCTGATCGCCGAGGTCATGGACGACGCCCCGCCTGAGCTACAGGGGGCGGCGTGACGGCGGCGGCAAGAGTCGAGGAGTGGCGAATGGTTCTGGCGCCGAGGCGGAGCGGATGCGGCGGACTGGCGGTGCGGATCGCCGGCGAGCGCTGCGTGCTGCGCTGTTCGGGCGCCATGCATGTGGTCGAGCACGACGTCCTGATCGTCGCCGACCTGCATCTGGAGAAGGGTTCGGCCTTCGCCGTGCGCGGTCAGATGCTGCCGCCCTATGACTCAGCCGCCACCCTCGCCCGGCTGGAAGCCGAGATCGCTGCGCTGAACCCCGGCCGGGTCGTCCTGCTGGGCGACAGCTTCCATGACCGCCGCTCCATTCCGCGCATGGCCGACAGCGACCGCGAGACGCTCGAGCGCATGGCCTTCGGCCGCGACTGGCTGTGGCTGGAGGGCAATCACGACCGCGAGGCCCTGGGCGCGGATCTGGACCGCCTGCCCGGCTCGGTCATCGAGACCCTGTCCCTCGGGGCCCTGCGTCTGGTGCATGAGCCCATGCCGGGCGATCAGCCGGGCGAGGTGGCGGGACACCTGCATCCCTCGGCGCGGGTCGCCGCCTATGGCCGGGGCGTGAGGAAGCCCTGCTTCATCACCGACGGCCGCCGCATCATCCTGCCGGCCTTCGGCGCCTTCACCGGCGGGCTGAATGTGCGCGATCCGGCCATCGCGAGCCTGTTCTCGACCCCGCCTCTGGCCGCCGTCCCCGGCAAGGATCAGGTCCACGCCATCGCGTGGCCCAATCTGCTCTAGCTCTTCAGGCGCCAGCCCGAGCGGAACACCAGCCAGTTGGCGACGGCCATCACTACCGTCAGCACCGCGGTCATCACCACCCCGATCATCAGACTGCCCTCGGCATGGCCGATGAAGCCCGAGCGGAAGCCGTCGATCAGGTAGAAAAAGGGGTTGAAGTGGCTGATGGTCGCGAACGGCCCCGGCAGGTTCTGGACCAGATAGAAGGCGCCCGACAGGAAGGTCATGGGCATGACCACGAAGTTCTGGACCGCCGCCAGCTGGTCGAACTTCTCGGACCACAGCCCGGCCAGAACCCCGACCATCCCCATCAGCAGGGAGGCGATCAGGCCGAAGTAGACGATGGCCAGGACGTTGGTCACGCCCATCTTCGCGAACGGCAGGACACAGACGGCGGTGACCAGACCCACGGCGATGCCGCGCGTCGCGGCGCCGAGCGAGAAGCCGATGGTCAGCTCCAGCGGGCTGAGCGGCGGGGTCAGGAAGTCGGTCGAGGTGCCCATGATCTTGGCCTGGATCAGGCTGGACGAGGCGTTTGCGAAGGCGTTGTTCAGGATCGCCATCATGATCAGGCCTGGCGCCACGAACTCGGCGAAGGGGGTGCCGTCGATCGGCGGCCGCGACCCCTTCAGGGCCACGACGAAGACCAGCATGTACAGAAGCGTGGTCACCACCGGCGCCGCCACCGTCTGGGCCCCGACCTTCCAGAAGCGCCGCACCTCACGCAGGTACAGGGTCTGAACCCCCACCCAGTTGACCCCGTCATAGCGGCGGGGCGTCGGCAGTCCGGAGGGGCGGGTGGAGGCGAGATCGGTCATGAGGCGGGAAATGCGCCTTCAGGAGCGGTTTCGCAATGTCCTCACCAAGCAAAGCTTGGGGAGGTGGCGCGGCGCTCCTTCAGCGCCGTGAACGGAGGGGGTTCTTGCTTCCTTGCCTCGGCCAGACCGCATCCGCTCCCGGCAAAGAAACCCCTCCACCACCCGCGAAAACGCGGGCGGTTCCCCTCCCCACGGCTGCGCCGTGGTGAGGAACGCCCACATAACACCGATTCAACATCTGGTTTCTGTGGACGGACTGATTCGCACATCTTGCGTCTGTTAACCGCTCGTTTACGATTGGTGGTAGGTAGCGGGCTCTGGAGGAGGGGTTCGCCACTACATATTGAATCCTGATCCCCCCGGAGGGCGAGATGACCGCAGGCTGGACCGAAGATCGCGTAGGCGCGCTGAAGAAGCTCTGGCTGGAAGGCCAGTCGGCGAGCCAGATCGCCAAACAGCTGGGTGGCGGCGTCACCCGCAACGCCGTGATCGGCAAGGTGCACCGTCTGGGCCTGTCGGGCCGCGCCACCCCGTCGCAGCCGGCGCGCACCACCACGACCGCCTTCCGCCCGGCCAAGACCCGGACGACCCCGCCCAAGCAGGACTACGGCCAGCCCTCGGCCCCGCGCCGCATCGAGGCCGTCCAGCCGCGTCCCGTCGCCGCCCCGGTCGCCCCCACGCCCCTGCCGGCCATCGTCGAACAGCCCGGCACCGCCACCGTCCTGACGCTCGGCGCCCATATGTGCAAATGGCCGATCGGCGATCCGTCCTCGCGCGAGTTCAGCTTCTGCGGCCGCCGCGCCTCGGAAGGCGTCTACTGCGTCGAACACGCCCGCGTCGCCTACCAGCCCGCCGTCAAGAAGAACGGCGCCGGCGAACTGACCCGCTCGCTGCGTCGCTACATCTAAGCGGGGCGCGCTAGCGCTCGTGACGCGGTCACTCGCTGCTTGAGCGCGAGGGCCGCGTTATTGCTTTTGAATGCTCCGCCGGCTTCCGGCGGACACATATCCACCCCGCGCACGGCTCCCCAGTCAGCGCGGGCTCTGGGCGGGGCTGCGGTTATCCGGGTTGACGCAGCCCCATCGCCCCCTTTCAGGCGGGCGCATAGGTCAACAGGACCACATCATCCCCGACCAGCTCGCTCGACACCAGATCCAGTGGCGGCGGCGATTGCGTGAAGAAGAGCACCCCCTTCGCCCCGAGACTGGGGCCCGCCACCACCGGATGCAGATAGATCCGGTATTCGTCGATCATGTCCGGCGCCATCAGCTGGTTCGCCAGATCGGGGCCGGCGATTTCAATCTCGCCCTCCAGCCGGTCCTTCAGCCCGCGCATCGCCGCCCCGAGGTCGCCTTCGACCAGGGTCGCATTGGGTCCGACTTCCTTCAGCGTGCGGGACACGACCCATTTCGGCGTCGCTCTCCAGGCCTCGGCATACTCCCGCTCCGGAGCGTCCCAGCCCTCCTGGTCCTCGTCCCAGTAGCGCATGATCTCGTACATCCGCCCGCCGTAGACGCTCGCCGTCACCCCGCGCATATGGTCGATGAAATGCCGGAACAGCGTCGGACCGGGCCCGAAGGCGTCGTGGTTCACATAGCCGTCGAGCGACTGGTTCAACCCGTAGACAAGCTTCGCCATCGCGACCTCCGTGGGAAACGGAGTCCTACCATTGCCACGGGCCCGGCGCAGCCCTGTGCGGCTATTCGCCTACGGCCCCCATTCGGGCGTCTTCAGGCGGCGGTGGCGGGGACGTTGTCGGTGACGAACAGGGCGTGGGCGGCGTCGACCGTATGGGCCCGGCGCAGGCTTTCGCGCAGCTCGGGCGAACGCATGGCGCGCGACACGGCGGCCAGGGCGCGCAGATGGTCGGCGCCGTCACGCGGCGGAGCGAACAGGGCGAACATCAGATCGACGGGGCGATCGTCGACCGAGCCATAGGCCACAGGCGTATCCAGACGCACGAAGACGCCGAAGACGCGCGCCAGACCGTCGATCCGGGCATGCGGAACCGCCACGCCCGAGCCGAGGCCGGTGGCGCCCAGGGCCTCGCGTTCCAGCAGGGCGTCCATGACGCGCGCGGAATCCAGCCCCATGGCCGAGGCGGCGGTTTCGGCGACGACCTGAAGAGCCTGCCGTTTCGAAGACGCGCCGCTGCGCAGGACGATCCCGTCCTCCGCCAGCAATTCAGCGATGTCCATAAACTATCCCCGACTCGATACTCTCTCGTCCCCGATGGGGCGGGCGGGCTTTAGCCGCTCCGCCGCATCAAGGAAAGCCTTCAACTGACAGCTAGCACTAAGGGCTTACGGAAGCGTGCCCATTGGTCTTGGCCTTTCCGTTCAGACCGGGAGAGGTCCGCTCGGGGTCGATCCAGCCCACATTCCCGTCCGGCCGGCGATAGACGACCGACAGGCCGCCGTGGGCCGCATTGCGGAACAGCACCATCGGATAGCCGGTCATGTCGAGTTCCAGCACCGCGCGGCCGACCGTGATGGTGCGGATCTCGGCCTCGGTCTCGGCGATGACCATGCCGACCGGCGGCGGTTCGTCAGAAGTTCCGGTATCGCCGAAGACGTCGTCCTCGACGCTGTCGGGGTTGCGCAGCACGATCGAGCGGGCGACCGAGGCCGCGGCCATTTCGGTCTTTTCGGGCGACAGGCCCTTGGGCCCGATGTGGTGATCCTTGAGACGGCGCTTGTAGCGGCGAACCCGCTTCTCAAGCTTGTCGAGGCTGTCGGTGAATGCCGAATGCGCGTCTCCGCCGTGACCGGTGGTGACCAGCGACTGGCCGGAGGCGAGGCGGACCCAACAGTCCACCTTGAACCCATAGCCGTCCTTGGAGACCACGACCTCGGCGTCCTGACCGCCGCGTTCGAAGTATTTACCGACTCCCTCTTCGAGTTCCTGGGAGATGCGCGAGCCTAACGCTTCGCCGACATCCACTTGCTTGCCGCTGACTTGGACTTGCATACGGATAGAACGCTCCCGACTGATTTTGGTGTCAATCGGGATCACCGTTTTGTGGTCGGATTTCAGACGCCGGTCAGGCGAACTTGAGCATCCTGCGACGCTGGACCGAGGACGGAATCCTCAAGGCTTCCCGATACTTGGCGACCGTTCGCCGGGCGATGTCGATGCCCGCCTCGTTCAGCAGTTCGACGATCCGGTCGTCGGACAAAACGTCGCCCTCCCGCGCCTCGTGGTCGATCATGGATTTGATCCGGTGCCGGACGGCCTCGGCCGAGTGGGCGGCGCCGTCGCCCGTCGAGGCGATGGAGGCGGTGAAGAAGAATTTCAGTTCGAAGACGCCGCGCGGGGTCGAGACATATTTGTTCGAGGTGACCCGGCTGACGGTCGATTCATGCATGCTGATGGCGTCGGCGACGGTCTTCAGATTGAGCGGGCGCAGGAATTCGACGCCGAAGGCAAGGAAGGCGTCCTGCTGGCGCACGATTTCGGAGGCGACCTTCAGAATGGTCTTGGCGCGCTGGTCCAGCGACTTGACCAGCCAGTTGGCCTGGGCCGCGCAGTCGGCGACGAAGGCCTTCTCCGTCTCGGTCCGGGCGCCCGCCGAGACCGAGGCGTGATAGCGTTTGTCGACCAGAAGCTTGGGCAGGGTGTCGGTGTTCAGCTCCACCTTCCAGCCGCCGGCCGGGTCGGGGCGGACGTGGACGTCGGGAATGACCGTCTGGGCCGGTTCGCCGCCGAAGCCGGCGCCGGGACGCGGCGTCAGGGCCTTCAGCTCGGAAATCATCTCGGCCAGATCTTCCGCATCGACGCCGCAGGCCTGACGCAGCCCCTGCAGGTCGCGCCGCGCCAGCATCTCCAGATTGTCGAGCAGGGCCGCCATGGCCGGATCGAAGCGGTTGCGCTCGATCAGCTGCAGCTTCAGGCATTCCGGCACCGAACGGGCCATGATCCCGGTCGGCTCGAAGCCGTGGCAGACGGTCAGGACCGCCTCGACCCGCTCCAGGCCGCAGCCCAGACGGTCGGCGATCTCGGCCAGTTCGCCGCGCAGATAACCGCCCTCGTCGACCGCATCGATCAGGCTCAGCGCGATGGCATGGTCGGTGGCGTCCAGGCCGGCGGAGGACGCCTGGGCCTGCAGATGCTCCCACAGGGTGGCTTCGCGCTGGTCCGGGCGCTCGCCGCCCTCGCCGTCATAGGCGGAACCGCCCTTGCCGGCGGTCGACCAGTCGGAGATGCCCGGCTGGGCCGCCTCGTCCGACAGACGGTCGACGGTGCGCTCGCCGGGCGTCGCATCGCCATAGACGTCGTTCTCGCCCGCATCGACGGTCGAACTGCGCTCGGAGGCCCCGGCGTCGGAGAAACTCAGTTCGGAGGTATCGCTGGAAGACGCGGCCGCCGGCTCGGCGTCACCCGCCTCGCGGGCCGGACCGGCCTCGGTCTCGTCGCGCTGGAGCAGCGGGTTCTTCTCGAGCTCGGCCTCGACGTATTCGTCCAGCTCCTGGTTCGACAGTTGCAGCAGCTTGATCGCCTGCTGCAGCTGGGGCGTGATGACGAGCCCCTGCCCCTGCCTGATCTCCAGCCTCTGACCGACCACCGCCGCCTGTCTCCCCTCGGGCGTCTGGCCCGGAACTTGCTGGGGTCAGGATGAAGGCAAGGGGTTAACGCGGGGCGAACGCGGGAAACCGTGGCCGTTTACCCTCTCCGTTTTTCCGGATTTCATCGTTCTGTCCGAAACTGGGCCTCATCCCCCACGGCTCCGGACGCCCGAGATGCTGCTCTTCCGCCCGCTGATGCGCTACGCCGACTTCAAGGGTCGCGCCAGCCGTACAGAATACTGGCTGTTCGCCGTCCTGCAGGGCCTCTGGTACGCCTTGCTTATGGGTCTGGCCGTCGGCGCCATGGGACAGTCCGGCGCGGGCGAGGCGACGACCGGCGTCCTGACCGCCTTCGGCCTGATCGTCGCCAGCCTTCTGGGCCTGATCATTCCAAACTATGCGGTGCTGGTGCGCCGCCTGCACGACAGCGGACGCGGCGCGGTCTGGCTGTGCCTGATGCTGCCCTCGCTGTTAAGCAGCGTCATGGCGGTCGGCACGATCGCGACGGCGATCGGGTCGGTCGGCCTGGGCGCCAGCCGCGAGGCCTTCGTCGGCACGGCCCTGGTGGGGCTTGGCGCGGCCGGTCTGCTGGGCATGCTCGGCTATGTCGGCCAGCTGATCATGTTCATCCTGACCCTGCTGCCCGGAACGCGGGGCGAGAACAGGTTCGGTCCCGATCCGCGCGACCCGAGCCAGCGTTACGGCGGCGGCGGAGAGTCGAGGCTGGACGAGGACCGCTGGGACGCCCTGATCGCCGAGGCCAGGCGTGGCGATCCGGATGTGCCCTACAAACCCATCTTCGACTTCGGTCCCGGCCCGATCCAGCCCGAACCGGTTCGCCGTGAAGAGCCCGCGCCCTTCCCGGCCCAGCCGCAACCGTGGAGCAATCCCGCCTGGGATCCCGGCGTCGCCCCCTCACGCCCCTTCGGCCGCAGAGGGTCCTGAAGCGGATCAGCCCCGGCCGGAGCCGTAGAGATCGCCCAGATAGACGCGGCGCACTTCCGGATCGTGGATCACCTGATCGGCGGTGCCCTCGAACAGCACCTCGCCGCCCGACATGATCGAGGCGCGGTCGATGATGTCCAGGGTCTCGCGGACGTTGTGGTCGGTGATCAGCACCCCGATGCCCTCGCCCGCCAGATAGCGGATCACCTGACGGATGTCGGCGATGGCCAGGGGGTCGATGCCCGCGAAGGGTTCGTCCAGCAACATGAAGCTGGGTCGACCGGCAAGCGACCGGGCGATCTCGACCCGACGCCGCTCGCCGCCCGACAGGCTGGCGGCGGGAGCGTGGCGCAGATGGCCGATGTGCAGCTCTTCCAGCAGGCGGGTCGTCTCCACCTCGATGCCCTTGCCGCTCTCGCGCAGCTCGACCACCGCCTTGACGTTCTGCTCGACCGTCATGCCGCGGAAGATCGAGGCCTCCTGCGCCAGATAGCCCAGCCCCATGCGGGCGCGCTGGTACATCGGCTGTTTGGTGATGTCCTCGCCGTCCAGCCAGATCGAGCCGGTGTCGGCCGGGATCAGGCCGGTGATCATATAGAAGCAGGTGGTCTTGCCGGCGCCGTTGGGGCCCAGCAGACCCGCGACCTCGCCGCGCTGCACGGTCAGGGAGACGTCGCGCACTACCTGGCGGGCGCCGAAGGCCCGGGCGATGTTCTTGACCCGAAGCCCGCGCGCCGCCTCCGGCTCGGGGGCGAGCGTCGGCGCGACCCCGGCTGTGGGGTCGTTGACGTTGAGAGCGGAGAGTTCCTTGCGCGCCAAACCGGGCCTTTCAGTCGAACACGAACCGACGGTTCAGTTCGAACCTTGCGGATAGAAGACGCCCTGAACGCGGCCGCCGCCCATCTCGGCCGTCTCGGTGCGGACGTTATAGGTCAGGCGCGACCCCGTCATGACGCTCTTGCCCTGGGTCAGGATCACGTCGCCGGTCAGGATGATGGTGTCGTTCGACGCCGTATAGACGGCGTGGTCGGCGCGGATCGTCTCGTTCGGCGTCACATAGTAGACGTTGCCCGAGGCCTCGATGCGGGTCAGCTGGTTGCTGTCCGTGGTCGCGGCCGTGACGCTGTCGGCGCGCATCCGGTTGCCGCCCTGGGTCAGCTCGGCCCGGCCGCGCATGCTCAGGCCCGCCGGGGTGCGGGCGATCTGGTCCGCACCATAGGCGATCGGGGCGTCGGCGACATTGCCGCGAGACTGCGCGTGCACCGCCTGGGTGGCGAGGGCGAGACCGGCTGCGGCTACCGCGCCGGCGATCCAGGTGATTTTCGTCTTGGTCATCGTGTCATCCAGCCGACCGGGCGGGCATCAGGGTCCCGCGTACCTTGTTTTCGCCGGCGCCGTTGAAGGTCACCCGCTCGCCCTGATCATAGATGGCATAGGACGAAGCGGAAATCGTTCCAAGGGGTCCCTGCCCCTGAACGCCCTTGTTACCGGTCACCACCCCGGTCGCCGTGTCAACCACGGCCTCGGGCGTGGTCAGGGTGAAGCCGGAACCGCCGTCGGTGATCTTCACGTTCGGACCGATGGTCACCGAGCGTTTGACCTCGTCATAGATGCCCGCGTCGGCGGTCATCTGGGTCACCTTGCGGCCGCCGAGGTTCAGCCTCAGGACCGGGCCGTTCAGGCGGAAATGGCCGGTGTTCGGATCGCGCACGGCCCCGGCCGCCCCGATCAGGAACGAGCGCCCCTGCGCGTCCTGGCCGTGGAACATCGGATTGTCGAGCCGGACCTCGCGGCTCTGGGCCGCCTTGCGCTCGACGCCCGAGATGACGGTGCGGAACACCGTCCAGGTGAAGGCGCCGCCGGCCAGGACGACGATCAGGATCGGCAGCAGACGGCGATAGAGCTGGACCCGGCGCGAGCGCGCGCGCCATTTGGCGCCGGCCTCGGCCAGACGCGCCTCGTCGGCGTCGCGGCGCGCCTCCACGGCGGCCTGATCCTGCCCTTCCGCCTCAGGCATGGGCGAAGATGTCCATCTCTTCCCAGCCTTCGAGGTCCAGACGCGAGCGGACCGGCAGGAAGTCGAAACAGGCCTGGGCCAGTTCGGTACGGCCCTCGCGGGCCAGCATCATGTCCAGCTTGTCCTTGACCGCGTGCAGATAGAGGACGTCCGAGGCCGCATAGTCGAGCTGGGCCTGGGTCAGGACGTCGGCGCCCCAGTCGGACGACTGCTGGGCCTTGGACAGGTCCACGCCCGCCAGTTCGCGGGTGACGTCCTTCAGCCCGTGCCGGTCCGTATAGGTGCGGGCCAGCTTGGAGGCGATCTTGGTGCAATAGACCGGCCCGGTGTCGACTCCCAGGTAGAGCTGCATCATGGCGATGTCGAAGCGGCCGAAGTGGAAGATCTTGAGCACGCCGCGGTCGGCCATCAGGGCCTTCAGGTTCGGACAGTCATAGGCGGGGCGGCGCAGACGCACGACATGGGCGTCCCCGTCCCCGGCCGACAGCTGGACCACGCAAAGCGGGTCGCGGTGATAGCGCAGCCCCATGGTCTCGGAATCGACCGCCACCGAGGGGCCGAGGTCGAGATCGTCGGGCAGGTCGCCTTCATGGAAATAAACGGTCATGCACAGCCTCTAGCCCAGCGGGGGCCGCGATGCGAGTAGCGGGCCGGCCCGGAAAGCAAAACGGCGCCGCATCTGTCGATGCGACGCCGTTTCGAGAATTGGTGCCCAGGAGAGGACTCGAACCTCCACGACCTTTCGATCACTGGCACCTGAAGCCAGCGCGTCTACCAATTCCGCCACCTGGGCCCCCTGTCGGTCGCGCCGTGAAGGCGTTTCCGTCGGGAAGGCGCGGACCTCTATGGGAGTTGGACGGGCGGGTCAATATGCTTTTGCGACAAGTTTTGCACATCGCGTTCAAACCCTTTGTGCGCCGCGTTGCGATGCAGCGAGACCTGGTCTATCCCGCCAGTCTGAGATTTCGATTGGAGCTTCCCATGTCCGCGTTCAGCCCGGGTCTGGTCACTGTGTTCGGAGGCTCCGGCTTCGTCGGCGCCCAGGCCGTCCGCGCCCTGGCGAAAGCCGGCTGGCGAGTGCGGGTCGCCGTTCGTGCGCCCAACACCTCCTATGACCTGCGCCCGCTGGGCGATGTCGGCCAGATCCAGCCGGTGCGCTGCGACATCACCTCGCCGGAAGACGTGGCGGCGGCCCTGAAGGGCGCGAACGCGGCGGTCAATCTGGTCGGGGTCCTGCACGAGAGCGGCAAGCGCACCTTCCAGGCCCTGCACGTCGACGGCGCCCGCAATGTCGCCGAAGCCTGCAAGGCGGCCGGGATCGCCCGTCTCGTCCAGATCTCGGCCATCGGCGCCGACGCGAACAGCGCCAGCGCCTACGCCCGCTCCAAGGCCGAGGGCGAGGCCGCCGTGCGCGCCGTCCTGCCCGAGGCGGTCATCGTCCGCCCCTCGATCGTCTTCGGCGCCGGCGACGGCTTCCTGAACCGCTTTGCGTCGCTCGCCGTCATGGCCCCCGCCCTGCCCCTGATCGGCGGCGGCGAGACGAAGCTGCAGCCCGTCTATGTCGGCGACGTCGCCGAGGCCATCGCCCGCGCCACGACCCGCGCCGAGGCCGCCGGCCGCACCTTCGAACTGGGCGGCCCCGCCGTCTGGACCTTCGGCGATGTGCTCAAATACATCGTGCGCGAGACCAAGCGCGAACGCCCCCTGGTCCCCCTGCCCTTCGGCCCGGCCCGGATCATCGGCTCCCTGCTCCAGATCACCGCCGGCTTCGGCATCACGCCCCTCCTCACCAAGGACCAGGTCGTCTCGCTGGAGAGCGACAATGTCGTCGCTCCGGGCGCCGAAGGTCTGGAAGCCCTGGGCGTCGAGGCCACCGGCATGGAAGCCATCGCCCCGGCCTACCTCTGGCGCTACCGCAAGGGCGGCCAGTTCGCCGAAAGCCCGGCGGCGGAGACGCTGGTCCCGGCCTGACCACTCTACCCTCTCCCGGCGGGAGAGGGCTTGAGCGCACGGCGGCGCAGCCGTTGTCCTTGCACGAAAGGGTGAGCGGTTACCGCTCACCCCGGCACGCCTTCGCCAAAAAGCGCGCGCTCAATCAACGTCTTGGCGCTTTCTGACTCCAATCGACCGCGCATGCTCCCGCGCGCGCGTACACTCGCGTCCGCCGGTCTTTGACATCGCAAATCCAGACAGCCGCCGAGTGCATCGCCCTGCACTCGCGTGCACTGAGAGTGCAATTTTCAGCCGCACAAAAAGCCGTTCAGAGTCCGGGCTCTACGCCTAAAACCTGCCGCCCGACTTTCAGCCTTGCACTTTTTGCACCCACTTTTTTCGAGTGCAAAACCCCTCAGCTCACGAAGCCCATGGTCAGCAGGAACAGGCCCGTCGCGCCGATGGCGATCCGCCACCAGGCGAAGGGGGCGAAGCCGTGCTTGGACACGAAGCTGAGCATCCATTTGATGACGATCAGTCCACTGACGAACGACACGATAAAGCCGATGGCGATGATCCAGGCGAAGTGAAGGTCGATAGAGTCCTTGGACTTGATCAGGTCGAGACCGAAGGCCGCGACCATGGTCGGGATGGCGAGGAAGAAGGAGAACTCCGCCGCCGCCGGCTTCTCCAGCCCCAGCACCAGACCGCCCGAAATGGTGGCGCCCGAGCGGGACACGCCGGGGACCAGGGCCAGACACTGGAACAGGCCGATGAGGAAGGACTGGCGCCAGCTCAGGGCCATGGCGTCGCCGGTATGGGGCTTGGGCGCCCAGCGCTCCAGCACCAGCAGGATGACCCCGCCGATGATCAGGGCCCAGCAGATGGTCCGCAGGTCCTCGAACAGGACCTTGGTGATGAAGTCGTGCAGGAACAGGCCGGCGATGGCCGAGGGGATGAAGGCGATCAGGACGCTGATGGCGAAGCGCCGCGCCGACGGATCGGTAGGCAGCCGGATCAGCACGCCCCACAGCCGCTGGAAGTAGAGAGCCACCACCGCCAGGATCGCGCCCAGCTGGATCAGCACCACGAAGGCGTTCCAGCGCAGGTCGGTCAGGCCCAGCAGGTGCTGGGTCAGCAAGAGGTGTCCGGTCGAGGAGACGGGCAGGAACTCGGTCAGCCCCTCCACCAGCCCAAGGATGATCGCCGCAATCCAGTCCGCCATATGTATCCCCATTGGCCCGGTGGGAGAGCCTGATCAGGCGCCGGGTCTGGGACCCACATAGCGCAGTCGGGCGGCGATAGGCGAGCCGTCCGTCGCCTGATCCAGCGCATGACCGAGCAGACCGACCAGACGGCCGATCAGAAGCATGTCCGAGGCGCCGTCGCGGGGCAGGTCCAGACGCCGCGCCACGAGGGCCAAAGCCAGGCCCACATTGGCCTTGACGCCCGAAGCGGCCTCGCCCTCGCGCACGATGGCGGCCAGATCGGGCGGCAGGTGGGCGGCCTCCAGCAGGGCCGCCGCGCGCGGATCGCCCTCGGGCCAGGCCGCGTCGCCGAAGCCGGGCACCCGGCCGTCGGCCTCCATCCGGCGCTGGGCCGCGCCTCTGGCGTCGCGCCGGGCCTCGATGACCCAGGCGATGGTCCGGGCCAGTTCGAAGGCCTTGGGCGAGGCGGTGAAGGTGGCCAGCCCCGCCAGCGCCGCCCCCGCCGGAGAGGCGCCGCCCCCCGCCGCCGCCCGCGTGGCGATGACCGAGGGGTTCATGGCGTGGTCCATGATCAGGACGAGCGCCTGGCGGATGATGACGCTGTCGCGCTCCAGCACCTTCCAGCCCCGTCCCAGACGCTGGTGGAAGAACAGCCGCGGCCCGGGTCCGGCGACAGCGTCGACCACCTCATTGAGCACCGAGGCGGCCTGGGCCTTGACCTGATCGGGCGTCTTGCCGGCGGTGGAGGCGTCCTCCTCAGCCCGGCGGGCCAGGGACGCGAACAGCCGCGTCCGGGCCGTGACCCCGCCGGCGCTATCCAGCCGGGGCCCCAGCCCCGCGAAGGGGTTGTGACCGGGCGAGTCCCACAGCAGCCGCGCCGCATCCTCGACCGTCGCCGTCTTCGACAGCTCGACCACGTCCTGCCCGCGATAGAAGAGCCGCCCCTGAGACACCAGGCTCAGCGACGACCGGATCAGGGCCTCGCCCCGCGCCGGGGCGTGTTCGAAGGGCACGAAGGGCGGCGGGGTCTCGCCGGGCGCCAGCGGCGCGCTGAGCCGGGCGATATCCCCGGCGTCGTACTGGCTGCGGCGGGGATTGTCCGGGTCCGGACGCGCGGCGATCCGGCCGCGGCTGACATAGGCGTACAGCGTCTGGGTCTTGACCCCCAGCCGCTCCAGAGCCTCGCTCCGGCCGATCCAGCGTTCCGCCGCCGGTCCTGTCGCCGCCCCAACCCCTGCCATGCGCGATCCACGTCCTGCCTGTGGATGAATGCAGCGCTCACCATGCGGCCATTTCGTGACCGGAGCAATATGGCCAAGCTTGCTGAAACATAAGCCCGCTCTGGATTTGCGGCTCATGATCGGCGACAAGGCGGGATGAGCGACACGGACGGCGTCACGCCCCAGTCAACTGTGGACAAGGCGGCGGTCACGCGCCGGATCACCCGCCTCTCGGTCGGGGTCGCCGTGGCCCTGATCGCGCTCAAGGCCTTCGCCCTCGGCGCGTCCGGGTCGGTGTCGATCCTGGCCTCCCTGACCGACTCCGTGCTGGACCTGGTCGCGTCCCTGGCCACCTTCTACGCCGTGCGCTGGGCCGCCGCCCCGCCGGACGCGGAGCACCGCTACGGCCACGGCAAGGGCGAGGCCATGGCCGCCCTGGTCCAGGCCGGTCTGATCTTCGCCTCGGCCGTCTTCATCGGCTGGGAGGCGCTGCAGCGGATGGTCGATCCGCGCCCGGTCGGCGCGGGGGGCTGGGCCGTCGCCGTCATCCTCGTCTCCATCGCCCTGACCGCCGGTCTGGTCTGGCTGCAGGGCAAGGCACTGAAGGAGACCGGGTCCCTCGCCGTCGCCGGCGACCGCAGCCACTACGCCGCCGACCTGGCCGCCAACGGGGTGGTGCTGATCGGCGTAGTCTCCGGCGCCTGGCTCCACGCCCCGGGACTGGACGCCGCCGCCGGCCTGATCGTCGCCATCTGGCTCTTCTGGGGGGCGTTCGGCCTTCTGAAGGAGGCCTCGGGGCACCTGCTCGACCAGTCGGCGGGCGAGGCGGAGCAGCAGGCGGTGACCACGGCCGTCCTCGCTGACCCGCGCATCACCGGCATCCACGCCCTGCGCACCCGCATGGCCGGCTCGACCCTGATGGTCCAGATGCATGTCGACATGGACCCCCACCTGACGCTGGAGGCCGCCCACGCCATCGTGGAGGAAGCCGAAGCCCGCATCCGCGCCGTCCTGCCCGACAGCGACATCCTGATCCACGCCGACCCGGCGGGCCTGCGGCCGACGCAGGCCTCGACGGAACTCAAGGCCCCGGAGGCGGTTGAGACCCCGCCGGCGTCGGGCCAGACCGTCCCCCATACCGGACCCTGGTCATAGTCGGCGGCTGAACCGGGCGCGGTAAACGCCGTCTTAAGATCGAGGGGGGCATGGAGTCGCGCATGACGGCCGTTCTCTTCCACTTCCCCTTCGACCCCGGCTCGCGTTCGGCGCGGCTGGCGCTCGGCGAGGCCCGGATCGAGGTCGAGGAGACCCCGGTCCGCCCGTGGGAGGCCGACTGCCCGGTCCGCGCCCTCAATCCGTCGGGCATGCCCCCCGTGCTGCAGACCGTCCAGCAGGGCCGCCCCCTGACCCTGTGCGAGGCCAATGCCATCCTGGGCTGGGTCGAGGACCAGCAGAAGACGCCGCTGCTGATGCCCGCCGACGCCGGCGAACGCGCCGAGGTGCGCCGCCTGACTACCTGGTTCGACCGCCGCTTCACCGACGAGGTCAACGCCGTCCTGCTGCACGAGCGGATGGAGAAGCCCCTGCTCCGCCTCGGCCCGCCCGAGGCTCAAGGGTTGCGCGAAGGCCGCGCGGCCCTGCGCGAGCATCTGATCATGCTGGAAGGTCTGCTGGGCGAGCGCGACTGGCTGGCCGGCCGCCGCATGAGCCAGGCCGATCTGGTCGCCGCCGCCCATATCTCGGTGCTGGACTACTTCGGCGAGGTGGCCTGGAAGTCCTGGCCCCTGCTCAAGACCTGGTACATGCGGCTCAAGTCCCGCCCCTGCTTCCGCCCACTTCTGGCCGACAAGTTCCAGGGCCTGGCCCCCGCGCCGCACTACGCGGATCTGGACTTCTGACCCCGCTTTGATCGCAGGCCGGTCTGTGAGAGAGCAGGCCGCGATGGCCGATCCCCGCGACATCATCCGCAGCCAGGCCTTGGCCCTGGGCTTCGACGTCTGCCGCTTCGCCTCGGCCAGCGATCCCTGGAGCGCGGGCGAGCGGCTGGCCCACTTCGTCGAGGCCGGACGCCACGGCGAGATGGGCTGGATGGAGACGACGCTCGAGCGCCGCGCCCACCCCACCGCCATGTGGGATGGCGCCCGGACCGCCGTGGTCCTGGGCATGAACTATGGCCCCCGCACCGATCCCCTGCCGGAGATGGAAGACCGGTCGGCGGGCTATATCTCCGTCTATGCCCGGGGCGACGACTATCATGAGGTCATCAAGGGGCGGCTGAAGACCCTGGCGGGCCAGATCGCCGCGAAGACGGGCCAGGACGTGAAGGTCTTCGTCGACACCGCCCCCCTGATGGAGAAGCCGCTGGCCCAGCGCGCCGGCCTCGGCTGGCAGGGCAAGCACACCAACCTCCTCAGCCGCGACTACGGCAACTGGCTGTTCCTCGGCGTCATCCTGTCGGCGGCGGAGCTTGAGCCCGACGCGGCCGAGACCGAGCACTGCGGCTCCTGCACCGCCTGTCTGGACGCCTGTCCGACGGGAGCTTTCCCCGCTCCCTTCCAGCTCGACGCCCGCCGCTGCCTCTCCTACCTGACCATCGAGTTTCCTGGACCGTGGCCGGTCGAGTTCCGCACAGCGACGGGCTCGCGCATCTATGGCTGCGACGACTGTCTGGCGGTCTGTCCCTGGAACAAGTTCGCCGCCGCCTCGAAGGAGGCCCGGCTGCAGGCCCGGGGCGCGCTGGAACAGCCGCCCCTGGCCGAACTGGCCGCGCTCGACGACCCCGCCTTCCGCGCCCTGTTCACCAGGAGCCCGATCAAGCGCATCGGCCGCGACCGTTTCCTGCGGAACGTCCTCTATGCGGTCGGCAACAGCGCGGACGCCGGTCTGGTCGCGGCGGCGGAACGGCTGCTGGACGACGCCTCGCCCCTCGTGCGCGGGGCGGCGGTCTGGGCTCTGGGACGACTGGACGCGGAGGCGTTCGGACGCGCGAAGGCGGTCCGGCTGGCGCGAGAAGCGGATGAGAGCGTCAGGGACGAATGGACCCGGACCTACCCCTGAGCCGATCCGATCGCCCGGCCGGCGCCCGGGACCGGGGCCACGTCCTCAAGCTTGACGCGGAAGACCAGAACCGAGTTCGGGGGGATGTCGCCCGCCTGCTGGTCCTTGTAGCCGAGCTCGGGCGGGACATAGAGCATCCACTCGTCGCCGGCCTTCATGCGCTGCAGGGCCTCGGTCCAGCCGGGCACCACCTCGTCGACGTGGATGGCCAGGGGCACGCCACGCTCGAACGAGCTGTCGAACACCGTGCCGTCGGTCAGGGCGCCCTCATAGTCGACCCGGACCAGATCGTTGCGGTCCGGGCTGGCGGCGCCCGAGGGCCCGGAGACCAGCACCTTGTACTGCAGGCCCGACGGCAGGGTCTGAACCCCTTCGGCGGACTTGTTCTTCTCCATGAAGGCGGCGGCCTCGGCGGCGTTCTTCGCCAGCTCTTCGGGCGTGACCGCGGGGGCGCGATGGCAGGCGGCGACCAGAAGCGTGGCGGCGATACTCGTGACCGTCGCGGCCCTAGCCCATCCGAAGCGCATAACCCTTGTCCTTCAAAGCGTCGCCGATCTCGTCGGCGTGGGCGCTATCGCGCGTTTCGACCATGATGTCGAACTCCGCGCCCTTGGCCGGGACGTCCAGGGCCAGACGGTTGTGGACGACGTCGATGATGTTGCCGCCCAGACCGCCGATCACCGCCGCCATGGCCGACAGCATGCCCGGCCGGTCGTCGCCGAGGATGCGGTAGACGATCAGCCTGCGCTCCCGGACCATCTCGCGGTTCAGGACCACGGCCAGCATGCGGGCGTCGATGTTGCCGCCCGTCAGCTCGATCCCGACCTTCATCCCCTTGAAGCGCTCGGGATAGCGCAGCAGGGCCGCCAGACCGCCGGCGCCGGCGCCCTCGCACACCGTCTTCTCCAGGGTGACCATGAAGGAGACGCCGCGTTCGAAGTCGGCCTCGTCAACCACGAAGACCTCGTCGATCAGGTCATTGGCCAGGTTGAAGGGGATGTCGCCCACGGCCTTGATGGCGATGCCCTCGGCGATGGTCTGGCCGGTGCAGACGGGGGGCTGGCCCGCCCGTTTGGCGGTGAAGGACGGATAGCGGGCCGCCTCGACGCCGAAGACCTTGATGTCGGGCTTCATGGCCTTGGCGGCGATGGCGCAGCCGGCGATCAGGCCGCCGCCGCCG
>DBBK01000271.1 GCA_002292165.1 Brevundimonas sp. UBA986
ATGCGCCAGTTCGGCAAGGTCGAGATCCCGCAGGAGGCGTTCATCGCCGCCCTGAAGATGGACGAGGATTGAGGGCCGATCCTCTTTCCAAGGATCAACGGTCCGAACGCATGTCACGCGTTCGGGGCAAGAACACCAAGCCCGAGCTCGCCGTCCGCCGGTTGATCCATGGGCTCGGGTATCGCTTCCGTCTGCACTGTCGGGATCTGCCCGGCACGCCTGATCTCGTCTTCCCGGGCCGCCGCAAGGTGATCTTCGTGCATGGCTGCTTCTGGCATCGGCATCCCGATCCGGACTGCCGTCTGGCGCGAATGCCCAAATCGCGGCAGGAGTTCTGGGGACCGAAGCTGGAAGGGAATCGCGCGCGAGATCTTCGCAAGGAAGCGGCCTTGGCCGAGGCGGGGTGGGACGTGATGACGATCTGGGAATGTGAGTTGCGCGATGTGGCTTCACTTTCGAACAGAATAAGAACATTCTTGGGGGCATGAGGCGCGTGGAGTCCGGGACGATCATGAATTCCATCGAATTGTTCGCCGGCGCCGGTGGCCTCGGCATCGGACTGCATCGGGCCGGATTTCATCCCCTGCAGGTCGTCGAGCGCGACGTCTATTGCTGCGACACCATTCGCGAGAACCAGCGAAGGCCGGGTTCGGTGGTCGCCGACTGGCCGCTCGAACAGGGTGATGTGCGGACGGTCGACTTTGGCGTCCACGAAGGGAAGTTGGACCTGATTTCGGGCGGTCCACCGTGCCAACCGTTCTCCATGGGCGGGAAACACAAGGCCTATGACGACGCGCGCGACATGTTTCCGCAGGCGATCCGCGCGGTACGTGAGGCCCGACCCAGGGCGTTCGTGTTCGAGAACGTCAAAGGACTGACGCGCGCCAGTTTCCAGAACTATTTCGAATATGTGCAACTGCAGATGCGCCATCCGGAAGTAACGGCGCGACCGGACGAGGACTGGGCGGATCACCTCGCGCGTCTGGAGCAGCACCATACATCGAAACCAAAGGGCGGACTGAACTACCGCTTGGTCACACGGCTGCTGAACGCCGCCAACCACGGCGTGCCCCAGAAACGGGAACGGGTCCTGTTCGTGGGTTTCCGCGACGACCTCGACTTGGAGTGGACCTTCCCGATCCAGACCCACTCGGCCGAGGCCCTGATCTGGGATCAGTATCGGGATGGATCCTATTGGGATCGGCACCGGGTCGCGAAGAAGGATCGTGTGGAGAGCGACGTCCTGTCCGCGCGCGCGGCGCGGATGGATGCCCGACCCGTCGGCAGCGCGTGGCGAACCGTGCGTGACGCGATCCATGATTTGCCTGATCCCGAGCGTGAGACGGTGAAGGCGCGAAGCGTCGCCAATCACCGCCAACAGCCGGGCGCGCGCAGCTATCCGGGTCACACGGGCAGTCCGCTGGACGAACCGGCCAAGACCCTGAAGGCCGGCGTGCACGGAGTGCCCGGTGGCGAGAACATGCTGAGGAAGCCGAACGGGGACGTCCGATACTTCACGGTGCGGGAAAGCGCGCGTCTTCAGACCTTCCCCGACGACTACGTGTTCCACGGATCGTGGAGCGAGACGATGCGCCAACTGGGCAACGCGGTGCCGGTGCGGTTGGCCGAAATGGTGGGCAAGGACGTGGCGCGACGGTTGAGGTTCGCGGCGTGAGCAAGGGTCGCGATTTCGCCGCGGACGTTGAATCCATCCGGAACGACATCCGGCGCTTCGTCGACGCGGCGACCGAAAGGGCGCTGCCCGGCGCCCTGCGCAACCGCGTCGATCAGGCGTTGCGCGCACTGGCGCTGGACGTGGAGACGGCGCTCGAGCGGATCGATCCGGTCGCCCTGCCGACGGTGGTTTTCGATCCCAGCAACCCCAAGGTCATCGGTCGTTTCACCGCCCTGGCCATGGTGGCGCAGGATCGTGTGCCGCTGGGCGAGATCGGCAAATTCTACGGGTCAGGCGTCTACGCCATCTACTACAACGGCCGGTACGCGCCCTATGCGCCGCTCAGCGGAACCGAGACCCCCCTCTATGTGGGGCAGGCCGCGCCGGGTCTGGCCAACGCCCATACGGCGCGTGATCAAGGGCCGCGGCTGGCGGCGCGATTGAACGAGCATCGGAAGAATATCGCCAAGGCCGAGACCACCCTCGATCTCGCGGACTTCGAAGCGCGCTTTCTCGTTGTTCAATCCGGATGGGAGACGGCCGCGGAAGACTATCTGATCAATCTCTTCCGGCCGGTCTGGAACAGCGAGACCAATATCCTTTACGGACTGGGCAAGCACGGAGATGACGCGACGACGCGCGCCAACAAACGTTCGCCGTGGGACACGCTTCATCCCGGTCGGGGGTGGGCCGCGAAATCAATCGAAGACGCGCGTCCGACCGATCAGATTCTGAGCGATCTGGGTGATCATTTCGCGCGTCATCCGCCGATCACGGATCGAGCGCAGCTCCTGGAAACCTTCTTCGCGGGGTTGCGTCAGAGGTAGGCTCTGCGAACGCTCGCGTTCCCCGCTTGTTCTCCTGGCATTAACCTGGCACTCTGCCATCCTAGGTTAACGCGGGAATCAGCCGTGTCGGAGTATGCGATCATGGTGAAGCAGGCGGGCCGGGCGGTGGCCGACAAGGCTGTCGACCTTGGCTATATCGATGGGCCTGCGAAACCTGTGGCCGCCCAGCCGAAGCTCGAACTGGTTCGGGGCGGCGCCGGCGAGGACGCTGCGGACTTCACCTTCATCGACCTGTTCGCCGGGATCGGCGGGCTGCGGCGCGGGTTCGAGTCGATTGGCGGAAAGTGCGTCTTCACGTCCGAGTGGGACAAGTACAGCCAGAAGACCTACGCGGCGAACTTCCCCAACGACGACCACGAGATCAACGGTGACATCACCAAGGTGGATGTCGAGGACATTCCGGCCCACGACGTGCTGCTGGCGGGTTTCCCGTGCCAGCCGTTCTCGATCGCGGGTGTGTCCAAGAAGAATGCTCTGGGCCGTGCGCATGGGTTCGAGGACAAGACCCAGGGGACGCTGTTCTTCGATGTGGCGCGGATCATCAAGCACCACCAGCCGGCGGCCTTTCTGCTGGAGAACGTCCGCAACCTGGTCAGCCACGACAAGGGCAAGACCTTCCAGACGATCAAGGAAGTCCTCCAGGATCTGGGCTACACGATCGACTGGCGCGTGATCGACGGCCGTCACTGGACGCCGCAGCATCGCGAGCGGATCTTCATCGTCGGTTTCCGCGAGGATCAGGCGTTCCGCTTCGCGGATATGAAGATGCCCGACGCTGCGCCGAAGTTGGAGGTCATCCTGCATCCCGGCGATGGCTCGGAGGCGCCGGACCAACGATTCACGGTCGGCAACTCGGGCCGGGTCTCGGACAAATACACCCTGACCGATCACCTGTGGAACTATCTGCAGCGGTACAAGGAAAAGCACCAGGCGGCCGGCAACGGCTTCGGCTTCGGCCTGGTTGGCCCGACCGACGTCGCCCGCACCCTGTCGGCGCGTTACTACAAGGACGGGTCGGAAATCCTGGTGAAGCGGGAGGGGCAGAACGTGCCGCGCCGCCTGACGCCGCGCGAATGCGCCCGGCTGATGGGCTTCGACAGCGCCCAGGGCAATGACTTCATTATTCCGGTGTCCGACACCCAGGCCTATCGCCAGTTTGGTAATTCGGTCGTCGTGCCTGCGGTGAAGGCCGTCGCCGAACATATGAAGCCGCACCTGTTCCGCGCCCTCGGTAAAAAGCCCAAGGCCGCCGTTGGCTGACGTCGTCGACCCGGCGACCCGCAGCCGGATGATGTCCGGCATCCGGGGAAAGAACACCAAACCGGAACTGATGATCCGCAAGGCGCTGCACGCGCGGGGTTTCCGGTATCGGCTGCATTGCAAGCTGCCGGGCAAGCCGGACCTGTGTCTGCCGAAATACCGGGCGGTGATCTTCGTCCACGGCTGCTTCTGGCACGGCCACGACTGCCACCTTTTCAAATGGCCCTCGACTCGGCCGGAGTTCTGGCGCGAGAAGATCGCGCGGAACAAGGCGGTGGATGCGGCGGCGGAGGCGAAGCTGTTGGCCGACGGCTGGCGGGTTGCGACGGTGTGGGAGTGTGCGTTGAAGGGGCGCGCCAGACTTGATCTGGAGAATATTACCAATCGGTTGGGCGACTGGGTGACTGGTTCAGTGGATGTTTTAGTGATTCGCGGCTCCGTTTGAGCGTTGCTTACGGGGCAAATGCTTTGACGCCGATGTGAGCGAATTGCTTCATGTCCGATCCAAAGCGACCAAGCGGGCGATAGAACTGGCCGCCGTGGCTGTTCTGCCTTGCCCGGGTTACACCGTCCAATCCAGACAAAGTGAGTTCTGGGAGATAGATGGCCGAGGCGTTTGTTGCGAGCAACAAGCTAGTTCTGTCCGAATTGAACTCGGAAGATTTGTTAAAGAAACCAACGCCGACTTTGGGAGCCTTGCAATCGTGGAGGCCCCGAATGAGTCGTTCTCGCGCGCCGTAGCTTTTGACCTCAATACTAAGGATTTGAGGGGGATTCATCGATTTGGTGACGATCTGGATATCGGCGTTGCCTTCGGTGCCGGTTTGGATCGCGTCTAAAAGTCCCGCCGCTTTGATAGCTTCCCTTACTAGGGCTTCGTTCAAACTGCCTGCGCGAGACACGAGCCCATTCGCCTCAGCCTTGGCGAACTGGGCATAGGGACCGGTAAGGAACGAGATTAACCCGTCCTCACCGAGAGGAGCGACATGCCCGTCAGAGCCGAGTGTTTCGCGAACAAACCTCCTTAACCTCGGTCCCATCACTTCATTGACGACTTCCGAGCAGACTTCATTCGCCGCCGAGAGATTTTCAGACTTGATTGGAACGCCAAGCCGATCGGCGACGATCGCCATCATGGCGAGGGATCTGGGCAGGTAGCCTTCGGTGCTCAACAGAAGGCGAGGAAAATGCTCGAAGAGGCTGTCCAGATTATCTTTCGTGACGCCTCTCGCGTCATGTAACGCGAGCTTTTCCCCATTGGCCAGCCCGACCACAGCAGCGACAAAGCCTTTGGCTTGCTTTCCCCTATTGGCCGCCTGTTTCGTGCCTTTCGGCCAACCAAGGCGTTCCCCAGCTGCAAGGTCGTTCAACGCGAGGAAGTTTGAGAGCTCAGCGTATCCGGTCATACCATCAGTGGGTGCGGTGATTCTCGGTGGTCATCCAGCACGGTTGTGGGTCCCGCGCGCCTAGGCTTCGTCGCCGAACGGGCCGTTGACGCCGCGGGCTTTCAGGAAGGCCTTGATGTTGCGGGCGGCCTGACGGATGCGCTGTTCGTTCTCGACCAGGGCGATGCGGACATAGCCCTCGCCGTTCTCGCCGTAGCCGACGCCGGCGGCGACGGCGACCTTGGCGTGGGTGAGGAGCTGTTTGGAGAACTCCAGCGACCCAAGGTGGGCGAGCGCCGGGGGCAGGGGGGCCCAGGCGAACATGGAGGCGGCGGGCTTGGGGATCTCCCAGCCGGCGGCGCCGAAGCTCTTGACCAGCACGTCGCGGCGCTTGTGGTAGAGGGCGCGGTTCTTCTCGACGATGTCCTGCGGCCCGTTCAGGGCGGCGACGGCGGCGGCCTGGATGGGGGTGAAGGCGCCGTAGTCGAGGTAGGACTTCACGCGGGCCATGGCCGCGATCAGCCGCTTGTTCCCCACCGCGAAGCCCATGCGCCAGCCGGCCATGGAATAGGTCTTGCTGAGGGAGGTGAACTCGATGGCCACGTCCTTGGCGCCCGGAACCTGAAGGATCGAGACGGTCGGCTTGCCGTCGTAATAGAGCTCGGAATAGGCGAGGTCGGAGATGATCCAGAGGTCGTTGGCCTTGGCGAAGGCGACGACGCGCTCATAGAAGGCCAGGTCCACCGTCTCGGCCGTGGGGTTGGACGGATAGTTCATCACCAGCACCTTGGGGCGCGGCACGGTGTAGGCCATGGCCCGCTCGAGCGCCTCGAAATACTTCTCGTCGGGCGTGGTCGGGACGCTGCGGATAGCGGCGCCGGCGATGATGAAGCCGAAGGTGTGGATCGGATAGGAGGGGTTGGGGGCCAGGACCACGTCGCCGGGCTCGGTGATGGCGGTGGCGAGGCTGGCCAGACCCTCCTTGGAGCCCATGGTGACGATGACCTCGGTCTCGGGGTCGAGGTCGACGCCGAAGCGGCGGGCGTAGTAGTTGGCCTGGGCGCGGCGCAGGCCGGGAATGCCGCGCGACTGGGAATAGCCGTGGGCGTCGGGGTTGCGGGCGACCTCGATGAGCTTGTCGATGACGTGGGCGGGCGGGGGCAGGTCCGGATTGCCCATGCCGAGGTCGATGACGTCCTCGCCGGCGGTGCGGGCGGCGTGGCGCATATTGTTGACTTCGGCGATCACATAGGGCGGCAGGCGCCGCATGCGGTAGAATTCTTCGGACATCGTCGGCTCACAGGGAAGGCTTGCCGCCGAGGTGCAGCGAAGGGGCGGAAGACGCAAGGGGCTTGCGCCTTCCGGCCGAAGAAAGATGGGGGCTCAGAGGCCCCAATCCCTAGAGGCCAAGCGCGGTCCGGTAGTGGGGGTGGACGATGTCAGCCCATTCGCGGTGCTTCTGGATATAGCCGGCGAAGAAGGGGCAGGTGGGCAGGACGACGAGGCCGCGGTTGCGGATGTCGGTCAGGACGTGGCGGGCGAGGCGGCTGGCGATACCGCGGCCTTCGAGCGGGACGGGGACCAGGGTCTCGGAGATCAGCAGGCCGCCGGCGACCTCATTGTACTGGACCACGGCGGTCTGGCCGTCGACGACCAGCTCGTAGCGGTGGGTCTCGCGGTTGTCGGTGATTTCGGGGTCGAGGTCGGACATGGGGGGGCTTTCGGCAGGGGAAGGGCGCGCCCGCTCCGGGGAGCGGGCGCGGGGTCGGCATCAGGCCTGGATGAAGGCCAGCAGGTCGGGGTTGATGACGTCGGCGTGGGTGGTCAGCATGCCGTGCGGATAGCCCGGGTAGATCTTCAGCTGGCTGCCCTTCACCAGGGCGGCGGAGAGGGGGGCGGAGTCCGCGATCGGCACCACCTGGTCGTCGTCGCCGTGCATCACCAGGGTCGGGACGGTGATGGCCTTCAGGTCCTCGGTGAAGTCGGTCTCGGAGAAGGCCTTGATGCCGTCGTAGTGAGCCTTGGCCGAGCCCATCATGCCCTGCCGCCACCAGTTCTGGATGACGCCTTCCTGGGGTTCGACGCCTTCGCGGTTGAAGCCGTAGAAGGGGCCGGCGGCGACGTCGCGGAAGAACTGTGCGCGGTTGGCGGCGGTGCCGGCGCGGAAGTTGTCGAAGACCTCGATGGGCAGGCCGCCGGGGTTGGCTTCGGTCTTGAGCATCAGGGGCGGGACGGCGCTGACGAGGACCGCCTTGGCGACGCGGCCGGCGCCGTGCTTGACCACATAGCGGACGACCTCGCCGCCGCCGGTCGAGTGACCGATGTGGACCGCGTTCCTGAGGTCCAGGGCTTCATAGACGGCCGCGGCGTCGGCGGCGTAGGTGTCCATGTCGTGGCCCTCGGAAGCCTGACCCGAGCGGCCGTGGCCCCGGCGGTCATGGGCGACAACCCGATAGCCCTTCGCCAGGAAGAACATCATCTGGGCGTCCCAGTCGTCGGCGCTGAGGGGCCAGCCGTGGTGGAAGACGATGGGCTGGGCGTCCTTGGGGCCCCAGTCCTTGTAGAAGATGGGCGTACCGTCGGCGGCGTTCACGAAGGGCATGGTTCTGGTCCTGACTGTGGGTTGGGGAACGAAAGCTTGGGCACTCACCGGGGGAGGCTTTCGTCGCCGCCGCGACCGGTGTGACGTCAAGCTACCCGAACCCTGAGGATCGGAAATAGAAACGGTCGAAACACATTGTTTCTGAAAGACGCAGTTTCCGAAACGAACGTTTCGGATTCCGCGACCGTCATCGAACGGTGATCCTGGTTGTCAGAGGCCCAGCAGGTCGGACCAGCGCCAGCGGCCGGCGCCCAGCGCCAGACGGGGGTCGCCGGGGGCGTCGCCGAGGCGGATCAGGACCAGGCCGTTGACGACCTGGGCGCGGCAGGCGGCAGGGGCGAAGGCGACCTCGACGGCGATGGCCTGACGCAGGCCGGCCAGGCCCTTGCCCTCCTGCCCGGGGTTCCTGAGCCAGTCGCCGTTCCAGACGAGCAAAGCGCCGCGACCGCCTGAGAGGCTGGCGTGGGCGCCGGCGGCGACGGCGCGGATGTTGGCGTCGCGACGCAGCACGGTCTGGAGGCGTTCGACCATGTCACAGCGGCCGCCGCCGGTTCCGCTGCCGGGGCCTGAGCCGTTTCCGGAGCCGAGGCCGGACCCGTCGCCGGGACCCGCGCCCTGACCCGATCCGGCGGTCAGGGCGCCGGCCAGCTGGGCCTCGCCGACGACGGAGATCTGGCCCTCGGTCGAGGCGGGAGCGGCGGCCGCGACGACGGTGGGGACGCTGGGCGGCGGGGTTCGGGCCGGGCGATGGCGGACGGGAGCCGGGACGGGTTTGGGCGCCGGCAGGGGCGCGGCAGGTTCAGGCGCCTTGGGCGGCGTAGGCTTTTCGGCCTTTTCGGCGGGAGCGCCGCCGCCCGCATCGGCGCCGGGCGTGGGGGCGGGCGGGGCGATCGGGGGCGGCTCGGGGCGGGTCAGGGTGACGACGACGGGCGGCTCGACCTCGAGCGTCGGGGCGTCGGCGGCGAAGGGCAGGAGGAGGGCGAGGACCAGACCGTGCACGGCGACACTGGCGACGATCGCGACCAGGCGTCGGCGTCGGGTTCCGGAGCGTGTCGATGAAGTTGGTGTCCTCACGCGAAAAAAAGATCATTCGCCCGCGTCAGGAACGTGGCGGCGAGTTCAGACGTTTTCGCTTCGCGAAAGGTCATGAAGGCCAATAAATCCAATGGTCAAGCTGACGTAATCCCGCCCTTTACCGGTCATTCTGCCGCCGATTCCGACTCCGCACCTGAGCCTTGCGCATTCACGCGGGAGTCGCGCTCCGCCGGAATAAGGAGACTGATCTTGATCAGATCGACATTCATGGGCGCCGCGCCCGTCACCACCTTCAAGGGGCGTTTCAGCTCCCGCGCGGTGGCCATGGCCGGTGTCGTGATGATGGTCGGCGTCACCGCGAGCGGTTGCGCCTCACATCGCTTCGTACGGGACAATGTCGCGGTGGTCGACGCCCGCGTCGACGCCACCGACCAGCATCTGGCCCAGGTCGAGGGCACGGCGGGTCAGGCGCTTCAACGCGCCAATGACGCGCACAAGCTGGCCGAGGGCAAGTTCCTCTATCAGGTCGTGCTCTCGGATGACTCGGTCAAATTCCCGACCGACGCCCACGACCTTTCGCCGGAGGCCGAACAGCGTCTGGCCGAACTGGCCACGCGTCTGAAGGGCGAGAACCGCAACGTCTATCTCGAAATCCAGGGCTTCACCGACTCGACCGGCAGCCCGGAATACAACGAGGAACTGGGCGCCCAGCGCGCCGAGGCGGTTCGCAGGTCGCTGAGCCGCCAGGGTATCGCCCTGAACCGGATGTCGACCATCTCCTACGGCGCCGACACCCCGGTCGCGCCCAACACCACCCGCGAAGGCCGCGCCCAGAACCGACGGGTGGCCATCGTCGTCCTGACGTAATCGACGGCGGCGGCCCGGAGCGTTCCAGTACGAGGGCCGCCGCCCGTTTTGACTTCAGGCCCGGACGATCTCGCCGTCTTCCTTGACGAAGACGTCCGGCCGCCGCTCCAGCAGGTCGAACACGACCTCCGACGGACGGCACAGTTTCACGCCCTTCGGCGTCTCCACGAGGGGCCGGTTGACGAGGATGGGGTAGGCCAGCATGGCCTCCACCATCTGTGCGGCGGTAACATCGTCCGCGAGCAGGCCGAGCGCCTCGGCGGGCGTTCCCTTTGTCCGCAGCAGGGCCTTCAGGCCGAGCCCCGTCCGCGCCGCGAGGCCGAGCAGCTGCTCCTGCGACCACCCCGTTTGCAGATACTCGACGATGGTCGGCGCATAGCCCGCCGCCTGCACCATGGCGACGACGTTGCGCGAGGTGCCGCAGTCAGGATTGTGAAAGATGACGATCGGGAAGTCGGGCGGGGAGGCCGGGGCGCTCATGACGTTTTCCGTGGGTCGATAAGCCAGCCGAACACCGCCAGCGCCGCAAGGGCCCCGACAGTCTGGGCGAGGATGAAGGCCGGAACCCCGCCGGGGGCGATGCCGGCGAAGGTGTCGGTCAGGGATCGGGCCAAAGTGACTGCCGGATTGGCGAAGGACGTCGAGGCGGTGAACCAGTAGGCGGCGGTGATGTAGAGGCCGACCGCGACTGGTGTCGCCTCGGGGCGAAAGCGCGAGGTTCCCAGGATGGTCGCCAGCAGGCCGAAGGTCGCGACGCTCTCGGCGACGATCTGGCCGTCGCCCGCGCGGACGTGAGTCGATACCTGAAGCACCGGCAGGCCGAACATCAGGTGGGCAGCCCAGACGCCGAGCACCGCGCCCGCGATCTGGGCCGGGACATAGGTCAGGGCCGTGCGCCACGGCAGGTCGCGACGTAGGGCCTCGATCAGGGTCACGACCGGGTTGAAATGGGCGCCGGAAACCGGGCCGAAGATCCAGATCAGGACGACGAGACCGCAGCCGGTGGCGAGGCTGTTGGCCAGAAGCGCGAGGCCTGTGTTCCCGCCGGACAACCGTTCTCCCATGATCCCCGAGCCGACCACGATCATCAGCAACAGGGCCGAGCCGAGGGCCTCGGCCGTCAGCCGCCGGGACAAACCGAACTCGAGCGGCGTTGCGCGGGCGAGCGTCTGGGCGGTCACGCCATTGGCTCGCCACAGGCCCGCGCCNNGCGCCGTCTCGGCCAGAGGCGCGCATATCTCGGGGCGGCCGTTGCAGCAGTCCTCAACCAGCCATCCCAGCAGCGCCTGCATCCGGTCGAAACGGGCCGTGTGGATGATCGAGCGGCCATCGCGGCGGGACGCGGTCAGTCCAGCCTGGGACAGGATGTTCAGATTGGCCGAAAGGGTGTTGGGCAGGACCTCGAGCGTGCGTGCGATCTCTCCGGCCGCCATCCCGTCCGGCCCCGCCTTGACCAGAAGGCGGAAGACGGCGAGCCGCCCAGGATGGCCCAAGGCGGACAGCATGTCGGCGGCGGAATTCGATTCCATATTTCCAGTAATGTAGAAATAACGAGGCCGTCAATGTCGTTAGTCCGGACGTAACCGCGTCCCGGCTAGGGTTCCCGGGAAACGGGAGATTGCCATGGCCCTGCCTGACCTCTGCGCCGCCATCGTCGCGCGCGGCGAAGTGACCACCGATGAAGTCCTGGCCCTGCGCCGCGAGGTGTTCGGCGAGATCACCGTGACCGCCGAAGAGGTCGAGGCCCTGTTTACGATCGACGAGGGCACCGAGCGTCGGGTCAAGGAATGGCGCGAGTTCTTCGTCGAGGCCCTGACCGACTGGCTGGTGCGTCAGCAGGCGCCCGTCGGCTATGTGACCGAGGCCCAGGCCGACTGGTTGATCGCCCGCATCGGCCGTGACGGCCGGATCCGCAACGGCACCGAGCTGGAGACGGTCGTGCGGGTGCTGGAACTGGCCGACGCCGCGCCGGACAGCCTGTCCGCCTTCGGCCTGTCGCTGGTGACCCGCGCCGTGGTCGAGAATGACGGGGTGATCACCGCCGACGAGGTCGAGCGGATGCGCCGGCTGATGTTCGCCCCCTCCGGCCCCGGCCGGCTGGCCATTTCCCGCGTCGAGGCCGAGGCCCTGTTCGCCCTGAACGACGCCACGCGCGGCGCGGCCAACGATCCGGTCTGGACCGACTTCTTCAAGCGCGCCGTGGCCAACGCCGTCACCGCCGCCGCCGGCTGGGCGCCCGTGGGCCGCGAGGAGGCCCTGCGTCGCGAACGCTGGCTGGCCGATCCGAAGGCCTGGTCGTTCGGCGAGTACGAGCGCGACCATGGCCCCCTGCCGACGACCCTCGGCCGCATGGGCGACTGGCTCAGCGGCTATCTGGCCTGGGGTCTGAAACAGCCCGAGGCGGAAACCCTGATCGAGGATCACTGGGAGGTGAAGGCCCGCGCCGCCACGACCGCCGCCCCGGTGGATCGGGAGGAGGCGCTGTGGCTGGTCGACCGCATCGGCCGCGACGGGGCGTTCGACGACAATGAGCGCGCCCTGATCGCCTTCCTGAAGGAACTGGCGCCCGAGAGCGATTCGATGTTGACGCCGCTGATCGACCGCCTCGCGGCCTGAAGATCGGTCGCACCCGATTGACGCGCGCCTGTCCGGCGGTGAAGGATCGGGAATGACCGATTTTCTGACCGCGCCTTCGCCCGCCCCGCTCGACAAACCCCTGAACGGACTGGAGCAGGTGATCGACGCCGCCTTCGCCGATCCCAAGCACTGGCGGGCGTTCGAGGACATCCTGCCGACCGTCGACCTGTTCCTGGCGCCCGACGGGGCGACCCTGGCCGGCATCCAGCCCGGCGCCACCGGCATGCGCACCCTGCGCCCCGACGAGGGGATGGACGTCAAGGGCGTGACCCTGGATGACGGCCGCGTCGCCGCCGGGGTTTTCACCGATCCGCGCCGGCTGCAGGCGATGTGGGGCGAGGACACCACCTTCATCGCCATGAACGGGCGTCAGGTCCTGCACCTGTTCCGCGAGGGGCCGATCATTCTCAATCCCGGCTCGACCCGGGTGATGCTGTTCCAGCAGGACGACATCGCCGCCCTTCTGGCCGCCGCCGCGCGTCAGGCCGAGGCTACGATGTCGCCGGGCGGCAAGCCGTCGGGCAAGGTCAGCCTGAGCGTTCCGGACTCCGTGCCCGCCGTGCTGGTCGAGAAACTGGCCGCCGCCTTCGGCCCCGTGGGCGGCACCGGGATCACCGCCGCCTGGCTGGCCCGCGCCCACTGGAGCGAGGTCGGGCGCTCTGGCTGGTATCTGGACGTCCGCACCCAGAGGCCGATGGACGAGATCCGCGCCATGGTCCAACGCGCCGTCCACGGCGTCAGCTTCGGCGACGACACCCTGGACGTGGCGGTCGGCCCGGCGAAGGAAGACGGCGTCGGGGTGCGGGTGGTCTGAGGGAGACATCGGACATGACCTGGCTGGGCGAGCTGAGTGCCAATGTGGTGGCGTGGCGTCTGGCCCGCCGGCTGCCGCAGCTTCTCCAAAAGGGATGGGGCGGGTCCGAGTTCTATACCGTCGGCCAGATCGACGCGGGATTGGCCGCGTTGAAGGTCAAAGGTCCCTATCGGGCGATCGCCTACGCCGCCTATCTCACCGAAACGGATTTCGACGCGGTCACCGAGGGGCGGTCGCCGATTTCCTGCGACGCCGCCCGACGGAAATTCTTCGGCCTCGTGCCGTGGAGCGGCCCGAGCCCCTATGCCTTCACGCCCATCAGCAATGCCGATGCGGCGAGCCAGGGCGCATCGGCGCCCCACTGAGAGGGAGCGGAGTGACCCTCTGGCGGCGCTAGCGCCCGTCGCGCCCCGGCAGGGCGGTCAGCACGATCAAGGCCGCGTTGAGCAGGGCCGCACCCGCGAGGATGGCGAGCACCGTCAGGCGGCGTGAGGCTTCCGTCGGGCGCGCGGCCTCGGGGACACAATCGCCCAAGAGGTTTCCAACGGCGATGAGGATCGCGACCGGCCAGAGGACCGCCGTGGCCATCCAGCCGGGCGCGGCGATCCTCAGCCGCATCGCGCCCTACAGCCCCAGCGTCGGGCTGCCGAGGTCGAGCGACGCGGCCGGGATGACGACCAGATCGGGGTGCTTCTCGCGCAGGGCCGGCAGGAACTGGGCCGAGTCCCCGACCACCACCACATAGGCCCGGTCGGCGCCCAGGGTCGCGACGGCGGCGGCCTGGATCGTCTCGGGCGTCACGGCGTCGATCTTCGTCGCATAGGCCGTGCTCTCGTCCAGCGGCAGGCCCAGGGTCACGGCGTCGGCGAGGAAGCCGCCGAGGCCTCCCGTGGTCTCGATCGACCGCGAGAAGCCGCCGGTCAGGAAGGTTTCGCGGTCGGTGGCCGCCGTCGGGGTGACGGTTTCGGTCTTCAGCCGGTCGAGCTCGGTCAGGACCAGTTCGACGACGTCGGCCGCGCTCTCGTTCTTGGTCTGGGTCGAGGCGGTCAGCAGGGCGCTGTCGACGCGCGAGCCGAGCGCCGAATAGGCGCCGTAGCTGAGGCCGCGCTTGGCCCGGACCTCCTGGAACAGATGGCCGTTCTGACCGCCGCCGATGACGGCGTTGGCGACCGCCAGCGGATAGAAGGACGGATCGGAGCGGTTGGGGCCGCGCACGGCCGCGGAGACGGCGGCCTGGCCCGAGCCGGGCAGATCGACGACCACCACGCGCGGGGCCTGGACCTCGCCCGCGCGGGCGCCGACGGTCGGGACGGCGTTGGCGGGCCTGGCCCAGCCGCCGAGGGTCCGCTCGGCGAAGGCGAAGCCCTCTTCGGCCGTCATGCCGCCGGTGATGATCAGGGCGGCGTTGTCCGGACGCCACCACTGGTCGTGGAAGCCGACGATCTCGTCGCGCGAGATGGCGCCGAGCGAGGCCACGGTGCCGCCCGAGGGCGCGCCATAGGGGGCGGCGCCATAGGCGATGCGGTTGAGGACCTGGGAGGCCAGCGGGCCCGGCTGACGCAGGGCGACGCGGAGCGCATTGACCGACTGGGTGCGCGACCGCTCCAGCTCTTCCGGCGAATAGGTCGGCTTCTGCACGACGTCGGACAGGACGGCCCCGACGGCCTCGGCCGAGGCCTTGGGCGCCGAGACGAACAGGGTGGTCGAATCCGCCCCGGCCCCGCCGCCGATATTGGCGCCCAGCGCCTCCAGGGTGCGGGCGATCTCGGGCGCGGTGCGGCCGCCGGCGCCCTGGGTGGCGAGGTTCGCGGTCATGGAGGCCAGACCCGGACGCGCCGCCGGATCGGCCGCGGCGCCGCCGGCGATGACCAGCTGGGCGTTCATGATCGGCAGGTCGGTCGATTTCGCCACGATGACGCGCAGACCGTTCGACAGGGTGCGTTCAGCGATCACCGGGGCGACGGCCGGGCGGGCGGCGCCCAGCGGCGGCGGGGCCTCGCGCTCGCCCTCGGGCTTCAGCGCATTGGGCGGCAGGACGGCCGGGGGCACGGTCAGGAAGGTCGGCACCGGGGCCGGGTTCTTCCAGCCGGTCTGATGGTCGAAGTCGGGGGTGCCGGCGGGGCGCTGGCTGTCGTCCAGATAGCGGATCGAGACCCGGCCGCTGTCGTCGAGATACTGGCGGGCGACGCGCTGAACGTCGGCGATGGTCACGGCCTTGACCGCGGCGATGCGCTTGTCGGGGCCGGACGGATCATGTTCGGCGATGACGGCCGAACCGAGCGAGAAGGCGCGGCCCGAGGCGGTCTCGCGGCCGCGCAGCTCCTGGGCCAGAATCTCGGTCTGGGCCTCCAGCAGTTCGGCGGCGGTCACCGGCTCGTTGCGGACGCGGTCCAGTTCAATGTTGAGCGCGGCCTCGGCCTCGTCGATGGACTTGCTTTGGGCGACCGTGACCTGGGCGGTGATGGAGCCGCCTTCCTCGTCGTCGGTCGAGGCGCGCAGGAAGGCCGAGGAGGCCAGCTGTTTCGAATAGACCAGCGACTGGTAGAGGCGGCTGGATTCGCCGCGCGACAGGATGGCGCTCAGGACGTCCAGGGCCGGACCGTCCGCGCTGGAGGCATCGACGCCCTGCCAGATGGCGGCGACGGCGGGCAGGGGGACGTTGGGAGCATAGGCCACGATCGAACGCGGCTGGGTCCGCTTGACGAAGGCCGGGCGTTCGAAATGGGGGACGGGGCGGTCGGGGTTCTCGATGCCCGCGAAATACTGGTCGACCCACTGGTCCAGCTGGGCCGGATCAAAGTTGCCGGAGACGATCAGGGTCGCGGTCGCCGGGCGATAGTAGGCTTCGTGGAAGGCCAGGGCGTCGGGCAGGGTGGCGGTGTCCAGCTGTTCGATCGAGCCGATCACCTGACGGCGATAGATGTGGTCGTCATAGGCGTTGTCGCCGATGATGAAGACGCCGAGGCGGCCATAGGGCGGGGCGTAGACGCGCTGGCGCAGCTCTTCCTTGACGATGGAGCGTTCGGCGTCGAACACCGCCTGATCGACCACGGGGCGGGCCATCCGCTCGGCGTGGGTCCACAGCATCTGCTGCAGATATTGCGGCGGGACGGTCTCGTAATAGTTGGTGGTGTCTTGACCCGTGGAGGCGTTGCGCGACCCGCCCGCGTTCTCGACCATGGTCGAGATCTGGCCGTAGGGCAGGTTGACGGTCTTGCGCGACAGGATGTGTTCGAACAGGTGGGCGAAGCCCGAACGGCCCTCCGGATCGTCCTTGCCGCCGACGTCGTACCAGACCTGCACCGTCACCGTGCCGGCGGTCGCATCAGGCATGGCGTAGACGTTCAGCCCGTTGGCCAGGGTCCGGTGGGTGAAGTTCAAGGGCGGCGGAGTCAGGGCCTCGAGGCTGGCCGCAGGGGCGGTCGTCTGGGCCATGGCCGGGGCTCCCTGAGCAAGGAGGGGGGCGGCCAGCGCCAGCAGGGAGCAGCCGAAAACGAGTCCGCGAAGCGGGGCGAGGCGGGGCATGGGCGGAACTCCGGGACGCGTCAGGGGATGCGGGACCGTATCAGCCTGTCGGTGGGGCGGAAGTTACGAGACTGTAATTTACGGTAACAGCGACTGCGACAGGACGCCTCAACAGCCCGGGGGCCTGTTCGGGGCGGGGGGCAAGCGCTAAACCGTCGGCCATGACCTCGCGAACCCTCAGAGACCTGCCCGGCGTCGACGCCCTGGAGCTGAAGGCGCTGATGAAGCCGCGCTTCGCCGATCCCGACATGCCCGAGGGGTTGGAGGAGATCGACGCGCTTTCGGTCGCCCTGTTCGGCCTGTCGCTGGAGGCGGCCGAGGAGACGGAACGCCCCTCCGACTGGGACCGGATCGAACGGCTGGCGCCGTCCGACATGGTCGAGCTTTTCGAGGCCGAGGGCTGGGACGTGACCGACAAGAAGCGCAAGCCGCTGCGGTTGCTGCCGCATCTGGCCCTGCCGCTGGCTCTGGCGATGCGTGGTGTCGCGGGCGAACTGCCGTTCGTGGCCGAGCCGGACGTCAAGGAGACGGACTGGGGCTCGAACCTGGCGGCGGAGGCCAGCCGGTTCAGGAAGCGCTGACCACACGATCCGTCATCCTCGGGCTCGTCCCGAGGACCCAGACGCCAGCGCGCGGGACGTCGATGCTTGCAAGCCGCGGCTCAACCGATCTTCCGAAATGCCGAACCATGGGTCCTCGGGACAAGCCCG
>DBBK01000257.1 GCA_002292165.1 Brevundimonas sp. UBA986
GGCTGTCCAGCCGGTTTGTGGGGGACGCCGAGGCGCGCGCCGACCTGATCGCCCTGTACGCCTTCGAGGCCGAGCTTCTGACCATTCCGACGCGGGTCACCCAGCCGATGCTGGCCGAGATGCGCTACGTCTGGTGGCGCGACCAGATGGACGGGGTGTTCGCGGGCGAGCCAAGGAAGGGCCATCCGGTCCTGGAGGCCCTGACGGCGGCGGCGGGGCGCAGGCCACTGGAGCGCGCGCCCTTCGACGCCCTGATCGAGGCCCACGTCGGTCGGGTGCACGGCGAGCCGCACGATCTGGACGCCTTCTATGTCGGTCCGATGCAGGCGGCGGTGCGGATCCTGACGGTCGAAGGCCATGACGCCGCGGTGGTCGAGGCCGGGCGCGTCCGGGGCCTGACCCAGGTCGGTCGGGCGGAGGAGGCGAAGGCCCTGCGCGGCGCGGCCAATGCGGGGCTGAAAGGTCTGCCCACGGCGGCCTTTCCGGCGGTCGCCCATGCGACACTGTCGGGCGCCGAGCGCGGCGAGGGGACGAAGCGACTGAAGCTGCTGTGGGCCAGCCTGAGGGGACGGATCTAGCGGGGAGCCCCCGTGGGCCAGACCAGGACTTCCGGCGGCCAGACCTGGCGGTTGGGCGAGCCGGTGTAGGTCCAGTCGAGGGTGCGCTGCATGGTGCGGGCCCCGGCCCTGGCGACGGGGGAGGCCTCGGGCAGGCCGTGCATCTCCCGCGCCCAGCCGGGCAGCAGATCGGCGCCGCACTGCATGATCAGGTCGGCCGAGATGTCCTCGAAGACCCCTCCGACCTTCTGGCGCATGACGAGGGCGGCGACCTCGGTCGTGCGGGCGTCGGCCTTCAGCTGCGGGCGCATCGACTGGATCAGGGCCTCGGCCTCGGCCCGGTTCGTCGGGACCGGATCGGCGCCCAGCGCCCGGCCGATACGCGCCATCTCGGCCAGATAAGCGTCCTGATCGGCCAGGGACATGGTCGGCTCGGCGTAGCGGACCCAGCTGTCGAGGAAGCTGATGGTCTCGGTCACATGCACCCAGGCCAGCAGGACCGGGTCGCTGACGCGGTAGGGCGTGCCGTCGGGCAGGGTCCCGCCCAGCTTGTCGTGAATGCGCCGGACCTTGTCGATGGCGGCGTTCCCGGCGACGGCGTGGTCATAGGTGGTGACGGCGATGAACTTGGCCGTCCTTCTCAGCCGCCCGTGCATGTCGGCGCGGAAGTCGGAATGGTCCCAGACGCCCGCCAGCACCGCCGGATGCAGCATCTGGAGCAGCAGGCCCGAGACCCCGCCGATCATCATGGTGACGATGTCGCCATTGACCCGCCAGGCGACGGAGTCCGTCGGGAACAGGGCGTCGGCGCGACGCAGGGCGGGCCGCTCGCCGCGCTCATAGTCGTTGAACAGCTCGTTGATGCGCCGCCGGATGGCGATCTTCACGGTTTCGGACGGAGAGGGCATTCAGACTCGAGGGGAGGGGCGTCGAACTTGAACATCGGTGGTATCGTCACGCCATGCGCAAGTCGACCTTCTGCCTGATGATCGCCGCCCTGACCTTGGCCCCGTTGTCGCAGGCCAAGGCCCTGTGCATCTACAACGGCGAGCTCTACGCGAAGACGACCATGGCGCAGGAGTTCGCCGACTCGCGCTGGGTCGTGCGGGCGCGGGTCGTCAGCGAGACAAACAGCTGGACGGATGCCCGGATCGACGACGAGGCGCCGTGGACGACCTACCGCATCGAGGTGCTGGAGGCATTCAAGGGTGACCCGCCGCGTACGATGACCGTCTTCACCTGGAACGACAGCGGCGGCTTCTACCTGGGACCGAAAAACGGAGAGCCGCGCAATCTCTATGCGGAATACCTGCTGTTTCTGAACCCGACCAAGCGGTTCACCGACGCCCCGCCCGAAGCCTCCGGGACCGCCATGGTCAACTACAACTGCGGTCAGTCGAAGCCGTGGATCCTGCTGACGGCAGAGGATGTTCAGGCCTTCACGGAGGCGCGCAGTCAGGCGAGGCGGTGAGCGTCAGGCCGCGTCCCGCCAGGCCTTGAGCGCCTCCAGAGCGCGGATGCTCATCAGACGCTTCTTGGCGCGGCCGCGTTCCTTGAGCGGGATCTTCTTGCCCTCTTCATCCACCTTGGGTGCGTCAAGGGGTGGCAGCAGTCCGTAGTTGATGTTCATCGGCTGGAACTTGGCGCCGTCGAGGTGGCCGCCGGTGATGTGCTCGACCAGGGCGCCCAGGGCCGTGTGGGCGGCGGGAGCGTCCAGCGGCTTGCCCAGACGTTCGGCGGCGGCGAGGCGGCCGGCCAGCAGGCCGGTGGCGGCGCTTTCGACATAGCCCTCGACCCCCGTCACCTGACCGGCGAAGCGCAGGCGCGGCATGGCCTTCATGCGCAGCTGACGGTCCAGCAGATGGGGCGAGTTCAGATAGGTGTTGCGGTGCAGGCCGCCGAGGCGGGCGAACTGGGCGTCTTGCAGGCCCGGGATCATGCGGAAGACCTCGGCCTGGGCGCCGTGCTTCAGCTTGGTCTGGAAGCCGACGATGTTGAACAGGGTGCCGAGCGCATTGTCCTGACGCAGCTGGACGATGGCGTGGGCCTTGACCAGCGGGTCGCGCGGGTTGGTCAGGCCGACGGGTTTCATCGGGCCGTGGCGCAGGGTCTCGCGGCCGCGCTCGGCCATGACCTCGATCGGCAGGCAGCCGTCGAAATAGGGGACATTCTCCCATTCCTTGAACTCGGCCTTGGGCCCGTTCAGCAGGGCGTCGATGAAGGCCTCGTACTGCTCCTTGTTCATCGGGCAGTTGACGTAGGCGGCGGCGTCCCCGCCCGGCCCCTCCTTGTCGTAGCGCGACTGACGCCAGGCGATGTCGAAGTCGATCGACTCGGCGTGGACGATGGGGGCGATGGCGTCGAAGAACGACAGGCTCTCTTCGCCGGTCAGCTTCAGGATGGCGTCGGCGAGGGCGGGGGAGGTCAGGGGGCCGGTGGCGACCACGACGCTGTCCCAGTCTTCCGGCGGCAGGCCCGCGATCTCCTCGCGCTGGATGGTGACCAGCGGATGGGCTTCCAGCTTGGCGGTCACGGCTTGGGAGAAGCCATCGCGGTCGACGGCCAGGGCGCCGCCCGCCGGGACCTGATGGGCGTCGCCGCAGGACATGATGATCGAGTCCAGGGCGCGCATCTCGGCGTGCAGCAGGCCGACGGCGTTGTGCTCCCAGTCGTCGGAGCGGAAGGAGTTGGAGCAGACCAGCTCGGCCAGACCATCGGTGTGGTGGGCGTCGGTCTTCACGCCCGGGACGCCGCGCATCTCATGCAGGATGACGGGCACGCCCGCCGAGGCGATCTGCCATGTGGCCTCGGAGCCGGCGAGGCCTCCGCCGATGACGTGAACAGGCTTGATGTCGGAAGAAGAAGTCATGGCGGGCCTTCTAGAGCCCCCGGACCGGTTCGTCAGCATTCGTCTGGTCGCGGACGCGCGGCAGGCGCTAGAGTGGCGGCGAAGACGGGGGAATGAATGGCGCAATCGCCTGCGAGGAAACGGTTGGACCTGATCGAGGTCCTGACCGAGGCGGTGGGGCGGATGGGCGAGATGGCGCGCGGCGCCGGACCGGCACTGGCCCTGACGGCTGTCCTGGCCCTGGCCGTGATCCTGCTGCGCCTGCCGCAGGGGGCTGGGCTGTTGCTGTCGGCCCTGACATTGATCGCCGGACTGTCGGCTTTCGGGGCGACGACGCGGATCGGGACGGCGGGGGATCTGGAGGCGGCGCGGCGCGCGGGCCTGCGTCCCGGCGGCCTGCAGCTGGGCAGGCCCGAGGCGCGGCTGGCGGGAGCGACCCTGCTGTGCGCCCTGTTCATGGCGATCATGCTGGCCCTGCTGTTCATGGTCGCCCTGGCCCTGTTCGGCGGGGCGGGTCTGAACGCCGAGGCGGTCAAGGCGCGCGACTGGGCCGCCGTCGGTCCGGCGTGGAAGCTGGTCCTGCTGACAGGGGTGGCGCTGGTGGTGCTGGGGGCGCCGATCCTGTTCGCCGTCCGTCTGAGCCTCTATGCGCCCGCGACCGTGGGGCGGGGGCAGATGATTTCGCTGACGGCGACGGGTCTGACCAACCGGGCCATCCTGCCGCTGCTGGCCGGGCTGATCGCCTGCGCGGTTCCGGGGCTGATCTGGCTGGGTCTGGTCGCCGCGGGGGTTCTGGGCGGCAAGGCGGCGGGCGCCGTCGCGATCCTGATGCTGGTCGCGGTGCAGTGGCCCCTGACCAGCGCCTTCCTCGGCGCGGCCTATCGGCGGCTGGAAACCCACGAGCTTCTGGGGGTCTGGCAGTGACCCGACCCGGCCCGCCAGACCCGGCTCAATGGAAACCGAACCGGCTTCAAGTCTTTGAAAGAAGGGCGACGCCGTCCCGACCGCGCGCTATGAGCGGCCTGCAAGGGAATCGCCAGGAGTGAACCGATGAGTTTTTCGGCAACGGAAGCCGCCTTCGAAGGCTTCAGGGTGACCCGGCATCATCCCATGGCGGTCGTCGCCTGGGCCCTGGTGTGGCTGGTCGGGCTGATCGCCATGGTGGCCATCGTGGCGCCCATCCTCGGTCCGGTCGCCGGCGAGTTCCAGGCGATCATGACTTCGGGCGGAACCGCGGAACCGTCCGCGGCGATGCAGACCCAGTTCCAGTATGCGGCCTTGGCGACGGTTCCGGTCAGTCTGGTGCTGCAGTCCATCATGCTGCCGGCCATCTATCGCGCCATGAACCAGTCGGGCGGCGACCGGTTCGGCTTCCTGCGTCTGGGGCGCGACGAACTGCGGGTCCTCGGCGCCCAGGTCATCATCACCCTGGTGTCCCTGATCATCAGCCAGGGCGGCGAGCTGCTGGCCACCCTTGCGTCCGCCGGCGGAGTTCCGATCCTGGCCCTGCTGATCGAGTTCGTGGGCCTGGTCATCAGCATCTATCTGTCGGTGCGCCTGGTCCTGGTCGTTCCGGCGGCCTTCACGCAAGGCAAGATCGACCTCAAGGCCGCATGGCAGGCGACCGCCGGCCTGTTCTGGCCCCTGCTGGGCATGGCCATCATCGCCGGCTTCATGGCCTTCGTCGTCCTGCTGTTGCTCGGCATCGTCGCCCTGCCGGTCTGGCTGGCGGGCGCGGGCGGCGCGGCGGGGGCGGTCGGCCCGATCGTCGTCGGCGGCCTTCTGCTCATCATGTCCCTGGCCATGGCCCTGACGACGGCCATCCTCGCGGCTCCCTTCATGACGGCCTATCGAGAGGGGCGAAGCCTCAAGGCCGACTGACGCAAAAGGGGCCGCGCGATGCGCGGCCCCTTCTCAATTTCGACTGCAAGCGACGCGACCGCGCAGCAGGCCCACTCGCTGGCCTCACGTAGCGCGACCGCGCGCCAGGCCGCCTAAAATGGGCTGAAGCGCTCCACCAGGGCCTGGGCGGCGGGCGTCGCCTGGACCCGGCTGATGTCGCCGCGACCGCCGTAGCTGATGCGGGCCTCGGCGATCTGGGTGTGGTTGATGGTGTTGGCCGAGGAAATATCTTCCGGGCGCACGATGCCGGCGACGGTCAGTTCGCGGACCTCGCGGTTGGTGAGCACTTCTTGCCGACCCTGGATCACCAGATTGCCGTTCGACAGGACCTCGGTGACCACGGCGGCGATGGTCAGGTTGACCTTTTCAGAGCGATTGACGGCGCCGGAGCCGGCCGCGTTGGACTGACCCTGGGTTCCGACCATGTTGGCCGGGTCGAAGCCGCCCGGGAAGGCGCGGCCGAGGCTGTTTTCGAGACCGAAGAAATGGGTCACGCCGCCCGAGGCGTCGTTGGACCGGGTGCGGGTGGTCGAATTCGAGGTCTGGGCCTTGTCGTCGATGGAGATCGAGACGGTCAGGATGTCGCCGACGCGGCGAGCGCGCTGGTCGCCGAAGAAGGTGCGGGCGCCGGTGCGCCACAGGCTGTTGGCGCTGGCGGCCATGGCACCGTTCTGGCGGGCGCGCAGGGCGGCCTGTTCCTCGGGCGAGGGCAGATAGGCCTGACTGGTCGGCACCAGGGCGGCCGGGTAACCGATCGGAGCCAGCTGGGGGCCGCGCACAGCCTCCACGGCGGTGGAGCAGGCGCCGAGAGACAGGGCGGCGGCGGCGAGAACGGCGGAGGCGGGCAGGATCAGGGCGGTACGCATGAGGGGAGGCTCCTAGCGAGCGGCGAACTGTTGGGGATTGGCGCGGGCGGCCTGGGCGGCCGGGCCGGCGACGGCCTGACCCGGACCCACGGCGACGGCGTCGATGGTGCGGTTGGAGGTGGTGTTGAGGATGGGCACGGCCTCGCCGACGGCGGCGTTGCGCGTGGCCCGGCCGGTGATCGTCAGCTTCACGCCGCCGACGATATAGGCGACCTCGACCATGTCGTTGCGGGCGATGACCTGGGGCGCGGCCAGATCGCGCGAGGAGACCGGGGCGCCGGCGCGCAAGGGACGTTTGGCGGTCAGGCCGATGACCTGATCGGCGTCCTGGGGACCGCCGGCCGGGGCCATATGGGCCTGAAGACTGGTCCAGACGACGTCCTCGGGCTGGACGATGTCGCCGGTGGTCAGGTTGCGGGCGTAGGTCAGGACATCGACCGTGGCCCCGGGGCGGCTCGCCGTGGCGGTAGCGCTGGACGCGGCCGCGCCGGTCGAGGCGGGGGTCAGGACCGCGGGCGAGGCCGAGCCCTGACGGACGACGACGCGGCTCAGCCCCTGCGGGTTGGCCCATTGCAGTCCGGCGCGCAGGGCCTGGGTCTGAAGCTGGCCCGCCTCGAAGACGATCGAGGGGCCGACGCGCGTACCGACGACGACGTTCGCGGCCGTGCCCGCGCCCTCGAAGATATCGCCCAGGGTGACGCGGCCGTCGTCGTCGACCGGCTGGGCCTTGAGGGTGACCGGACCCGCCAGCGCAGGCGTGGCGGCAAGGGCGAGAAGGAGGGCGACCGCGATGCGCATGGCTTAGTTCTTCACCTGGTTGGCGACCGACATCATGCTGTCGGCCGTCGAGATGACCTTGGAGTTCATTTCGTAGGCGCGTTGAGCCACGATCAGGCTCGAGATCTCGCTGACCGCATCGACGTTCGAAGATTCGGTGTAGCCCTGCAGAAGCTGCCCGAAGCCCGGCTGGCCGGGCGCCGCGACATTGGACGGACCCGAGGCCGCGGTTTCCATCAGCAGGTTGTCACCGATGGCTTCCAGACCGGCTTCGTTGAAGAAGTTGGCGATTTCCAGCTGGCCGACGACCTGCGGGGCGACCTGGCCGTCGATCTTGGCCGAGACCTCGCCGGTCTTGGAGATGATCACGTCGACGGCGTTCTGGGGGATGGTGATCGCCGGTTCGACAGCATAGCCGTCCTCGGTGACGATCGTGCCTTCCGGGCTCAGGGAGAAGTTGCCGGCGCGGGTATAGCCGATCTCGCCCGAGGGCAGGGTGACCTGGAAATAGCCGTGGCCGTCGATGGCGACGTCGTACTGGTTGTCGGTGCGGCTCGGCGTGCCCTGTTCGGTGATCCGGTAAACGCTGCCCGCCTTGACGCCGAGGCCGACCTGGATGCCCGTCGGGACCACGGTGCCGGCGCTGGACGACTGCGCGCCCATCCGCTCGACGTTCTGATACATCAGGTCCTGGAACTCGGCCCGCTGGCGCTTGTAGCCGACCGTGTTCATGTTCGCGATGTTGTTGGAAATGACTTCCACGTTCAGCTGTTGGGCGGCCATGCCCGAGGCTGCGGTTCTCAGAGCGCGCATCTAACGGCCCTCCTAGCTCGACCGGCCAAGGCGCTCGACGGCGCGCTTGGACAGGTCATTGACGTTATCGATCATCCTGGTCGCCTGTTCGTAGGCGCGGCTGATCTCGATCATGGAGGTGATCTCGACCAGGGGATTGACGTTGGAACCCTCCAGCGAGCCCTGATGGATCTTGGCGCCGGTGGCGTTGATCGGGGTCGCGTTGGAACGGTTGCGGTAGAGGCCGTCGCCGTCTTTCGACAGGGCGGCCAGGGTGTCGAAGCGGGCCAGGGTCAGGCGGCCGACGAGGGCGCCGTTCTGGCTGATGGTGCCGTCCTCGCCGACGACCGGGGCGCCCTTGGCGGGATCGAGGATGATGTCGCCGCCGTCGCCCTGAACGGCCAGACCGCCCTTGGTGACCAGCTTGCCGGTCGGGTCCAGGGTGAAGGCGCCGTCGCGGGTGTAGGCGTCGGCGGTCCCGTCGTTGACGGTGAAGAAGGCGCCTTCGCCCTCGATGCCGAAGTCCAGGTCGCGGCCGGTCTGCTGCAGGGCGCCCTGGCCGAAGTCGCGGCCGACGCCGTTGTCCAGGACAAAGCTGGCGCTGGGCTTGACCATGTCGTTGCGCGCCCGGGCGCCGACCTCGGTCCCGACGAGCAGCTGCTCGACCTTGAAGCCGGTCGTGTTCGCGTTCGCGATGTTGTTCGCCACGATGTCCAGCTCGCGGCGCAACGTCATCTGGCGTGACAATCCGATGTAGGCGGCGTTTTCCACGGTGGGCGGGCTCCTTCGTTAAGGCCCCACGCAATGACCGTGCCAACAGGGTTAATGCAGGCGTGGCGGGCTTTTGGCGGGTTTTCAGGCTCTGGCGCCCGGCAGGATTTGCCGGATTTCAATCTCGCGTTAACCAAACTGGCCGCATCTGGAGACTGGAATCATTCCGGGGCGTCGGACGCATGTTGAAGCTTGGCAAGAAGAAGGGGCCGCCCGAAGATGCGGCGACCGACATCGCCGTGGCGCACGGTCATGAGGTCGACGGCGAGCCGGCCAAGAAGAAGCTGCCCCTGCTGTTCATCATCGCCCCGGTCGCGGCCCTGGTCGTCCTGGGCGGCGGCGGCGCGGCCGCCTTCGTCATGATGCAGCCCAAGGCCGACGCCGCCGCCGAGGGCGAGCACGGCGAGGCCGCCGGCGGACACGGCGAGGAGAAGGCCGGAGGCCACGGCGCGAAGAAGGAAGAGAAGAAGGGCGGCCACGGCGAAGCCAAGGGCGGCGAGGGCGAGGCCGCCGCCGATCCGTCGCTGGGCGTGATCGCCGAGGGGCCCGACGGGGTCACCTTCTTCACCCTGCCGGACCTGCTGGTGGACATCCAGTCGCCGGACGGCCGTCCGACCCATATGCAACTGAAGCTGACGCTGGAGATGAAGGACGCCGACCTCGCCGCCAGCCTGCAGGAGCAGATGCCCCGGATGCAGGACATGTTCCAGGGCTTCCTGCGCGAGCTGCGCCCCGAGGACCTGGCCGGTTCGGCCGGCAGCTACCAGCTGCGCGCCGAGATCCTGCGCCGCGTCAACCTGATCGCCGCGCCCGGCAAGGTCGACGCCGTCCTGATCGAAAAGATGCTGATCCAGTAATGAGCGACACGGATTTCGCCGACGCCGGTCTGGGAGACGAGTTCCGCTCGGCGGCTTCCGAGCGCGTCCTGAACCAGGACGAGATCGACAGCCTGCTGGGCTTCGACCTCGGCGACGACGACGGTTCCGAACGGACCGGCATCCGGGCCATCATCAACTCCGCGCTCGTCTCCTACGAGCGTCTGCCGATGCTGGAGATCGTCTTCGACCGCCTGGTGCGGCTGATGACGACCAGCTTGCGCAACTTCACCTCCGACAACGTCGAGGTGTCGCTGGACAACATCTCCTCGATCCGTTTTGGCGACTATCTGAACTCCATCCCGCTTCCGGCCATTCTGGCGGTGTTCCGGGCCGAGGAGCTGGACAACTACGGCCTGCTGACGGTCGATTCCAACCTGATCTATTCGATCGTCGACGTCCTGCTGGGCGGGCGTCGCGGCACGGCGGCCCTGCGTATCGAAGGCCGACCCTACACCACCATCGAACGGGTGCTGGTGCAGCGGATGGTCGAGGTCATTCTGGCCGACGCCCAGGCCGCCTTCGAGCCCCTGACGCCCGTCCATTTCAATCTGGACCGCCTGGAGACCAACCCGCGCTTCGCCGCCATCGCGCGCCCGGCCAACGCCGCCATCCTGGTCAAGCTGCGTATCGACATGGAAGACCGGGGCGGTCGGGTCGAGCTGCTGCTGCCCTATGCGACGCTGGAGCCCATCCGCAAGATGCTGCTGCAGCAGTTCATGGGNNGAGAAGTTCGGCCGCGACAACATCTGGGAAGGCCACCTGGCCACCGAGCTCTGGACCACCGATACCGAGGTCCGCGCGGTTCTGGACGAGCAGCAGGCGCCCCTGTCGACGGTTCTCAATCTGAAGGTCGGCGACACCTTCATGCTGAACGCGACTCCCGATAGCGACATCTCGATCCGTTGCGGCCCGATTCCGGTCACGACGGGCCGAATGGGCCGCAAGGGCCAGCACATCGCCGTTCGCGTCGAGGCGCCCATCAGCGTCGAGGTCGCGAGCAGCCTGACCCGGGTGAAACGCTCATGATCGGCATCGTCCTCGACTCCTTCCTGATGCTGCTGCTGGTCGCCGCCATCGGCTACGGCATCCGTCTGGAGAAGAAGCTGACCGCCCTGCGCGCCGGACAGCTGGCCTTCGCCGGCGCGGTGACCGAGCTGAACCAGGCCGCCGGCCGCGCCGAGAACGCCCTGCGGGCCCTGAGCACGGCTGGTGAGGAAGCCGACATGCTGCACGACCGCATCCTGAAGGCCCGCGCCCTGAAGCAGGAGCTGGAGGTTCTGGTCGCCCGCCAGTCGCGCGGTTTGCCGTCGCCGGAACCCGTCCGCGCGCCGGAGCTCGCGCGCGCGCCCGAGATCGTGCGTGAACCGGTCCGCGAGCCTGTCCGCGCCACCGCCGCGACCCTTGCGGCCCGGAATCCCCTGATCGACGGCCTGCCCGACGACGAGGACCGCGCCCTGCGCATGGCCGCCCTGGCCGAGCGTATCTCGGGTCTGAATGCGGCCCGCAATGCGCCGCCGTCCCCGGCCCGCGACAACGTCAGCGCCATCATGTCGGCGCTGACCGCTAACCAAACCGCGCAACAGAGCCTCAACAAGGCCCGGCGTAGTCTGGACGACGACCTCTTCGCGGCCTGATCCATTTTAGTGTCCCTATGCCTTGCGCGCGGCGCCCGGCGACTTGAGGGACGAGTTTGAAAGACTGAGTAAGACGATGGCCAAAGTTCCTCGCCTCCTGCCGCTCATCGCCATCGCCATCGGCGGGGTGGTCGCCGTGCGCGCCGTGGGCGCGGGTCCCGGCCTGTTCGAGGGCGCCAAGGCCTGGGCCGAGGACGCCGCGGGCGCCGTCGCTCCGGCTCCGGGCAATACGGAAGCGCCCAAGCCCGCCCCGGTCTGCGCCCTGACGCCCGAACAGCTGGCCCAACAGGCCGGCATTTCTCCGGCCGAGCTGCGGATCATCCAGTCGCTGTCGACGCGCCGCAAGGAACTGGACGCCCGCGACGCCGACTTCTCGACCACCCTGCCGCTGATGGTCGCCGCCGAGCAGAAGCTGGACGCCAAGGTCCAGGCCCTGACCGCCATCAAGGCCGAGATCCAGGGCATGCTGGGTCAGGTCGACGCCAAGGCCAAGGCCGAGACCGACCGTCTGGTCGCCGTCTATTCGGCCATGCGCCCGCGTGAGGCCGCCGCCGTCTTCAACACCCTGTCCGACGATGTGCGCCTGCCGGTCGCCGCCGCCATGCGTCCGCGCACCCTGGCCGCCGTTATGGCCCAGATGCCGCCCGCCAAGGCCCAGGAGCTGACCGAGAAACTGGCCCGCCGCTTCGAGGCCCAGCAGCTGGCCGCCCGCGCCGCCGCCGCCCCGTCCAAGGGCAAGAAGGCGCCGGCGAAAAAGGCTGCTCCAAAAGCGGCCGCCGAGAAGAAGCCGGCGGCCAAGAAGGCGGCCGCGAAGAAGCCTGCGGCGAAGAAGGCTCCGGCCAGGAAGCCGGCCGCCAGGAAAGCCGCCGCCGAGGACTGATCCGGACGGCGGGAGGGGGCTAGAACCAGGCCCTGAGGCCGACGACGACGCGCACGTCGTCCGCCTCCCCGCCCCCGGCCTCGACGAGGTCGCGCGTCTCGCCGAGACGACGAGTCCATTCGACGCCGACGTAGGGGGCGAACTCGCGGCGGATCTCGTAGCGCAGGCGCAGGCCCAGCTGGAGCGAGGACAGGCCCGAACCGACCTCGATCTCGGGAACGTCCGACGCCGCCAGGGTGACCTCGGCGCGCGGCTGCAGGATCCATTTCTGCGTGAGCCTCTGGTCGTACTCCGCCTCGATCCGGGCCGAGAGGTCGCCCTCGGTCGACAGGAAGGCCGCCGCGTCGATCTCGAACCAGTGGGGCGCCAGCCCCTGCACGCCGAGCACGAAGTCGGTCGTGTCCTTCAGATCGGGCCTGAAGGTCTGACGCACACCCGCCTGCAGATCCCAGAAGGGTCGGATGGCGCGGCTGTACAGAGCCTGAACCTCGGCCTCCTCAAGCTTTGCGCCGCCCTCCCCCTCCGACTTCCACCAGAAGCGGTTGATGTCGCCGCCAGTCCAGCCCTGGGCGTCCCAGAGGTATGTCGTGTTGCCTTCCCCGAACCCGGCCTCCAGCCGGTCAATGACAATCCCCGTCGTGCGAACATCGCCGTTCTCGGTCAGCATGGCGTCACGCGCGGCCGCCATGGCGGTCGGGTCGAAGAAGCGGTCGGCGGCGTGGGCGGGGCTCGCCAGGGCCGCGGCGGGCGTCGGCTGGCGCGGCGGGCGTCCGGCGTCATCGGCGCTGGTCGGCATATCGGGCGGGCCCATCGTCATCCCGGGCATACTCATCGCGGACATGTCGTGGCCCGCGTGAGGATCGACGGGCGGTGTCCGGGCCGGCCCCTGCTGTGCGGGCGTCATCGTCATGCCGCTCATATCGTGGCCCGCATGAGGATCGGCTGCGGGCTTCGCGGGTGCGGCTTGCCCCATCGCCGACATGTCGTGACCCGCGTGGGGATCAGCCGTCTGGGCGAGCGCAGGCGTCGCGACCGCCAGCGGCAGCAGGATCGGAAGCAGAGCGCGCATCAGGCCTCCCCCTCCAGCGGCCGCACAGTCACGACGTTGAACATCCCCGCGTGCATATGCATCAGCAGGTGGCAGTGGAAGGCCCAGTCGCCGGGCGCGTCGGCGGTCAGGTCGAACGTCACCTTCGAGCCCGGCGCCACATTGACCGTATGCTTGAGCGGCTGACGCCCGCGCGGCCCGCCCGTGACCAGTTCAAAGAAATGGCCGTGCAGGTGGATCGGGTGAGACATCATGGTGTCGTTGACCAGGGTCACCCGCACCCGCTCGTTCCGCTCGAAGCGGATCGGCTCGACCAGCTCGGAGAATTTCCGCCCGTCGAAGCCCCACATGAACCGTTCCATGTTTCCGGTCAGGTGGATTTCCAGCGACCGCGACGGCGGCCTCTGGTCCGTATTGGCGGTCAGGGCGACGAGGTCCGTGTAGACCAGCACCCGGTGGTCGACGTCCTGAAGCCCCAGCGGCCGTTCGCCGAGCCGGTTGGCCGGATCGGGCGCGATCATGTCGACCCCGACGCCGACCGCCATCTCCGCCGGCGCATTGTCCGGATCGCGCATGGCGCCTGCCGAATGATCCATGCCGGACATGGCGCGGTGATCCATCCCGGCCATGTTGGAATGATCCATCCCGGCCATGCCCATATCCCGCATGGTCAGGTTGGGAACCGGCCTCAGCGCCGGCACCTCGGCCCGCATCCCGGCGCGAGGGGCCAGGGTCGCGACCGCCATCCCCGACCGGTCGATCGCCTCGGCGACGAGGGCGAAGGCCCGGTCGTCCGTCGGGCGGACGATAACGTCATAGGTCTCGGCGACCGAGATCTGGAACTCGTCGGTCTCCACCGGGCGCACGTCGCAGCCGTCGGCCGCGACCACCGTCATCGGCAGGCCCGGGATGCGGAAGTTGAAGATCGACATGGCCGAGGCGTTGATGATCCTGAGCCGCACCCGCTCGCCCGCCCGGAACAGGCCGGTCCACTTCTGGTCCGTCGCATGGCCGTTGATCAGATAGGAATAGGTCGTGCCGTTGACGTCGAGGATGTCGCGCGGGTCCATCCGCATCGATCCCCACATCCGCCGCTCGGCCAGATCCATCCGGTCCGAGCCGTCGATCAGCCCCGCCAGGGTGGTGCGCTGATGATTGAAATAACCGGGGCTTTTCTTCAGCCGGTCGAGGATCTGGTGCGGATGCAGGGCGCTCCAGTCCGACAGGACCAGCACATGCTCGCGGTCGTACACCACCGGATCCGGCGTCAGGGGGTCGATGATCAGCGGGCCGTAGAGGCCGATCGCCTCCTGCATGTTGGAGTGGCTGTGATACCAGTAGGTCCCGTGCTGGCGGACCGGGAACTCATAGACGAAGGTCTCGCGCGGCCGGATGCCGGGGAAGCTGATCCCCGGCACCCCGTCCATCTGGAAGGGCAGAAGCAGGCCGTGCCAGTGGATCGAGGTGTCCTCGTCCAGGGTATTGGTCACCGACAGCCGCGCCGTCTGGCCCTCGCGCAGCCGGATCAGCGGCGCCGGCAGGGTCCCGTTGACGGTCACCGCATGGGCCGTCTTGCCGCCCGCGGAGAACATCTGGTGCCCGATGCTGAGGGCGATCTCGAGTCCGGTCAGGGCGGACGGCGACGAAGCGTCGCGGACCTGTCCCGCCGACACTGTCCGCGCCCAGGCCGGGAGGGCTCCGCTCATCGCCAGCGCGCCGCCGCCGAACAGGCCCAGACCGAGCGCCGCCCGCCGATTTACCCCTTGCCGAAACGCCAAATCCAAAGCCTTTTTACCGTGTCGCCTCGCCGTGAAGGCGAAGGCGATGTCTGTTTCCCACAACCGTGGGCGTAACGCACGTTGACCGCCTCATAGAGCGGCGATTTGTTGCACTGCGAAAGACGGCGGGCTAAGTGCCTGATGTCTCTGGAGGGGTAGTCTCGATGCGTATTGCGATGATCGGCACCGGCTATGTGGGCCTGGTGTCCGGAGCCTGTTTCGCTGACTTCGGTCATGACGTTACATGCATCGACAAGGACGCCGGCAAGATCGAGCGCCTGCATCAGGGCATCATGCCCATCTATGAGCCCGGTCTGGACCGTCTGGTAGAGACCAATGTCACCGGCGGACGCCTGTCCTTCGCCGTCGACGGGACCGAGGCCATCAAGGCCGCCGACGCCGTCTTCATCGCCGTGGGCACGCCGTCGCGCCGCGGCGACGGCCACGCCGACCTGAGCTTCGTCTATGCCGTGGCGAAAGAGATCGCCGAGCTGATGGAAGGCTTCACCGTCGTGGTGACCAAGTCGACCGTGCCGGTCGGCACCGGCGACGAGATCGAACGCATCATCCGCGAGATCCGCCCCGACGCCGACTTCGCCGTGGTCTCCAACCCCGAGTTCCTGCGCGAAGGCGCCGCCATCGACGACTTCAAACGCCCCGACCGCGTCGTGGTCGGCGTCGAGGACGACCGCGCCCGCGCCGTCATGGCCGAGATCTATCGCCCGCTGAACCTCAACGAGAGCCCGCTGCTGTTCGTCGGCCGCCGCACCTCGGAACTGATCAAATACGCCGCCAACGCCTTCCTGGCGCTCAAGATCACCTTCATCAACGAGATGGCGGACCTGTGCGAGGCCGTGGACGCCAACGTCCAGCAGGTCGCGCGCGGCATCGGTCTGGACAACCGGATCGGCTCCAAATTCCTGCACGCGGGCCCCGGCTACGGCGGCTCCTGCTTCCCGAAGGACACCCTGGCCCTGGTCCGCACCGCCAGCGACGCCGGCACCCCGGTCAAGCTGGTCGAGACCACCGTCGCCGTGAACGATGCGCGCAAGAAGGCCATGGCCGGTCGCGTCGAGAAGGCGCTGGACGGCGATCTGAAGGGCAAGACCGTCGCGGTCCTGGGCCTGACCTTCAAGCCGAACACCGACGACATGCGCGACGCCCCGTCGCTGGACGTGGTCCCTGCCCTGATCGCCGCCGGCGCCACGGTCCAGGCCTTCGATCCCGAGGGCATGCATGAGGCCGGCAAGATGCTGACCGGCGTCGACTTCAAGGAAGACCCCTACGCCGCCATCACCGGCGCCGACGTTCTGGTCATCCTGACCGAATGGGACCAGTTCCGCGCCCTCGATCTCGACAAGGTCAAGCTGCTGCTCAAGACCCCGACCGTCGTCGACCTGCGCAACGTCTATCGC
>DBBK01000263.1:0-4394 GCA_002292165.1 Brevundimonas sp. UBA986
CCGATGGCCGAGGGGCCGCCGATCCAGCGCGCCGCCCAGCGTGGCCTGAAGGCCGGTCTGACGCTGAAGGGCACGCTCGCCCTGGCCGCCGCCTTCCGCGAGACCGACGCCGACACTCCGGTGATCCTGATGGGCTATCTGAATCCCATCGAAAGCCACGGCTATGAGGCCTTCGCGCGCGATGCGGCGGTTTCGGGCATCGACGGCCTGATCGTCGTCGACTGTCCGCCGGAAGAGGCCGATCCGCTTTCGGACGCGTTGGACGCCAATGGGGTCTCCCTGATCCGACTGGCCACTCCGACCTCGGACGACGCCCGTCTGAAGGTCATCGCACGGCGCACCTCGGGCTTCGTCTATTACGTTTCCGTCGCCGGGGTGACCGGGGTCAAGGAAGCCCAGGCCGTCTCCGTCGCCCCCGCCGTCGAGCGCGTCCGCAAGGCCTCGGGCCTGCCGGTCGCCGTCGGCTTCGGCGTCAAGACGCCCGAACGCGCCGCCGAGATCGCCCGCGTCGCCGACGCCGTGGTGGTCGGTTCGGTGCTGGTCGAGGAAGTCGCCGCAGCCCTTGCCGCGAACGAACCGGCCGCCCCGCGCGTTCTGGCGAAGGTGAAGGCCCTCGGCGACGCCGTCCGGGGTGCGCGCGTGGGCGAAACCGTCTAGAGACCCCCGATGGCCGATAACAAATCCCCCAATGACAAGCCCAAGGTCGGCTGGCTCTCGCGCTTCGCCCCGGGCGTGCGCAAGATCGTCAGCCGCCGCACGAACGAGACCCCCGACAATCTCTGGGTCAAGGATCCGGATTCGGGCGAGATGCTCTACCGTTCGGACCTCGAGGCCGCCCTGTGGGTGACGCCGTCGGGCCGGCACATGCGGCTGAACGCCGAGCAGCGGCTGCGCTACACCTTCGACGACGGCCAGTTCGAGGCGATCGATACGCCCGACGTGCCCGAGGATCCGCTCAAGTTCTCGGACGGCAAGTCCTACAAGGATCGCCTCGGCGCGGCGCGCAAGGCGGCCGGCCGCAAGGACACGATGATGATCGGCTTCGGCGAGATCGACGGCACGCCCGCCGTGGTCATCGTCCAGGACTTCAGCTTCATGGGCGGATCGCTGGGCACCGCGGCGGGCGAGGCCTTCATCGCCGCCGCCCAGGCCGCCATCGCCCGTGAGGTTCCGCTGGTCTGCTTCACCGCCGCCGGCGGCGCCCGGATGCAGGAGGGCGCGCTCAGCCTGATGCAGATGGCCCGCTCGACCCTGGCCGTGCAGGAGCTGAAATCGGCCCAACTGCCCTACGTCGTGGTCCTGACCGATCCGACCACGGGCGGCGTCACCGCCAGCTACGCCATGCTGGGCGACGTCCACCTGGCCGAGCCGGGGGCCCTGATCGGCTTCGCCGGCGCGCGGGTGATCGAGAGCACCATCCGGGAAAAACTGCCGCCCGGCTTCCAGCGCGCCGAATATCTTCAGGAGAAGGGGATGGTCGACAAGGTGGTCGCCCGCCCCGATCTGCCGGAGACCCTGGGCGCCGTCCTGTCGATGCTGATGGGCGGCAAGCGCCGCGCCGCGTGAACCGGCCGGAGAGACAGGCGAGGGGGTTGCCCGAAACGACCCCTTTTCGCGACCTGAGGGGGCAGGAAATACCCCCGAAGTGGCAAGTCCATACCAAAGTTAGGACGCGCGCCGGGCGCGCGTCCTCTAGATTGCCTCTGGTCCGGACGTAGTAAGTCCGGGCGGGCGGCCCGGTCGCTTAAGTCCCTTCCAGACTGACCGGGCCGCATCCCTTCCGCGGGAACCGTCCCGTCCTATCAAGGACGGGAACGGGCCGGTAGAGCCGCGACCTCGGCCTCCGTCAGCTTCAGGTCGATGTGGGCGCGACACGTCTGGCCCTGGCCGTTCGCATCCGGCGCCGCCACCGTCACCCAATCGTTCGTACACAGACGGCTGGCCCCGGCGTCGGCGACGATCGCCATGCGGAAGGCATCCTGAAGGGCGGTGCAGGCGCCCGAGGTGTTGACCTCATAGACGTCGCCGCCGCGCACCTTCACATACAAGGTCGTCGAGGACCCGGCCCGGAAGTTGTCGATCTGCTGCTGGAAGAAGCACTGCCGTTGCGGAACCCCCGAGACCGCCTCGGAGGCTGTCCCGGACGCCATCTGGCCGGGGGCGGAACAGGCCGCGACGGCCAGGGCGGGAAGAAGAACCGGCAGGAACTGACGCACGAGGGGCTCCTTGAACAGGTTCGCGACTGTGCGCCCCGCCCCATGGCTGCGCAAGCGGGGCGGCGCAAGACGCGCGTCACCCGCCCCGGAGACGCCGGGGAGACAGACGGGCCGCGAAGCCGGCGGGGAGAGGCGAGGACCCGCGCGCGATCGTCGCCGCCAGATGTTCGCCGAGCAGGGGGGCGACGCAGAAGCCGCGCGAGCCGAGGCCGCCCAGGATCCAGACCCCGTCCTCCAGGACGCCGCAGACCGGCAGGCGGTCGGTGGTGGTAGCACGGATCGCGGCTCGCGCCGACGTCTGGGTTCCGACGATGCGGTCGGCGGTCGCGGGCAGGCGGGCGGCCAGGACGGCGCGATTGCGGTCGGTGTCGCCGGGGCGGACCTCGGTCGTGGTGTCGTCGCGGTCGTGGGTGGCGCCGAACAGGAAGCCGGTCCCGGTCGGTGCGAGATAGCCGCCCCAGGCCGTGGCTTCCGGCGCCGGTTCCATCTCGACCCAGTCAGCCTGACCCCGGACGGGGCGCAGCGTCAGGTCGGGCGCCAGATCGGCCGCTCCCCAGCCGGCGGTCACCGCCACGGCCGCGGCCTCGGCCAGGATCAGGCCCGTTGCGTCGACCAGGCGCAGGATCTCGCCGTCCCGCTCGATCCGGTCGACTCGACCGGTCACGACGGGAACGTCCTCCAGCCAGGCGTCGAGGATCCGTCGCGGGGCGGCGGTCAGGGCGCCGGCCATGTGCAGGCCGCCGTCGAAGACCGTCATCTCACCCTCGGACCACCAGGGCTGGTCCGCGACCTTGCCGAAGCGGACGGCGTCGCGATCGGCCTGGGTCAGCTGGGTCACGCCGGGGGCGATCACCGCGCCCGGCGTCGCCGCATAGAGGGTGCGGGCCCGCTCCAGGGCCTGGGCGTGGAGGCCGGCGATGACGGCGTCCCCGGCGTCCAGTCGGGGCGTGACCAGTGACGCCGGGAAGCCGGATCCCCCGGCGCCGGGCCGTTCGGTCTCGATCAGCACGACGGGGACGTCGAGGGCCTTGAGGGCGCGCGCGACCGAGGCGCCGGCGATCCCGCCGCCGATGACGGCGACCGAGGCGGGCGTTCCGGTCGGCGCGGCCGCTTCGGCCATGGCTTCGGCCCCCGCTTCGGGAAGGCGGGCCTCGAGCCGCTCGCGCTTGCGTCCGTGACCGGGGCGTTTCTCGACCGCGAAGCCCCGCTCCGACAGGCCGCGCCGCACGGCCCCGGCGACGGTGAAGGTGGCGACGCGGGCGCCGGGCGCCGATCGGGCCGCGATCCCGTCCATGACCGCATCGGACCACATCAGGGGGTTCAGGGCCGGGGAGAAGCCGTCCAGGAACCAGGCGTCGGCCCCCGCGCCTCCATGGCCCTGCCACTCCTCAAGCGCCCAGGCCGCATCGCCGACGGCGAGGTCGATGGTGGCGCGGAAGTCGGGCAGGTCGATGCGGTGGAAGCCGGGCGTTCCGGCGGGCCAGGCGGCGATCAGGGCCGAGGCGATGTCGGCCACCTCGGGCCAGGCCGAGAGCGCCCGCGCCGCCTCCTCCGCCGTCAGGGGAAAGGCCTCGAGGGTGAAGACGTTCAGCCGCCCGTCCGCCGGACCCTGGCGCCGCCACAGATCCAGAAGGGCGATAATGTTGAGCCCCGTGCCGAACCCGAGTTCCGCGACGGTGAACGATTTCCGCCCGGCCCATCTCTCCGGCAGGCCGCAACCGGCGAGGAAGACCGCCCGACTTTCCGCCAGGCCGTCGTCCTTTGAGAAATAGACGTCGCCGAAACGGGCCGAGCGCGGTGCGCCGTCCTCGGACCAGGTGAGATCGGCGTGTCCGCCGGCCTCGAAATCCGGGGCGTCATCTTCGGGAAGTGTTTGATCGGGCATGGGGCGCCACCTCTAGCGGCGGCGGCGGATACGAAAAAGGGGCCGCCCGTGGGCGACCCCTTTCCGTTCAGGCCTGAAGGCCGTCTCGAAGGTTCAGTGCTTTTCCGGAGCCGGGGCGGCCGGAGCGGCGTGCGGCGCCATGGCGCTTTCCGCCGGAGCGGCATGGGCGTCGGCCGGAGCGGTCGTGGTGGCGGCGGCGGCGTTGGAGGCGGCTTCGCCCGCGGCGGCGGCGGCGTCGGCGGCGGCCTGATCGGCGGTCGCGGCGGCGTCGGCGGCGGTATCGGTGGGAAGCG
>DBBK01000263.1:4404-17004 GCA_002292165.1 Brevundimonas sp. UBA986
GGCCAGAGCGGCGGCGGCGGCGGCCGACAGGGCCATCAGATGACGAATGGTCATGGGAATTCCTTCCTTTTCCGCGGGATCGTGAAGCCCCGCAACGGGGAGCTAACGACCGCCCGGACCAAACCGCAAGTTAAAAACATCACGCGTTCGTGATTGCCGATTATGGTGCAGTGCGAGGTCGGAGCGCGCTCGTCCGGACCCGGAACGGACCGAAGCGGCTCAGTGTGGGGCGGGTTCAGGCAGGGGGCGGGTGGTCGGTGCGCCCGTCTCCGGAAGCCCTGCGGCCTCGGCGGCCTGGGTGCCGGCCTTGAGCGCGGTCTCGCCCGCTTCGGCGGCGTCGGCATTGGCCCGGGCGGCGTCGGCGGCGGCCTGATCGGCGGAGGCGGAGGCCGCGTCTGCCGAAGCCTGGGCGCTCTTTTCCGGGTGATCGGAGTGGCAGGCCGCGAGGGCCAGAGCGACGACGGCCAGAACGGCGCCGAACAGGGGCGCGGTCTTCGACGGGCGGTGGGTCATGGCGGGCTCCCGGCGGGCGGGCGCCGGACCCGCATCCCGGCGTAACGCGACGAGCCGCTGGGACGCAAGAGGACGCCGCCACGCAGTGACGACGTCCTCGAAGCCGTCAGTGCTTCGGGGCCATGGCGCTGTCGGAGGCCGGCGCCATCTTGTCGGCGGCGGGCGCCATGGCGTGATCGGCCGGGGCCATCGCGCTGTCCGACGGGGCCATGGCGCTGCTCGAGGCGGGCGCCATCTTGTCGGCGGCCGGGGCCATGGCGCTGTCCGAGGCCGGGGCCATCGATCCTTCAGCGGCGGGGGCCATGGGGGTTTCGGCCTTCTCGTCCGGCGCCGGCTTGCAGGCGGCGATCGAAAGGGCGGCGAGGCCGGCGGTGATGAGTGCGATGCGGCGAACGGTCATGGAACAGTCCCTCTGTCGGCGATCGGCGAGACGATGTGTCGCGCCTTTGATCGTCCCTTCGAGGGCCGGTCCGTCCGCGCCCTCGACCCGCTTACGCGGACGAGGGGCGAAGGGTTACAGAATTAGACGTCAGTGCGGGGCGGTCGGGCCGCTGGAGGCGCCGGCGGGCGACAGGGTCCCCTTGGTCGCGGCGATGGTTTCCTGCGAGGTCGGCGGGTGGTCGGTGGTCGCCGGGGCCATGGCGGAGCCGGAAGCCGGGGCCATCGCCCCCGAGGCCGGGGCGGACGACGACATAGCTCCGCTGGACGTGGCCATCGCTCCCGAGCTCGCCGGAGCGTTGGCCGAGGCGTTCGATCCGGCATCGCTCGCCGACATCGCGCCCTCGGTCGAGGCCGCGGGGGCGGTTTCCTCGGCGGGCTTCTGGCAGGCTGCGACGGATAGCGCAGCGGCGCCGGCGGCGAGGATCATCAGTCTTTTCATGGCGTTCTCCCGGACGAGATCGCCTGGCCGGAACGGCCCGCCGTCATCGGCTCGCGCGATCGTCTCTCGGGGTGAACGAGCTTGAGTGGACTGTGTTCCGTCAGTCGGTGGGCGCGGCGGCCAGGGCCTCTTCCATCTCGGCGAAGGAGGGCTGGGCCGCCGAGGGGATGTCGCCGCGGCCGATTTCGACCGAGATCTGGGCGGCGTTGCCGTGCAGGTGGGCGACCAGGACCGACTGGATGATCTTGTAGAAGGCGGCTTCCTCATCGACGATCGCGTTCAGACGCGCCGCGAACGGACCGACCAGGCCGTAGGCCAGGAACACGCCGAGGAAGGTGCCGACGAGCGCCGAGCCGATCATCTCGCCCAGCACGGCCGGGGGTTCGGTGATGGCGCCCATGGTCTTGATGATGCCGAGCACGGCCGCGACGATGCCGAGCGCAGGCAGGCCGTCGGCCAGGTTCTGCAGCGCGTGCGGGGCCATGGCGGCCTCGTGGTGGTGCTTCTCCAGCTGCTTCTCCATGGCGTCCTCGATCTGGTGAGGATCCTCCAGGTTCATCGTCATCATCCGCAGGGTGTCGCAGATGAAATCGATGGCGAAGTGGTCCTTCATCACCTTGGGATACTTCTGGAAGATGCTGGATTCGCCGGGCTTTTCGATATGACTTTCCAGGGCGATGACGCCCTTGGACTTCATCGTCTTGGTCAGCTGGAAGAGCAGGGAGAGCAGGTCCTTATAGTCCTGCTTCTTCCACTTCGGCCCGGCGAAGCATTTGCCGAAGCCGCCCATGGCGCCTTTGATGACCCCGATCGAGTTGGCCATCAGGAAGGCCGCGACGCCGGCGCCGAGGATGGCCATCAGTTCGTGCGGAGCGGCGTGAATGATCACGTCCATCTTGCCGCCGGACATCAGGAAGCTGCCGAACACCAGGCCGAACAGCAGCACAATGCCGATAATCTGGAACATGAAGGGCCCAACGTCCTCGAAGGAGAGGCCGCGACCATCGCCGTTAATGATTAAGGGGCGGTTGCGATTTGCCGCCCGACGTTCTCAGAGCCGGTTTTCGCCGCTGATGATGGTCGCCAGGATCGCCGGGGTCAGCTTCTGATAGCCGGACTTGCCGCCGCGCACATAGATCGTCCCGTCGGTCTTGGCCGGATCGAAGCCCTCGGCGACCAGATCGACCTTGCGGTATTTGAAGGTGCCGGTGGTCTCCACCGTCTTGGCGATGCGGACGAAGACCGGCCGCGCATAGGGCGGCAGCTGTTCGTCGGCATAGTCGGAGAAGGCCTTGGCCGAGAACTTGCCCTCGGGGATGATGGTCACCATCCCGGCCTTGCCTTCGGTGAAGGGCACGGGGACGCCGTAGGCGATGACTTCCTGGACGCCCGGCGCCTCGGCCAGTCGCTGCTCGACCTCGGAGGTGGAGACGTTCTCGCCCTTCCAGCGGAAGGTGTCGCCGATCCGGTCGATGAAATAGAGATAGCCCTCGGAGTCCTGACGCATCAGGTCGCCGGTGCGGAACCATTTGTCGCCGCGCGCGAAGACGTCGGTGAGGATCTTCTTCTCGGACGCGGCCTTGTCGGCATAGCCGGAGAAGTCATGGCGGACGTCGTTGCCGATGGCGCCGATGGCCTCGCCGATCTCGCCGGGCCGGGCTTCCTCGCACAGGCCGTTGGCCCCGCGGACGGGCTCGTTGGAATCGACGTCGAAGCGGACCAGACGGATGTTGATCTGCTTCTTGAGCAGCTTGGGCACCCGGCCGATGGCGCCCTGTTTGCCGTCGAAGTTGAACAGGGAGACGTTGCCCTCGGTCGAGCCGTAGAACTCCAGGATGTCGGGAATCTTGAACCGGCTCTGGAACTCGGGCCAGACGTCGGGGCGCAGGCCGTTGCCGAAGGCCAGCCTCAGCTTGTGGGCGCGATCGTCCTCACCGGGCGGGCAGTTGACCAGATAGCGGCACAGCTCGCCGATATAGACGAACATGGTCGCCCTGGTGGCCCGGACGTCGGCCCAGAAGTTGGTCGCCGAGAAGCGCTTCCTGAGGATCAGCCGGCCGCCGTTCAGCAGGGCCGGGCCGATGCCGACCAGGCCGCCGGTCGAGTGGTACAGTGGCAGGACATCATAGATGGCGTCCTGGGGCGTGGAGTTGGTGCAGCCGGCGAAGGCCCGCATATAGGTCCGGGCGCGCGAATGGGGGATGCGCGCCGCCTTGGGCAGGCCCGTGGTGCCGGAGGTGTAGATGTAGAGGGCGGTGTCGCGGTTGGTCAGGCCTTCGCGCACGGTCTTCGGCGGCCGCACGGAGGAGGCGCTGCGCACGGCGTTGTCCAGGTTGCGGCGGGCGTCGGCCTCGTCCTCGGACTTCAGGCCCACGACCCACAGCATCAGGCTGCGCGTGGCGAAGGGCCGGGCCTCCTCGACCTGTTTCCAAGTGCTCTCGTCGGCGACCACCTGGGCCACATTGACGATGTTCAGGCAGTGGGCCAGCGCCTGACCGGTCAGGTTGGTGTTGATCAGGGCCGTGGCGATGCCGACCTTGGAGAAGCCGATCCAGGCCGCGATGTATTCGATGCGGTTGTGCATCACCAGGCCGACGACGTCCGAGCGGCGCAGGTTGCGGCTGCGGGCCCAGGCGCCGAAGCGGTTGGCCAGGGCGTCCAGCTCGCGATAGGTGACCTTGCGGGTCTCGTCCTCGATCGCGACGTTGTCGCCGAACTTGTCGACGGCTTCCTCGAAGTCGTCACAAAGCAGGACCGGGCTGTCCAGCTCGATCGGTTTGATCCGCTTCAGCAGCCGCCGCAGACCATTGGCGAATTTGAGGTCGCGCCTGATGTTCGCTGCGAGACCCATGATTGCCGTCACTCCGTATGCGCCTTCTGTTCTCCTGATGGACAACCCGCCCGCCCGGGTCAACTCGCGGGCGAATTCAGAACGATGCTCCATGAGGTTTTGGGCGGTCCGTGGCGCCGTTGCGCCGGTAACGCACGGTCAAGTTTCGGCTTTCAGGGGATTTGAAAGGACGTCAGTTTTCGTCGGCTTGATCCGGAGCCAAGCGCGACGTTAAATCGCACAACGCCGGTCGTCGGATCGTCCGAATGAATTATCGGCGGGGGGAGTTTTCGAGATGCGCCGTCTTTCCATCGCCGCCGGTCTGTTCGCCATGCTCGCCGCCGTCGCGGCGCCCGCGCTGGCCCAGGACTATGACGCCGACACCACCTACGGAAACCTGGAGCTCCAGGCCGGCTTCACGCCCGACCCGGCTTTGGTCAGCCTGCAGGCGGGCGGATCGATCGACGCCTCGACCCGGTTCGACAGCTGCCAGGGCTTCATCGCCCAGGCGCCGGACGTGCGGCTGATGTGGAGCGGTTCGACCAAGGGCGGTTCGCCGATCAAGATTTCGGTCGTGTCCAATGCCGACACCACCCTGGTGGTCAATGCCCCGGACGGCAGCTGGCACTGCGACGACGACAGCGGCGAGGATTCCAACCCCTCCCTGACCCTGACGCCCCAGAACGGCCGCTACGAAATCTGGGTCGGCACCTATACCTCGGGCGAGACCAAGAATTCGGTTCTGTCGGTATCGGAAGTCACCAGCTTCTAAGGCCGGTTCAAGCCTTGCCTTAAGGCAAGCGGCGCCGTGAGGAGCGGTTGTCGTCACGATTGTGGCGACAACGGTGTTTCTTCCGGGCAGTGACGATTTGGCGGAACCCGGATCGGTGGCGGATGTTCTTTCTCCGAACTTTTGGAGGATACAATGTCCGTCACCTATACTGGCGATGAAGTCGCCCCGACTACTGAAGATGTCTATGTGCCGTCCTTCGCGCGCCGTCCGGCGAAGCAGAAGAAGGTGCGCGCCTGGATGGTCCTGGCCCCCATCGCGGCGGTCGCCCTGATCGGCGGCGGCGCGGCGGTGCTGATGTCCAGCGGTGGCGAACCCGCCCAACCGCTGGCGGAGCCGGCCCCGGCCCCGGCCCCGACCCCGATAGTCCAGCCGACGCCCGCCCCGGTCGTCCAGGCTCCGGTCGCCGCCGTTCCGGTCGAGGCCACGCCGGCTCCGGCCGTCCGTCAGGCTCCGGCCCCCGTCGCCCGTCGCGAAAGCGCCCCGGTCCGTCCGGCCGCCCGTCCGGCGCCCCGCGTCGAGACCCCGGCCCCGACCGGTCCGCAGCCCTACGCTGGCGCGACGTCTTCGCTGAACGCCACGGTTCCGGCCCCGCGCGTCGTAACGCCTTCGATCCCGGCGCCCACCCCGGCGGCTCCTGCGCCGGTGATCGTGGTCCAGCCCCTGAACTAACGTGTGAGCTAACGTCTGCGCGTTAGGGTCCGCGCTTGAGTTTGCGGACCTGAAATGAAGAGGCCCCGGTGGAGCGATCCGCCGGGGCCTTTTGCTGCCTGAGGCCTAGTTCACCGACGACACCCGCCAGACGACATTGCCGACGTCATCCGCCACCAGCAGGGCGCCCGTGCGGTCGGTCTGGACGCCCACCGGCCGGCCCCGCGCCTCGCCCTGGGCATTGAGGAAGCCGGTCAGGACGTCGCGCGGCCCGCCCGCCGGAACGCCATTGGCGAAGGGCACGAAGATGACCTTGTAGCCATTCGGCGCGCTACGGTTCCACGAGCCGTGCTGGCCGACGAAGGCCCCGTTGCGGAAGGCGGCGGGCAGGGTCGCGCTGTCCGAGAAGGTCAGGCCCAGCGAGGCCGTATGGGCCCCCAGCGCATAGTCGGGCCGGATCGCGCTGGCCACCAGCGCCGGGTTCTGCGGCTTGACCCGCTCGTCCACCGTCTGGCCGTAATAGCTGTACGGCCAGCCATAGAAGGCGCCCGGCGTGACCGAGGTCATGTAGTCGGGGACCAGATCATTGCCGATCTCGTCGCGCTCATTGACCGAGACCCACAGCTTGCCGCTCTCGGGGTTCCAGGCGAGGCCCACGGGGTTTCTGAGGCCCGAGGCATAGACGCGGCTGGCGCCCGTCGCCCGGTCGATCTCCAGGATGGCGGCGCGGTTGACCTCTTCCGCCATGCCGAAGTCGGCGACGTTCGAGTTGGAGCCCACCCCGACATAGAGCTTCGTTCCGTCGGGGCCGGCGACCAGACTCTTGGTCCAGTGGTGGTTCCGGCCGGCGGGGAGGTCGGTCAACTTGACCGGCGCCGCGGTGATCCGGGTCTGACCCGTCTGATAGGGGACGCTGACCACGGCGTCGGCGTTGGCGACATAGAGGCGGTCCCCGACCAGGGCCATGCCGAACGGCGACATCAGACCGCTCAGGAAGACGGTCTTCAGCTCCGCCGTTCCGTCGCCGTCGGCGTCGCGCAGCAGGGTGATGCGGTTCGGGCTCGGCGCCCGGGCCCCGGCCTTCTTCATGAACAGGCCCTGGAAGAAGCCCTTGATGCCTTCAGATTTCACCTCGGGCGGCTTGGGCGGGGCGTTGGTCTCAGCCACCAGGATGTCGCCGTTCGGCAGCCGGTACAGCCAGCGCGGATGGTTCAGGCCCGTGGCGAAGGGCTGGACCTTCAGCCCCGCCGCCGGGGTCGGCATGGCGCCGGCCGGCCAGCCCACGGCCGGCGCCACCTTCACCGTCGGGAACAGACCCGAGTGCGGCGCGGGCAGGGTGGGGTTCGCTCCGAAGCCGACGGCGGGATCCAGCGCCTCCTGACCTCCGCAGGACGCCAGCATCAGGGCGGCGGCGCAGACGGCGACGGGGGCGGCGGTGAGCGATCGAGACATGGACAGTCCTCAGTTGGGCAGCGGTGCGGGAAACTCGAGCCGGGCGGGATCATAGCCCAGCTGGCGGACGCGTTCGACGAGCCGCGCCAGTTCCGGCTGCGATGGAACGGTGCGGGTGTAGATCCACAGCCGGTCGAAGGTCGGATCGGCCGAGATAAACCAGCTGTAGTCCTCGGCATGGTCGAGGATCCAGAACTCCCAGGTCACCAGACCGCCGAAGTACCGGGCGCGGAATTTGGCATTGGTTCCGGGATCGAGAATGGTCGCGCGCGCGCCGATGGCCTTTTCCTTGCCGGTCGGGGTCTTGTCCTGACAGGTGTCGCGCAGGGTGAGGGCGGCGGGACCTGTGAGGGTGTAGCTCGTCGTTCCCGCCACGCAGCCGTCGGTCAGCCGCATCGGCAGCCGCCCGATCTCCAGCCAGCGGCCGGAATAAAGCCGTTCAGCGTCCACGGCCTTGGCCGGTTGCGGCGCCCGATATTGCGCAGGCGAGGGGGCCGTGGCGCAGGCGCTGAGCCCCGCCGAAAGCGCCAGCGCGGCCGAGGCGGCGAGGGCGAGGGATCGAAGGGACATCGGGGCAGGCTCCACGGCTGCGGTGACAACCTTCAGCTACGAACGCGGTTCCCGTCGCGATGCGGTCATCCTGTCGACACAAGAAGATATATCTTGAGAATTGTTCGCAACTGACTATATGCGGAGCCCGACAGAAGGAATATCCCCATGGCCGACACCGCCCCCACTTCACTGGCCCGGACCGAAACCGTTCACGCCAGCCGCTACCTGCAACAACTGGCCAAACACTGGAGCCACAAGTTCGAGGTCCGCTTCACCCCCACGGCGGCGACCATCGACCTGCCGCTGGGCCGCTGCGAACTGACGGCGGACGATCAGGCGCTGGAGGTGACGCTTAAAGGCACGCCCCACGTCGACATGGGCCGGTTCCAGACCGTCGTCGCCGAACACCTGCAGCGCTTCGGTTACCGCGAAACCCTGACCTTCGACTGGCGCGACGCGAACCCGGCCTGAAGTCGACCCGACGCCGAATTGTGTCAGCAGCCCCTTCCGGCGCCTTGAGGGTCTGAAGAACGTCGCCATATTCCCCCGCGCAGCCGGATGCCGGCGCGCGGGGAGCCTGCATGACCTTGACGACCAATACGCCGCCGAAAGCGGCCCCCGTGATCACCATCGCGGGCCTGTCCAAGACCTACAAGTCCGGCCTCCAGGCCCTGAAGACGGTGGATCTGAGCATCGGCAAGGGCGAGATCTTCGCCCTGCTGGGGCCGAACGGGGCGGGCAAGACCACCCTGATCTCCATCGTCTGCGGCATCGTCACCCCCTCGACCGGCACGGTCGTCGCCGACGGCTTCGACATCCAGACCCAGTACCGTCAGGCCCGCTCGCGCATCGGTCTGGTGCCGCAGGAGCTGACCACCGACGCCTTCGAGACGGTCCTGGCCACCGTCACCTTCTCGCGGGGGCTGTTCGGCAAGGCGCCAAACCCGGCCTTCATCGAACAGGTGCTGCGCGACCTCAGCCTGTGGGACAAGAAGGACGCCAAGATCATGACCCTGTCCGGCGGCATGAAGCGCCGGGTCATGATCGCCAAGGCCCTGAGCCACGAGCCCGACATCCTCTTCCTCGACGAGCCCACGGCGGGCGTCGACGTCGAGCTGCGCCGCGACATGTGGCAACTGGTTCGCAAGCTGCGCGATCGCGGCGTGACCATCATCCTGACAACCCACTATATCGAGGAGGCCGAGGAGATGGCCGACCGGGTGGGCGTCATCCTCAAGGGCGAGCTGATCCTCGTCGAGGAGACGAAGGCCCTGATGAAGAAGCTGGGCAAGAAGACCCTGACGCTGAACCTCGCCGAGCCCATGGCCGCAGTCCCCGCCGAACTGGCCCAGTGGTCGCCCGTGCTCAAGAACGACGGCCATGAGCTGGAATACAGCTTCGACGCCAATGCCGACGATACCGGGGTGCCGTCCCTGATCCGGGCGCTGGAAAAGCTGGGCGTCGGCTTCAAGGACCTGAACACCAATCAGAGCTCGCTGGAAGACATCTTCGTCTCCCTTGTTCATCGCGACAAAGGAGAAGTCGCATGACCTTCAACGCTTACGGCGTCTGGGCCATCTATCGTTTCGAGATGGCGCGGGCACTGCGCACCCTGTGGCAGTCGGTGGTCACCCCGGTCATCACAACGGCCCTCTATTTCGTCGTCTTCGGCTCGGCCATCGGCGGCCATATGAACTCGGTCGACGGCGTGCCCTACGGCGCCTTCATCGTGCCGGGCCTGATCATGCTCAGCCTGTTCACCCAGTCGATCTTCAACGCCTCCTTCGGCATCTACTTCCCCAAGTTCACGGGCACGATCTACGAGATCCTGTCGGCGCCGGTCAGTTCGATGGAGATCGTCATCGCCTATGTCGGGGCGGCGGCGACCAAGTCGGCGGTGCTGGGGCTGATCATCCTGTTGACCGCCTCCTTCTTCGTGCCGCTGCAGATCCTGCATCCGGTGGCCATGTTCGCCATGCTGGTGCTGATCTCGGTCACCTTCAGCCTGTTCGGCTTCATCATCGGCGTCTGGGCCAACGGCTTCGAACAGCTGCAGATGATCCCGATGCTGATCGTCACGCCCCTGACCTTCCTCGGCGGCTCCTTCTATTCGATCGACATGCTGCCTCCGGCCTGGCGGACCATCACCCTGTTCAACCCCGTGGTCTATCTGATCTCAGGCTTCCGCTGGACTTTCTACGGGGCCGGGGATGTGGGGGTGGGTTACAGCGTCCTGGCGACCCTGGGCTTCCTCGCCGTCTGTCTGGTCATCGTCGGCTGGATCTTCAAGACGGGCTACCGGCTGAAGAACTGATCGGACGCTCTGGCCTGAAGCGCGTGTAACGCTCGGGTCACGAAAGGGTCGAACTGCGCCGCCATTGTGGCGTTCCCGTTGTAACGTCCGCACGGTTCCCGCCGACGGACCGGAGTGCGCATGTCCGACAAGACCCCGGAAAATCAGCCGTCCGCCGAGACGGGGACGCCCGCCGCCGGAGCGCCGTCGGCTCCCGAGGGCGGTGCGCGGCGTCCGCTCCAGTGGGGACGGCCGCCGTCCCAGGTCTTCCACGTCGGCCCCCTGCCCAAGGGGCCGCCGATCGCTCTTGCGCCACGGCCCCAAGCTCAGCCTCCGGCCTCCGCCCAATCCTCGCCCCCGATATCGGGCGCCGGTTCGACGGTCGCTCCCATCCGTCAGGGTCAACCCGGCGCCCGCCCGGCCGCGACCGGCCGCGGCGGCATCTACAGCGGCTCCCTGATCCCGCGCGCCCGGCCGGATAAGGGGTTCGGGACCCTTCCCCCCGTCGCCAACCCGCCCGTTGCAAAGCCGTTTGCGCCGACCCCGACCCCCGTTCCGAGCCTGGCCGAACACCCGGCGCGCAAGGCTCTGGCAGCGGCACCGCGTCCCGCGCCCGCCGCTGATCCGGTTGTCCCGCCGCACGCCCCCGCCGCGCCGGTGGAGGCTCTGGCGCCCGCGCAGGCACAGTCCTGGCCGGACACCACCGTGCGCCCCCTGCCCGAGGCCGCCACGCCGCCCCGGACGGTCGCCCCTGCTCCTGCCAGCGCGCAGGTTCCGCCTCAGGCTCCGGCCCTTGCCCGCACGACCGCCAGAAAGAGCTCCGGCTGGCTGCCGCTCTACCTCGGCGCCGGGGTAGTGGTCATTGCCGCGATCGCCGCCGCCGTCTGGGTCCTGCGTCCCAAACCCGCCGAGCCGCCGGCCCCGGTCGAGACGGCGCCCGTCGCCGCGCCTGTCCAGCCGACTGTCACGCCTGAACCGGTTCCGCTCGACGCCGGTATCGTGGCTGAGACCGCCGCGCCTGTCGTCCAGCCCGCCCCGACGCCGGCGCCGGTTTCGACGGCCGCCCGCCCGGCCGCCCCGATCACGACCTCGCCTCGACTGGCCGCCACGGCCCCGGCGGGACCCGCCGGTTCGGCCCCTCGCCCGGCGACCACACCCTCGACGACACCGGCCGCCCCGCCGCCGCAGATCGTTGTAGCCCCGCTGCCGACGGCGCCCGTCGCTCCGCCGCCGACCGCCGCGCGGCCGCAGACAAACGACCCCGACGCCCCGATCACGACGCGGCCCCAGCCGTTGGATTAAGCCTCTGGATTGAGGGAAAGCCCCGTGCCTAGCGCAGGGTGATATAGCCTCGCTCGACCATGCGACGCAGCCCCTCATAGGCCTCGGCCAGCTCCTCATAGGCGCTGCGGTGGGCGGTCAGGCGGGCGGTCTGGTCGGGCGTCACGGGCGAGCCGGATTCCGACAGGCGCAGGGCCTCGGACACCCATTTGGTCCGGGCTGTGGCCACCGTCACCGCCAGCCGCTGGAAGGTCGACGGGTCGATGACCGACAGGGCCGCGCCGATCACCTCGCGGTTGGAGATGAAGGCGGTGTAGTCGATCTGCTCCATCAGGCCACGCAGCTTGCGGACCTCGCTCGGATCGCTGTCCTGGGGCTCGAAATGGTCGCGGGTGCGGCGCGTGCTCGAGGTCATGATGCTCGACATCGGTTCGTCCTCTGGCCTCTGGATGGCCGTTCAGAGCGGAGGTTGCGCCGCGCCGGTTAACGATCGGTTCCGGATCATCCCCAACTGCGACGTTCCGACCGCTGATCCTGTCTGGCGACGCTTCCGGAATCGCGCGAGTCTTCCGCCACGGAAGGGGGACGGGTGATGATGCGGGAGCGACCTTACATGCGGCTGGCCATCGTCCTGTTCGGCGCCCTGATCGTGATGCTGGGGGTTGGTCACGCCCTGACGGCGCGGGCCGAGCATATCCACATCAGCGCCGACCACATCTATCTGGCCCTGATGGCCGTGGCGCCGATCGGGATCCTGCTGCTGTTCCTGCTGGGCGAGCTGTTTCCCAGCAAGAAGATGAACTACGGCCTCGGCTGCGCCTTCGCGGTGATCTTCGTGGGCGCCTTCGTCGGGGCCCGAACCCAGATCGGCGTCAGCGAGAGCGACTTCGCCGGGGCCATGATCAGCCACCATTCCCACGCCGTGACCCGCTGCGGAAACGCCAGCCTGAAAGACCCCCGGCTGATCGCCTTCTGCGAGCGCATGACCGCCCGCAACCACGCGGAAATCGCCGAGCTCGAACAGATTCTCGACAAACCCTGACGCTGCGTCATTGCGAAATCCTGTTAGACAGGTCACGGGCGAAGGCGGAAAACACGCAGGCCCGGGAGATGACATGACCGATCTGGAAACCTTCCGCGCGGAGACCCGCGCCTGGCTGGAGGCGAACTGCCCGGCCGAAGTTCGAGGCCCGCAGGGCGGCGAGGAAGACCGTGTCTGGGGCGGCCGCAACCCGACATTCAAGACACCCGCCCACAAGCTCTGGATGGAGCGGATGGGCGCGAAGGGCTGGACCGCGCCCGAATGGCCGAAGGAATACGGCGGCGGCGGCCTGAGCCGGGAAGAGTCCAAGGTCCTG
>DBBK01000224.1 GCA_002292165.1 Brevundimonas sp. UBA986
CCGTCCATCAGCGGACCTTCGATGACGTGCAGCGGCCGGTCGAACGACAGTCGGGCCTCTTCGGTGTCGGCGTCGATGAACTCGGTGATGCCGTTGACCAGCGCGTGTTCGATGCGCTTGCCGACGGGCTGGTTGCGCCATTCCAGATTGACGACCTTGGCCTCGGTCTTGTCGCCCTTGAAGCCGGGCGCGATGTCCACCAGCCGTTCGGTGTTGGAGACATTGGTCCGCTGGGGCCGGTTCAGGATCACGTCCTCGACGGCTTCCCTGAGCACCGGGTCGATGTCGGAATAGACCGGCAGGTCACCCGCATTGACGATGCCCATATCCATGCCGGCGGCGATGGCGTGGTAGAGGAAGACCGAGTGGATCGCCCGGCGCACCGGCTCATTGCCGCGGAAGCTGAACGAGACGTTCGACACCCCGCCCGAGACGCGGGCGTGGGGCAGGGTCGCCTTGATGACCTTCGTCGCCTCGATGAAGTCGACGGCGTAGTTGTCGTGCTCCTCGATCCCCGTCGCCACGGCGAAGATATTGGGGTCGAAGATGATGTCCTCGGGCGGGAAGCCTACCTCGTCCACCAGGATGCGATAGGCGCGGGTGCAGATCTCGATCTTGCGCGCGGCGGTGTCGGCCTGACCCACTTCATCGAAGGCCATGACCACGACGGCGGCGCCGTAGCGCAGGCAGGCGACGGCCTGTTCCCGGAACTTGTCCTCGCCCTCCTTCATGGAGATAGAGTTGACGATGGGCTTGCCCTGAACGCACTTCAGCCCGGCCTCGATCACCTCCCATTTGGAACTGTCGATCATCACCGGCACGCGGGCGATGTCGGGCTCGGCCGCGATCAGGTTCAGGAAGGTGATCATGGCCTGCTGCGAATCCAGCAGGCCCTCGTCCATGTTGATGTCGATGACGGCGGCGCCGGCCTCGACCTGCTGACGCGCCACATCGAGCGCGGCGGTGTAGTTCCCCTCGACGATCAGCTTCCGGAATTTGGCCGAACCGGTGACGTTGGTTCGTTCGCCGATGTTGAGGTAGGCGGGACGCAAGGCGGAGTATCCTTAGTGGGCGGGCGCCGCGGGGGTGCGAGCGGCCGTGACCTCCACCTCGATCAGGAAGCCGGGGCCGGCGAGGCCCGCGACCTGCACCGTCGAGCGCGAGGGGCGGTTGGGTTGTTCGGGCGTGCCGAAATACTTGCCGTAGGCCTTCATCATTCCGGCGAAGTCCATCCGCTCCGAGCCGGGGGCGGCCATGAGGTAGACGGTCATGGAGACGACGTCGCCCATGGTCAGGCCGCGCGTGGCCAGCAGCCGTTCGATCTTGGCGAAGGTGGAGGCGGCCTGGGTCTCGGTGTCGCCATAGGCGGCGACCGTCCCGGCCGGGGCGGTCGTGTCGGCGACGTCCGGCAGCTGGCCGGACAGGAAGATCAGCTCGGCCCCGGCGGGCACCGTCACCGTCGAGGCGATGAAGGCCGTAGGGGAGGGGTAGGTGCGCTCGATCGTGGAGGTCGAAGCGGTGGCGGGAGCGGGCGCCGTCTGGGCGAAAGCCGGGGCGGCGACGGCTGCGAGCACGGCGGTGGCGGCGAAAGCGATCTTGAACATGGTCATGGTCTCCTTCAGGCGGGTTGAGCCAAAGACTGGCTGGCGCGGCGGGCGGCGATGGCGTTGACGGCGCGCCAGCCCGAGACGATGGCGCCCTGTTGCCAGGCGCCGACATGGCTGAGGTGCTCGCCGGCGAACAGATAGGGGCCGTCGGGATCGTTCATCAGCGTATAGCCCGCCGGGTCCTCCTCGGCCACCTGACCGGCGATGCCGAGATTGAACGGGACCTTGCCCCAGTGGACCGTGACGCCGTCGGTCAGCTTGCCGGACTGGCCGGGGTGCAGCCGCTCGACCGTCTCGCGCGCATAGGCCTGACCTTCGGCGAGGGGCAGGGAGCCCAGCCGGGTCGCGGGGCCCGCGAAGCTGTAGCCGGCGACCAGGATGCCGGTCGGATGCAGGAAACGCCCGGACGGATACCAGGTCATCAGGGTGTCGCGGTCGGTGAAGCTGAGGCCGCCGTAAATCTGGTCCTTGCTCTCCCAGAAGCGCGGCGATTGGAAGGCGATCTTGACCGAGTCGCCATAGACCGCGTTTTTCACCACGGCCTGACGGCTGGGCGAGAAGTCGTTTTCGATCCCGGCCAGGACGGGGAAGGGGATGGTGCAGATACAGTGGTCGGCGGCGACGGCGTGGCTGGCGCCCGCCCGGTCCTTCCATGTGACTTCCACGCCCGCGCCCTTGCGCTTCAGGCTGGTGACCTGGGCGTTCAGGGTGATGGCGCGGCCCAGCTTCTCGGCGAAGGCCATGGGGATGCGGTCCATGCCCCCGACCGGCTGAAGCATGGTCGCCTGCATGTCGATGATGTCGTGGAAGGTCGGCGCCCCCCAGGCCACGGGATGAAGCAGGGAGGCCAGGACCATGGCGTCGCGCGGCTTGCCGACGACGTCTCCGGCGCTCGGCTCGATCATCAGGCCCGAGGCCTCGCTGTGGCGGAAGGCGAGGTCGGGATCCAGCCCGCCCCAGCCGATCAGGTTCTCGACCAGCTTCGCCTGATCCTCGGCGGTCAGGGCCGTGTCGACGCCGCCGTTCCTTACCCCCTTGGCCAGCAGTGAGGCGACGTGGCCGCGCACATTGTGGATGGCCTGACGCATCTGCAGCGGTTTGCCGTCGTTGAAGCCGTCGGCCTGGACCAGGGCGGAGTCGGAGTGGTTGACCAGCACCTCCATCTCGACGCCCAGCTCCTTGCAGTAGCCGAGCGTGGCCTGATGGTGGCTGGGGATGCGGGCCGGGCCGGCGTTGAAATACTGGCCGTCCTCGAACGTGCAGGTCTGTTCCGGTTTGTCGGTGTGGGCGATCTTCGAGCCGCGGCGGACAGTCCAGTTGCGGCCGCCGACCCGGTCGCGGGCCTCCAGCACGGTGACGGCATAGCCGGCCTTCTTCAGTTCGTAAGCCGCCGACAGACCGGCGACGCCGGCGCCGAGGATGACGACACTCGCTCCATTGCCCGAGCCGGGGCGCAGGGACGGGGTCTCGGCATGGGCGACGCCGTCGTCGACCAGACCCATGGCCCGCATGGCCATATACATACCGCCGGTCCCGGCCACAGCCGCCAACCGTGTCAGAAACGCCCGTCTCGTCCCACTCATGATTCAGCCCCTTTTCGCAGATGCGAGAAGAGCATCACGACACGGCGAGCTTGACCATAGAAAAGGACGGGCGCGGACGGTCATCCTGCCATTTCGAACGGTTCGAGGCCTGAAAGCCGCATGGCCACCGGGCGCTCCGGGATCGGGCGCGGCGGCAGCTTGGATACGCCCTGGGCGACATGGGCGATGTGGTCGGGCGTGGTGCCGCAGCAGCCGCCGACGATGTTGACCAGACCCGCCTCGGCCCATTCCTCGATGAAGTGGGCGGTCTCGTGCGGCTCCTCGTCATACTGGCCCATAGCGTTGGGCAGGCCGGCGTTGGGATAGGCGGCGACCAGGGTGTCGGCGACGCGGCTCAGTTCGGCGATGAACGGCCGCATCAGATCGGCGCCCAGGGCGCAGTTGAAGCCGATGGCGAACGGCTTGGCGTGGCGCACCGAGTTCCAGAAGGCCTCGGCCGTCTGGCCCGACAGGGTTCGGCCCGAGCGGTCGGTGATGGTGCCCGAAATCCAGATCGGCAGGGCCTCCATGCCCTCGTCCTCGAGGTCCTTGATGGCCTTGATCGCCGCCTTGCAGTTCAGCGTGTCTGTAATGGTCTCGATCAGATAGAGGTCGACGCCGCCTTCGTTCAGGGCCTTCACCTGCTGGCGATAGGCCTCATAGACCTGATCGAAGGTCACCAGCCGCGCGCCCGGATCGTTCACGTCCGAGGACATGGACAGCATCTTGTTCAGCGGGCCGATGGAGCCGGCGGCGAAGCGCGGTTTCGATGGCTCCTTCTCCGTCCAGCGGTCCGCGGCGGCACGGGCCAGCTTCGCGCCTTCCAGATTGATGTCCCAGACCGCCTGGGCGTCCAGCCTGTAGTCGTCCTGGGCGATGACCGTGCCGGAGAAGGTGTTGGTCTCGGAGATGTCGGCGCCGGCGGCGAAATACTGGTCGTGCAGGTCGCCGATGATGTCCGGGCGGGTGATGCACAGGATGTCGTTGTTGCCCTTCATCTGCTCGCGCTCGTCATAGCCGTTGGCCGTCACGAAGCGGTCGCCGCGGAAGTCGTGCTCCTCCAGGCCGCGACGCTGGATCATCACGCCCCAGGAGCCGTCGAGGACCAGGATGCGTTCCTTCGCCGCCTTGTGCAGGGCGGCGATACGTTCGGCGCGGGTGAGAGGGGAGGTCATCTTACGCAACGGCCTTCTGTTCGCGGACGCCCAGCACGCGGCAGATCGCATAGACCAGGTCGGCGCGGTTCAGGGTGTAGAAGTGGAAGTCCTGGAAACCCTCCTCCTGCAGCCGGGCGCAGGTCTCGGCGGCGACCGAGGCGGCCAGCAGCTTGCGGGTCTCGGGGTCGTCGTCCAGGCCGTCGAAATGGTTGGCCAGCCACTGGGGCACCGAGGCGCCGCACGCTGCGCTCATCCGCTGCAGGCCCGCGAAGTTGGAGACCGGCATGATGCCCGGCAGCAGGGGCGCGGTGATCCCGGCCGAGCGGATGCGGTCGCGGAAGCGCAGGAAGGCGTCGATGTCGAAGAAGAACTGGCTGATCAGCCGGGTCGCGCCGGCGTCGATCTTGGCCTTGATGACGTCGATGTCGTGGTCGATCGACGGGCTCTCCGGATGCTTCTCCGGATAGGCGCCGACCGAGATGTCGAAGCCGCCGACGCGGCTGACGGCGCGGGCCAGTTCGGTGGCGTTGGCGTATCCGTCGGCGCGGGGCGTATAGGCGCCGCCGATGTCGGATGCGCCCGGCGGATCGCCGCGCAAAGCGACGATGTGATCGACCCCGATGGCCTTGTAGCTTTCGATCACCTCATCGACCTCGTCGCGTGAGGCCTCCACGCAGGTCAGGTGGGCGGCGGGACGCAGGCTGGTCTCGGCCAGCATCCGCTGGACGGTGCGGTGGGTGCGCTCGCGCGTCGAACCGCCGGCCCCGTAGGTCACCGAGACGAAGGCGGGGTTCAGCGGCTCCAGCCGGCGCACCGCCTCCCACAGGGTCTGCTCGGCCTTGTCGGTCTTGGGCGGGAAGAACTCGAACGAAATCTTTAAAGCATCCTGCGCCACGGGCGATGCGGGCAACGGGTATTTGGGGGTCAAATCTGTCATGCCGTCGTCTGCCCATCCGGGATCATGCCGACCGGAACATGGCCGGCAACACGCGGCTCCCGCGGTTTCTCGCCGATCCAGATTTTTACGGTAAGCGGCTGTCCCGGCAGGGAATGAATGCCGACGGTCCGCAGGCCGTTCTGGTCAAACAGCTCCGCGCACTCATCGTCACCAAATCCGAGCCGCCGATGCGCGTGCTTTTCGCGCAATTCTTCGACGTGATGCGGCGCGAAATCGACAATTGCCAGCACCCCACCCGGCGCAAGTACACGCGTCGCTTCAGTGATCACCGCCGCGGGATCGTCGGCATAGTGAAGCACGAGATGCAGGGTCGCGATGTCGAAACCGGAATCTTCTGCCGGCAGTTGGTACATATCCCCCTGCCGCACCTGACAGCCGCCGATGTCGAGCGTATCCAGGCGAGACCGGGCAAAC
>DBBK01000144.1:0-21469 GCA_002292165.1 Brevundimonas sp. UBA986
TCCGACCGCTGGAAGGCGCGGCGGTTGGAGTAGAAGCGAACTTCGTCGGCGCAGGTGTCGTCGCCGGTCCAGGCGGCCTCGCTGACCCCGGCCTGCTCCAGCCGCCACAGGACGAAGCCGGGCAGGTCGAAGCGGCGCTTGTCGGGTGTGTCTCCGACCACGAAGAAGCGCTCAGAGCCCGGGTCGTGATGGGCGAACCGTTCCTCGAAGTCGGCGCCGACCTCATAGCTGGTCTGGGCGATCAGGGGGCCGACCACGGCGACGGTGCGCGAAGGCTTCGCCCCGAGGGACTCCATCGCCGCGACCGCCGAATGGACCACGCCGCCGAGCGCGCCCTTCCAGCCCGCATGGACGGCCGCGACCACCCCGGCCTCGGCGTCGGCCAGCAGCACAGGCGCGCAGTCGGCGGTCAGGACACCGCAGATGACGCCGGGCGTTGCTGTGGCCACGGCGTCGCCCTCGGGCCGGTCGCCCTTCCATGGGCCGTCGGCGACGCGGGTGATGGCGGAATGGATCTGGTAGCAGGCGGCCAGGTCGTCCGGCGTCCCGCCCATGGCCTCGGCGATGCGCCGGCGGTTCTCGGCGACGGCGGCGGGATCGTCGCTGGAGCCCAGTCCGGCGTTCAGGCCTTCGAAAATGCCGGTCGAGACTCCGCCCTGACGCGTGAAGAAGCCGTGGCGCACCCCGGCCTTCGTGAGAAGAGGGTGGGTGATCGGTGTCGGCAGGTCGCTCATCATTCGAATCCGGGAACGGTCAGGCTGCGCGGCGAGAAGATGGAGGCAACCTTGAACAGGGTCCCCATCTGGTCGTCGGCCGTCAGGCGGTCCAGCTGGCGGCGGATCACAGCCTCGGCCGGGGGGCGTCCCTGTATCAACCGGTCGGCGCGCGCCTCGATCCCCAGCAGACGCAGGAATTCGCCCTGGCCCTTGCAGCCCGTCACGTCGGCGCCGGCGCGGACGGCGGCCTCGAGCACGCGCGGGAAGTCGGCCCACATGGTCAGGTCGGCGGCGCCGGGGTGGGCCAGCGGATCGACCTTGGCGTGCCGATGCAGGGCCTGAAGGGTGTCGCCGGGGGCGGGCTTGTCGCGGCCATAGTCAATCAGCAGGGCCGCGCCCGAGGCCTCGGCCATCAGCACCGCCAGGTCGCGGCCGAAGATGGCCTGCTGCTCGGAAATCTCGATGATCTGGCCGGGCTCGACGTCGTAGTCGGGCTTTTCGAAGCCGCCGGTGATGTTGCTGAGGCCGAACAGGATGTCCTGGCCGTCGTCGGTGACCCCGACGCGCCGCTCGGACCAGCCGTCGTCGGTCTTCACGAACTGGCGGGCCGGCATACAGTCCAGCACCTCATTGGCGATCAGGATGACCGGGGCGTCGGTCTCGATCTGGTTGAGCGAACTCAGCCAGCGGGGAGAGATGTCCGCGCCCGCCAGCCGCCGTTCCTGCTCTTTGCGCAGGGGCGCGCTGGGCTCGATCAGGATCAGGTCGCAGGCCTCGAGGAAGTCGGGCGCGAGGCGGAGGGCGCGCAGGGCGTCATCCATCAGGGTCCCGTCGCCGGGGCCGACCTCGACCAGCCGCACCTTCTCGGGCGCGCCCAGCCTGTGCCAGGTCTCCGCGGCCCACAGGCCCAGCAGTTCGCCGAACATCTGGCTGATCAGGGGGGCGGTGATGAAGTCGCCGCCTTCGCCGAGGGCGGGCCGGGTCGAATAGTAGCCGTCCGCCGGATCGTGCAGGCAGCGGGTCACATAGTCGGCGACCGACATCGGTCCCGTCAGGGTGATCTCGCGCGTCAGGCTGGCCTTCAGGCTCACGCCGCGACCTTCTCCGCTTCAGGGTCCGCTTCGGGTTCGGGCTCTTCCGGGGCTGCGACCGGAGCCGTTCGCCAGGCATTCCAGATCAGCAAGGCGCCGATCACGATCATCGGGGAAGACAGGATCATCCCCATGGTCAGGCCGAAGGGCAGGTGGTCCAGGCCGACGTCGGGCTGGCGCACATTCTCCAGCGAGGCGCGAATGATGCCGTACCCCAGGAAGAACAGGCCGGTGACATAGCCGGGCTTGGCCAGCAGCCGGAGCTTCCAGACCGCCAGGCTCAGGATGGACAGAAGAACGATGCCCTCAAGACCCGCCTCATAGAGCTGGCTGGGGTGGCGGGGCACATCTCCGGCGGGGCACAGGCCATAGGTCTTTTCGATGGTCGCGTTACAGAAGCGGATGGCCCAGGGAACGGTCGTCTCCCGGCCCCAGAGCTCGCCATTGATGAAGTTGGCGATGCGACCGAAGGCGAGGCCGATAGGCGCTGTGGCCAGGGCCATGTCGCCGACACTGAGGAACGCCAGCCGGTTGCGCACCGAATAGGCGATCACCGCGATGGTGCAGCCCAGAAGACCGCCGTGGAAGGACATGCCGCCGGTCCAGAGCTGGAACAGCTCCAGCCGCTCGCCCCAGCCGTGGCCGGTGAACAGGTGCAGGTACATTTCCGGCTTGTAGAAGAGGGCATAGCCCAGACGGCCGCCGAGAATGATGCCGAGGGTGATCCACAGGATCAGGTCGTCCAGCTGGACCGTGCTCAGGGGCGGGCGGCGCGGGGCCCACAGCGAGGCCTTCTTGAGCAGGATGCCCGCATACCACCAGCCCAGGACGATGCCCGCCACATAGGCCAGGGCATACCAGCGGATCGGCAGGGGGCCGAGGTGGATCAGGACCGGGTCGAACTCGGGAAAGATCACGAGGGGCAGCTCCATGAGTCTCGGGCCTGCCGTTTAGCAAGCGTCGCCTTGTTCGTCTTCCCTCTCAATCGCGGCGGCTTCGGGGCTGGTCGATTTCCGCCATGGGAGCGCTATAAGCCGCATGGACGGAAAGGTTTCGTTCACCATATCGAGTAACCCTCATTAACGACTCCCGGGCCGATTCAACCGGGGCGGAGACGACCATGCAGACCCGCAATCCCATCCTCGACGAGTTCGCCAAGCTGACGACCGGCGCCATGGGCCTGGCCCAGGCCGCGGGGGAGGAGGCGAAAGCCGCCTTCCGCGCCCAGACGGACCGGGTCGCCGCCGAGATGGACCTGGTCCGTCGCGACGAGTTCGACGCCCTGAAGGCCGAAATCGCCGCCCTGCGGGCCGAGATCGCGACCCTGAAGGGTGCTCCGCAGGCGGAGAAAAAGGCGGCGAAGAAGCCTGCCACGGGAACGTCCACAGGCGGAACTCCCGCTTCGGACGCAGCCGGTTGAGCCGAATCCGCGAACACGTCTACCGTCCCGCCATGATCGATGAGTCGCGGCTGTCGCGGCCCATCGACCGGGCTCTCTTGCTGATCGGGGAATATTGATGGACGCCGTGAGGCCTGAGGAGGTCGATGTTCCCTACGATCCGCTGGACGTCGTGGAACACGTGCTAAACGCTGAAAACCTGCCCTTCGACAGGACGGACGACGGCGACCTGGCCTTTGCCCTGGCCGGCGACTGGAAGGACTATGAGCTGTGGTTCGCCTGGCGGCCCGAGGGCGACTGCCTGCAGCTGTGCTGTGCGCTCGACCTGCGCGCGTCCAAGGCCCGCCGCGGCGCCGCCTATGAGCTGGTGTCGCTGGTCAACCAGCGCACCTGGATGGGCCATTTCGAGGTCTGGTCCGAGGACGGCGAGATCGTCTTCCGCCACTCCCTGGCCCTGCCGCACGGCGAGCGTCCGACCCTGGCCCAGGCCGCGTCGATGATCGACGCCGCCGTGGAGACCGCCGACCGCTATTACCCGGCCTTCGACTTCATGATCCGCGGCAACAAGAAGCCGCAGGACGCCATCGACGCCTGCCTGTTCGAGACCGTCGGCACCGCCTGATGGCGGCTGGCGACAGGCCCGTTGTCCTGGTCGGCTGCGGCCGGCTGGGCTCGGCGATCGTCGAGGGCTGGCTCCTGACCGGGGCGGTCGATCCCGCCGAACTGATCATTCTCACACCCTCCGAGAAGCCCGTCGCCGAACAGGCGCGGGCCAAGGGCGCGCGGGTCAATCCGCCGTCCGAAGCCCTGACGAACGCCCGCGCCGTCGTCCTTTCGGTCAAGCCCGCTTACTGGAAGGGCGCAGTCGAGCCGTTGGCTTCCGCCCTGCCGGAAGACGCGACCCTCGTCTCGGTCATGGCCGGGGTGCGCGCCGCCGCCATCGGCGAGGCCCTGACGTCGCGCCCCGTCGCCAGGGTCATGCCAACCACGGCCGTCGCATCAGGGAATGGCATCGCCGCCGTCTGGTCCGCCGATGATGACGCCCGGGCCGTCGCCCACGCCCTGTTCCAGCCCCTGGCCCAGGTCGTCGATCTGGCGGTCGAGGACCTGATGGACGTCGCCACCGCCGTCGCCGGCTCGGGTCCCGCCTATGTCCACGCCTTCGCGAAGTCACTGGCGGCGGCGGGGGAGGCGGCCGGGCTCGATTCCGCCAGCGCCCTGACCCTGGCCCGGGGCGCGGTGCGCTCCGCCGCCTCGGCCGAGCCGTCCGACAGTCTCGACGCCCTGATCGCCCGCGTCGCCTCGCCCGGCGGCACGACCGAGGCTGGCCTCAAGGCGCTGAACGGCGGCGCGGCGCTGGACGACGCTGTCGCCGCCGCCGTCGGCGCCGCCCTCAAGCGGGCGCGGGAGCTGTCGAAGGACTGACGGTCCTTACGGATAGTTGACCTGCAGCCCCCTCAGCACCACCGAGCCGCTAGGCCGCGAGGCGGTCCAGAAGAAGCCCGCGCCGCCGAAGCGGTTGGGTTCGATCGTTCCGGTCAGGGCCAGGGTTTCCCCGTCCTTCGTATTCGACCCGGTGACCTCGACGGCGCCGCCGTGCGTCCGGATGCGGATGGTGGTGGTCGGCTTGATCACCCCGGTCAGCCGGTCCTCGCCCATCGGCGTCCCGTGGCCGTCGACGATGCGGTAGAGCTGGAACACTACCGCCGTCGCCGACCGCGTCGAGCGCCAGAAGCGCAGGGAATAGCCGGTCCGCGTCGCCGGGTCGTATTTGAACAGGATCTCGGCATAGGGGCCGCGCTTGCCGGTCGCATCCGGAATGTCGCTGGGCGAGCCGGGGATGGCGAAGCCCTGACCCTCGTATTTGTCGGTGTCCATCGCAACGATGACGTCCATGTCGCTCGCTTCCGGATGGCCGACATAGAGGAGCGTCGAGTCCTCGCCGCCGACGCGCATGCCCCATGAGCCTCCGGGGCTGGCGGGCGCTTCAGAGGTCCAGACGCCGGTCAGTTTCCAGTCGCCTTCCCAGCGGCGCTCGACCGTGGTGTCGGGCAGGCTGCGGAAATCGACGGCGGCCGTGGCGGCACCCATCTCGACCGGGATGCGGGTCGGCTGGCTGGTCCAGGTGTGGCCGGGCAGGCTGAGATCGTGCGCCGCCTGGACGTTTGCGATCACATACTGACCCGAGAGGCTCGCGGGCATCGCCAGTTCGCGAAGCGGCGCATCTCCGCGTGAGATGGCCATCTTGTACGGGCGGGCGCAGGCGGCGTCAGGGCAGGCGAACCAGCTGACCAGCGACTGGTCCTCGCGGCCGGGCGGCAGGGCGATGTCATAGTCGATGCGCAGACCTTCGGGCGTCGGCGTCAGCACCGGCGGCGCGGCCAGCGATGGAGCCGGCCGATAGGCGGGATCGACGGTGATCCAGGCGGTCGAGGCGAAGCCATTGTCCGCCGTGGCCCGGATCGCCACCGTCTGGGTCCGTTCGGTGGGATTGTCGGCAGTGACCCTGATCCGCTCGCCCTCGGTCGCGCTGAGCTGCACCAGCGGCGACTCCGTCGTCCAGCGCACCCGCGTCGTGCCTGAGGGCGGATAGACGGCCGCCGCGACGGTGATCGGCGGCTCCTGGGTGCGGATGCGCGACACCCCGCCGGTCAGTTTGATGCGCCAGGGCAGGGCAGGCGTCTGACCGCCGTACCGCGCCACATAGCCTGCCGGATCCCAGCCGTCGTCGGCTCCCTCGGGCGTCCAGCGCAGCAGGTTGAAGCTGTTGAAGGCCAGGACCTCCACGTCCGACAGCTCATGCGTCAGGGTCCGGCGCGGTTCGCCGACCACGCTGTCGAGGATGTCCACGGGCCGGCCGCTGTCGGTGGTCGTGTGGTAGGTCAGGGAGTATTCACTCGACCGCTCGGGCGCCGCCCAGCCGAACCAGGCGACCGGCACGTCGGGCAGGGTCGACTCGATCAGGGCCACGGGCGCGACCGGCACCTTGTAGAAGGTCATCGGCTTCGTCGCCCGGAAGCGGGTGCGGAAGAAGGTCGTGCCGCCCGCGAACAGGATGCCGCCGCCCTCAATGAAGTTGATCTCGGAGTCTTCCCATACGCTGGCGCCCGGCGCGCCGAGGTAGTCGTCGGTGCCCTCCAGATAGGCGTGGGTGAAGTATGACCGCTTGGTCCGGTTGAACATGGTGTCCAGGCGGCTGAGGATGGCCACGTGGGAATAGACGTGGCGGTCGCCCTGCATCTGGACGGCCACGGCCTGGGTGATCACGTCCGACCGCTTCTTCAGGCTCTTAGTCGGATCGCCGGGGTAGTCGTAGTCGAGGTTGCAGTAGTTCAGGATGGTCAGATTGATCATCGAGAAGCCGTCGGCATCGACCATCATGGTGAAGCCGTTGTTGGCCGCCCCCTGCTTGTTGCCCCGGTTGTCGGCGATCACCACGCTGCGTCGGTCGCGCGTCAGCCCCATCAGGGTGATGTTGGCCTTGGTGATGGTCAGGCCGGTGTCGGTTTCCGTCCCGTGCAGCTGATAGACGTCGGGCATCAGGCCGATCACCGTGGGGCGCTCGCGCGTGCCCTCCGGCGCGGCGGCGTAGGCGGCCTGCAGCGTCTGGTAGCGGTGCGCCGCGGCGTCCTCGGGCCGGGAGGCATCGACCAGGATGTCGTACCGCTCGGCGGTGGTGTCGAAGACCACGTCGGTATAGCCGCGCACGGGCCCCAACCCGACAAGGGTGTCCTGGGCCATGACCGGCTGGCCAGCGGCGACGATGATGGCGAGCATCAGCCCGCCCAGCGCTGTTCTGTGCATCCTGCTTCCTTCCCTGTGACACCGGTGTCAGCTTCAAGCCGATCTTGTCTGCCGAAGGGGAGGCTAGCGCATTCCCGTTCGAGGCGCACCGGGGCAGGCAGGTCAGTGGCAATCCCGATCATCGACCTCCCGATCCGCGCCTGCGACGGGTTGACGCAGCCCTGGCCAGAGCGTCCTCTCGCGTATGAAACCAGGGGCGAATGCGATGCTGAAACTTTCGACGCTTGAGGTCGGCGTCGACGTCCCCTGGGTCACCAGCTGGACCGGGGAGGCGATCGACGGCGCCGCCCCTTGCGCGACGGTCGGCGGACGTCTCGCCCTGTTTCAGCACCATTCACCCGGCGTGGGCAAGCCGCAGTATTCGAAGAACCACCTCGTCCGCCAGCGCCTCTCCGTCGTGGAAATGCGTTGCCCCATGTGCGGCGAACGTACGCGGGAGCTGGATCGCTGGACCCAGATCGCGAAGCGCAGGACCGCCGGCGAACTTCGGGCCAGAGGCGGGAACATCCGTTCGGACATCGACGACGATCAGGTGCTGATAGACGCCGGTTCGATCGCGCCTCTGCATCGCCGCTGCGTCGATCGTTCGATGAAATACTGTCCGCATCTCAGGGCGAGCGACGACGTCCTGATCATGCGTTTTCCTTCGGACTGGCTCGTCCTGCCCCTGCTGGTGCGGGCCGAAAGCGGCGCCGGCGTGGCGGTGGCCTTCCTTCAGCTGTGCGGCGTCACCCGGACAATCGATCGGCGGTGGCGAGGCGCGAATGGGCGCCTCAATGCCTGAACCGGCCTGATTTTTCGCGCCTGATCCCTGTCGCGACGGGCATTGTCATCCAATCCATCGATTGACGACCGTTCTTTATGAAATATATTGCGCAATATATTTCATGATTGGGTTTTCAATGTCGTCACGTGTTTCCCTACTGCTGTCCGCCATCTTCGCGGTGGCGCCGGCCTCGGTGTTCGCGCAGACCCTCGATCTTCCGGCGCAGCGCGAGGTCGTTTCTCATCTCGAAGAGGCGTTGAAGCAGAACTACGTCTTTCCCGACCGTATCCCCGCCATTTCCGCCGAGCTCGGCAGACGCCTTGGATCCGGACCTGTCGAGAGCGCGCCTTTCGCCGCCAGTCTCGCCCAGGGGCTGGTCAAGGCAAGCAACGATCTGCATTTCGCCGTGGCCTTCGATCCTGACGCCGTCGCGGCCCAACAGCGGGCGAAGGCGAACGGCGAGGAAACGACAGAGGAGCAGCGCGACAGCGAGCGGGCGGCCAATTTCGGCTATCGGGATGCGCGACGGCTCGACGGCGGCCTGGCCTATATCCGCTTCGACTTCTTCGCCGACCCGCAGTACGCCCAGGAGACGGCTGTCGGGGCCATGCGGTTCACCGAGGGCGCCAAGGGGATCATCATCGACCTACGCTACAACAACGGCGGCGTTCTGGAGATGGCGCAGCTGCTGATGAGCTACCTCTGCGCTGCCGGCAAGGAACAGAAATTCTTCGACTATTTCTACAACAAGGATGGAGTTCGGGTTGAGCGAAGCCAGTGGAGCCTCGCCGCCGTGCCGGGCCAAAGGCTTGGAGATGTTCCCGTCGTGGTCCTGACGGGATCGACCTCGTTTTCCGCGGCGGAATGGATGGCGTTCTCGTTGCAGAAGCTCGGTCGAGCGACCGTGATCGGCGAGCGAACTGCGGGCGGCGCGCATCCGGTCAACAGCGTGCCGATCGACGACCGCTTCATGCTGCAGGTCCCGATCGGCCAGATCCGGGACCCGGTCGACGGCAAGGATTTCGAGGGCGTCGGCGTTGCGCCGGACATCGCCGTGCCGGCTTCTGACGCCCTGCTGACTGCGCAGAAATTTCTGCTGCAGAGCCGGGCGGAGGCGGGCGACGCCGACGCGAAGTGGGCCTTGGTCCCGATCGCGTTCGCGCTCTCGGGGGAGACTACCACCCCGGCGGATCTGGATGAGGCGGTCGGCGCCTACGAGGGGCGGACCCTGGTCCGAACGCCGACGGGTCTGTCCTACCGCTGGCGCGGGCATTTCGTGCTTGAGCTCGATCCGATCGGCGAGGATTGGTTTGCGGTCGAGGGGACGGATGACTACCGGTTCCGGCTGGTGCGCGAGAACGGCCGGGTGAGCGGCCTGGAGCGCGTGTTCAAGTCTGGCGAGGCGATTGCCTACCGCCGTCTGGATTGAGGAGCTGTTGGACGAATGACCGGGTTGAACCGCACCTTTCTGGGCCTGCTCAGCGAACAGTTGAGCGACCTGATCGAGCAGCAGTCGGCCGAGGTGTTCAGGCGCGCCGGCCTCGTCATCCCGGTCAAGTCCGCCTCCCTGCTGGGCGCTGTCGCGTCGCTGGGGCCGGTCTCTGTCTCCGATCTGGTGCGCGCCCTGAACCGGTCGCACCAGCTCATTCAGCAGAAGATGCCGAAGCTGGTGGCTCTGGGCCTCGTCACACGCCGGCCCGACCCTGAGGACCAGCGCGCCGTCCTGATCGAGATCACCGACAAGGGGCGCGAACAACTGGCCCTGTTCGAAGGCCTCACCCAGGCCTTCGAACGCGCCTATGCCGGGATGGAGAAGGAGGCGGGGCCGGTGTTCGACGCCCTGAACCGGGCCATCCTCGCCCTCAAGGCCCGGCCCCTGGTCGACCGTATGGATATCTGAGGGCCCGTCACCGACCGTCGAAATGAAACACCTTCGAGGGTTCCAAATCGAAGCCGAGGCGTTAGACCCGGCTCAATGAGCGCCTCTCTCGTCAATCCTCTCGATCACGCCGTCGCCGCCGGACAGAAGGTCGTCGCCATGGACGCCGCCATGGTGGCCAAGCTGACCGACATGGCGGGCGACTTCGCCGTCAGCGCCGTGATCGCCATCCTGATCCTGATCGCGACCGTCTTTGTCTCGCGCTGGGCGGCGTCGGGGACGCGGCGGGCTCTGGGCCGGGTGAGGGGCTTCCGCCACGATCCGACGGTGCTCAGCTTCGCCGTGCAGGTGGTGCGGGTGCTGGTCCTGCTGATCGGCGTCATCGCCGTGCTGCAGCGGCTGGGCGTGCAGACCACCTCGATCATCGCCGTCCTCGGCGCAGCCTCCCTGGCCGTCGGTCTGGCGCTGCAGGGCACGCTGTCGAACGTGGCGGCGGGCGTCATGCTTCTGGTGCTGCGGCCCTATCGCGTCGGCGACCTCATCAACATCAACGGCAATATCGGCAAGGTTCAGCGGCTGGACCTGTTCACGACCCAGCTGATCGACGCCAACAACGTCAAGATCGTGGTGCCCAACTCCAAGGTCTTTGACGGCACCATCCTGAACCTGTCCGGCCAGCGGACGCGGCGGATGGAGCTGAAGATCGGCGTCGGCTACGGCGCCAACCTCAGCCAGGCGCGCGACGTTCTGGTCGCGGCGGCGGCGGCGCATGAAAAGGTACTGCCCGATCCCGCGCCCTGGGCGGGGGTCACCAATCTGCTGGACAGCTCGGTCGAGGTGACGCTGCAGGCCTGGACCCTGTCGGGCGACTACTGGCAGGCCAAGGCCGATGTGCTTCAGGCCGCCAAGGAGGCCCTGGACGAGGCCGGGATCGAAATCCCGTTCCCGCATCAGGTCGCCGTCCCCTATGCGCCTGAAGAGGGCGCGCCCGAGTATGACGAGACAGCCGCGGCGCGGAGGCGTAAGCCCGGCAAACCCACGTACGAGACGTCAGCGGACAACCGCGGCGCAGACCAGAGTGAAGGCTAGGGCGGGCATGCGTTACGACTTCGGATCCGACAACACCGCCGGCATGGCCCCGGCGGCGCTTCAGGCCGTGATCGAGGCCAACTCGGGCTTTGCGAAGGCCTATGGGGCTGACGAGACGACGGCGCGCGCCGCCGACCAGATCCGCCAGAGGCTGGACGCCGACGCCGAGATCCGCTTCGTCTTCTCGGGCACGGCGGCCAACGCCATCGCCCTGTCGATGCTGGCCTTCCCGTTCGAGGCGGTGCTGGCCCATCAGGCGGCCCACGTCTGCACCGACGAGACGGGCGCGCCGGGCTTCTTCGGTCAGGGCGTCGGCCTCATCGGCTTGCCGGGGATGTCGGGCAAGATCGACAAGCGCGCGCTGGAGGCCGCCCTGTCCGAGCCGGTGGTCGGCCATCGCCAGCCCGCGGCCGCCCTGTCGCTGACCCAGTCCACCGAATACGGCACGGTCTATACCGAGGAAGAACTGCGCCACCTGATCGAGCCGGTGAAGGCGATGGGCTATGGAGTGCATCTGGACGGGGCCCGGCTGGCCAATGCGGCGGCGGCGGGCTTCGACCTGACCCAGATCCCACGCCTCGGCGTCGACATCCTCGTCTTCGGCGGGGCCAAGGCCGGCGCCAACGGGACCGAGGCCATCGTCCTGTTCGACAAGTCGCTGGCAAGGCGTCTGGACAACCGGCTGAAGCAGGCCGGGCAGACGGCGTCCAAGGGCCGCTTCCTCGCCGCGCCCTTCCTCGGCCTGCTGGAATCGAACGCCTGGGAGGACGGCGCCGCCCACGCCAATCTGATGGCCCAGCGGCTGGCCGACGGCATCGAGGCCCGCTCGCCCTTCGTCCTGGCCCACCCGGTCGAGGCCAACGCCGTCTTCGTTCGCATGCCGGAGGAGGCCCACGCTCGCCTCAACGCGCTGGGCTGGGCCTGCTACCGCTTCGACGACGGCTCGGTCCGCTTCGTCTGCTCGTGGCAGACGGAAGAGGCGGTGGTGGATGAGGTGATCGAGGCGATTTCGACGCTCGGTTAGGGCCTGAACGCCTCAACCGCGATCCCGGGGAAGTCCGAGAAGACCGCGTCGACGCCCAGATCGCGGAACTGCCTGAGCTGCCCCGTCAGATCGCCATGGTCGGCCATGGCCTCGCCACGGCGCAGCTCGGTCGGCAGGAAGGCGTTCTCGGCGCGGAAGGTCCAGGACACCACCTTCAGCCCCGCCGCATGGGCGTCCGGGATGAGGGATGTCGCGGGCAGGGAGACGCCGTCCGGGCCGCGCGGGACGATCATCGCCGTTTCGACGCCAATGGCCCCGGCATAGGCCCGGATCGTCTTCAGCCCCTCGGGCGTCGCCATGGCGGCATAGGTCAGGCCGGGCTTGTCGACCGGGCCGCCCGCGCCGCTCATCAGCTGCAGCAGGGACGAATGGATGCGGCCCGACAGCCGTTCCAACGGTCCGACCTCGAAACACTGAATCAGGATCGGGGCCTCGGCGCCGGTCAGGCCCAGCCGTTCCAGCATGGCGACGAAACCGTCCTCCATCAGTAGGCCGATGGACGCGAAATACGAGGGGTGCTTGAGCTCGGGCGCGACGGAAATGGTCCGGCCGGTGCGGGCCGAACCGGCTCGGGCGATCGCGACCACCTCGTCGAAGGTCAGGATGCCGTCCTGGCCGTCGAAGGCGGTGTTGGCCGGGCGGAAGGCGGGCAGACGCTCGCGCGCCTTCAGCGTCCGCAGCTCGGCCAGGGTGAAGTCCTCGGTGAACCAGCCGGTGGTCGAGACGCCGTCGATGACCTTGGTCGTCTTGCGGTCGGCGAACTCGGGATGGGCCGCGACGTCGGTGGTGCCGCCGATCTCGTTCTCGTGCCGGACGACGAAGGCGCCGTCCTTCGACATCACCAGATCGGGCTCGATGAAATCGGCGCCCTGTTCGATGGCCAGCTCATAGGCCGCGCGAGTGTGCTCGGGCCGCAGCCCCGAGGCGCCGCGGTGGGCGATGACGACGGGATGGTTCTGTGCCGGAGACTGGGCCAGTGCGGGCGCTCCCGTCAGCAGGAGAAGGGCGGCGGTCAGGATGGCGCGGATCATGGCCCATGGGTAGGGCAGGGGCGCGACAGGTTGGTGAACCTGTCGCCCCGAAATCAGGCGGCCTGAAGCACCTTGCGCAGCTGCGGGTGCAGTTCGGTGTTGGCGGCCAGAACCGACGAACCGGTCTTGGGATCGCCGTCCTGCTCGATGGTGGTGACCAGACCGCCGGCTTCGGTGACGAACAGGATGCCCGCCGCCACGTCCCAGGGCTTCAGGTTACGCTCGAAGAAGGCATCGTAGCGGCCGCAGGCGACCCAGGCGAAGTCCAGTGCGGCGGAGCCCAGACGGCGGATGCCGGCGGTGCGCTGGCCGATGGCGTGGATGTCCTTGATCGACTGGGCGTGGCCCGATTTCCCGATGAAGGGCAGGCCGGTCGAGATCAGGCTTTCCGACAGGTCGCGGCGGCCGGCGACGCGGATACGCTGGTCGTTCAGATAGCAGCCCTTGCCCTTTTCGGCCCAGAACAGCTCGTTCATGACGGGGTTGTAGGTGACGCCGGCGACGATCTCGGACGAGCCGTCCGGGGCGAAGCGCTCCAGCCCCACGGTGATCGCGAAGTGGGGGATGGCGTGCATGAAGTTGGTCGTGCCGTCGATCGGGTCGACGATCCAGCGGTGCGACTTGTCGGTGCCCTCAATCAGGCCGCGCTCCTCGCCGAGGAAGCTGTAGCCGGGGCGGGCCTTCATCAGCAGCTCGAACAGGGTGTCCTCGGCCTTGATGTCGGCCTGGGTGACGAAGTCGCCGGGACCCTTGCGCGAGACCTGCAGGTGACCGACTTCACCGAAGTCGCGCAGCATCGGACGGGCGGTCTTGCGGACCGCGTCGGTCATGACGGAAACGAGGGCGGAGGCGAGGGCCATGGTCGGAATCTCCTGGTCCGTCTGTCCTTCAGAAGGCTGAAATGCCCGGACAGACGGAGAAGTTCATGTGCAAAGGCGCAGGACTGCGCCTTCGATAGTTCGGTCCGTCAGGCCTATTCGGCGCGGCGGACGTATTCGCCGGTCGAGGTGTCGACGACGATGCGTTCGCCGGCCGACATATAGGGCGGGATCATGATGCGCACGCCGTTGTCGGCGATGGCGGGCTTGTAGGACGACGAGGCCGTCTGGCCCTTCACGGTCGGCTCGGTCTCGGCGACGGTCAGGGTGACCTGATCGGGCAGCGACAGACCGATGGGACGGTCTTCATGCATCTCGATGACGACCTTCATGCCGTCCTGCAGATAGGGGATCGAATCCTCGCCGACCCAGTCCTTCTGCAGTTCGATCTGCTCGTAGGTGGCGTCGTCCATGAAGACCAGGGCGTCACCCTGTTCGTACAGGTAGGAAAAGTCCTTCTGCTCCAGCGTGACGCGCTCGACCTTGTCTTCCGAACGGAAGCGTTCGTTCAGCTTGTTGCCGGTCTCGAGGTTCTTGGCCTCGACGTTGGCGAAGGCGCCGCCCTTGCCGGGCTTGACGTGGCTGGCCTTGGTGACGACCCACAGGCCGCCGTTGTGCTGGAGCACCATGCCGGGCTTGATGGTGTTGCCGTTGATCTTCGCCATGAGATTCACTGTCTGAGGGGCGCAGCCGGTCCCGTGACGGGCGCGCGAAAGAGGGCGCGATCCCTAGAGGAAGCCGGTCGAAAGGGCAACCCGGGGCTGACGGAGGGTCAGTGAAGCGTGGGCCCTAGTGCAGCGTGCGTCCGTCGGCGGTGTGGCGGGCCTTGCGCTGGATGAAGTTGGCGACCCGGGTGCCGGATCCCATGGGGGCGGCCATCTTGCCCGCGCCCTCGTCCAGCTTGCGGGCCTCGAAGGCGAAGGCGGCGGCCAGGCCGGCCGAGGACATGGCGGCGGCGATCTGGCTGCGCATCGAGGCCGGGCGCAGGCCCAGCCAGACGGCGTTGATCGTCTGGGCCGCGAACCACAGACCCATGGCCAGGGACCGCTCGCGGCTGGCCGGGGCGTTCCAGACCCGCACCGCCGACAGGGTCGTCGCCGAGAAGACGGCCGGCAGGATCAGGCTGAAGGCGCCGCGGGGCTTTTCCATCACCGGGGCGGCCCGGTCGAGCAAATGGCGTTCGGTGCGTTTGGGCTTCAGCGTATTGGAGGCCAGCGCGGTGGCCAGAAGGGCGAAGCCGACGGTCAGGACGATGCCGGTCGCGACATGGGCGCCGCTACGGCCCTCGGAGTTGAGCAGGTCCGTCGCCTGGTCCTGCACATCGTCGATCAGTTCGTCTATCGCGCTCATGCCCGTCGTCTCCCGGTAGCCCGCCTGAGCAATGAGCGGGACCCGGATCAGTTCCGCCTGCTCTTCATCGGCTTATTCCTCGTCAGTATGACGAAGGTCTTCCGGATCGAACGCATAGTCCAGCAGGTCGCCGGGGCGGCAGTCGAGGGTGGCGCAGAGCTTCGCCAAAGTGCGGAAGCGGATGCCCTTCACCTTGCCCGAACGGAACAGGGACAGCTGGGTCTCGGACAGGCCGACCTCGGCGGCGAGGTCGCGGGCCTTGAGGCCCTTCTTCACGATCAGGGCGTCGAGGGTCACGCGGACGGGCATCAGATCATCTCGTCCAGTTCACCCTGCACATGGTCGGCCTGATCCACGACCCGGCCCAGCAGGAACAGGGCCCCGCCGATCATGCCCAGGCTCATGGATGCGACGTCCCAGTACAGATAGCCGCCGCGGATCTCGCCGAGCATCCGCAGCAGGTTGGTGATCACGAAGACCTGCAGCACCCCGCCGACGCCCATCGCCAGGCCGACACGGCGCAGGGCGCGGGCCAGGGTCGGCTGGATCAGCCGGCCCTTCTGCAACTCGCCCATGGCCTGACCGATCGACCAGACGCCGAACAGATAGCAGACGGACGGAGAGGCCCGGATCAGCTGTTCGAGGATGACGCGGCCGTAGTCCGGAATGACTCCCCGCGCGCCGAGAACCCACGGCGAGATGACGTGCAGCAGGGCGAGCACGGCGCCGACGCTGACCACCATGAAGACGGCCAGCCAGCGGAACTGGCCGCACAGGCGGCGGAAGCGGGCGATATCGGTCTTGCTCATGGCGGCGGAGGTCCGGTCGAATCCTGTCTTGTCTTTAATCTTGACTTAAAGACGCGCTGTCCGCAACTTTATCTCAGAGTTAAATGACTGCGAGGGCGGACAGCATGGCCATGGCGATCGAAACACGCGATCTGACGCGCCGCTTCGGGGCGCGGACCGCCGTCGACCGGGTATCGATGACCGTGCCGGAGCGGGCGGTCTACGGCTTCCTCGGCCGCAACGGGGCGGGCAAGACGACGACGCTGAAGATGCTGCTGGGCCTGATCCGGCCGAGCGCGGGCTCGGCCTTCGTCGACGGGGTCGATGTGGCGCGCGACCGGATGGGCGCGGCCCGGCGGGTTGGAGCCCTGCTGGAGGCGCACGGCTTCTACGTCAATCTGACAGGGCGGGAGAACCTGGACCTGACCCGCACCCTGCTGGGCGTGCCCGCGAGCGAGGTCGACCGGGTGCTGGAGGTGGTCGAGATGCGCGACAACGCCGCGCGCCGGGTCGCCGACTATTCGCTGGGCATGCGCCAGAGGCTGGGTCTGGCCCGGGCCATGCTGGGCGCACCGCCGGTGCTGGTGCTGGACGAGCCGACCAATGGGCTGGATCCCGACGGCATCGCCGACATGCGCCGCTTCCTGAAGAGCCTGCCGGAGCGGACGGGGGCGACCGTCCTGTTGTCCAGCCACCTGCTGGGCGAGATCGAACAGACCGCCACCCACATCGGCATCGTCAACGAGGGGCGACTGGTGCTGGAGGGGGAGCTGTCGCGGCTGAAATCCGATCTGGCGCCAGAGATCGCGGTGCGGACCGACGATCCCGTCCGCGCGGCCGAGGTCCTGCGCGGCTGGGACCTGACAGTGATCGCCAGCGATGACGGCCTGACCGCCCGGCTGCGTTCCGGCGATGACGCCGACCGCAGGTCCGCCGAGCTCAACCGCGCCCTGATCCAGGCCGGCCTGTCCGTCTTCGCCATCGGGCCGCGCGCCCGCTCTCTGGAGGGCATCTATCGCGACGTCTCCCAGCCGTCCGCCCAGCCCCAACCGGAGACCGTCCGATGATCGCCGTCCTCACCGTCGAAGCGCGCAAGCTGAACCGGTCGCTGGCCGCCCTGCTGGCCGTCGCCGCGCCGAGTCTGATCGCCGTCTTCCTGTTCTTCAATCTGCTGAGGGGCGGCAAGCCCCAGCCGTGGGAGATGTGGACCCAGTCCTCGACCGGCATCTGGGCCTTCTTCATGCTGCCGATGAGCGTGACGGCCCTGACCGCCCTGGTCGCCCATATGGAGCACGGGCCGCGCGCCTGGGATCATCTGCGCGCCCTGCCGGTGGCGCGCTGGAAGCTCTATGCCGCCAAGGCGATCTGCGTGATGGCGGTGGTCGCGGCCATGAGTCTGCTGAACCTGGCCCTGACGCTGGCGGCCATCCATGGCGCGGCGGCGATCAAGCCGGAGATCATGCCAACGGGCGCGCTGGATGTGACCGCGCAGGTGATCCTGATGGGCAAGGTATTGCTGGCGGCGATCCTGATGATCGCGATCCAGCTGTGGACCGCGCTGAGGTTCGCCAGCTTCGTCCCGGCTTTGGCGCTCGGGATCGGCGGGACCTTCTTCTCGGTGGTGGCCACGGCGGCGAAGCAGGGGGTCTTCTTCCCCTGGCAGATGCCGGTGAACATGCTGGCCGGCGAGCCGTGGCGCGCGGCTACGGCCCTGACGCTGGGGGCAGGGGCGGGGACCGTCGTGCTGCTGCTCGCGATCACCCACCTGTCCCGGCGCGAGGTGCTCTAGTTGCCCGTCGCGGCCCCGTCGGTGACGATCTCCTTCATCGCCGACTGCAGATAGTTCTGGGCGCCCATCAGCTCGATCAGCTTGTGCTGGTTCTCGAGGAAGTCGATGTGCTCCTCGGTGTCGCTGAGGATACGCATCAGCAGGTCGCGGCTGACGAAGTCGCCGGCGGCCTCGCACTGGGCCACGGCCGGGGCGGTGGTGGCGCGGCCGGCGTATTCAAGCGCGAGATCCGCGCCCAGGCATTCGATCGGATGCTCGCCGACCTTCAGCTTGTGCAGATCCTGCAGATTGGGCAGGCCGTCGAGGAAGAGGATGCGTTTGATGAGCATGTCGGCATGCTTCATCTCGCCGATCGATTCCTCGTAGATCACATGGCCGAGATGGGCCAGGCCCCAGCTCTCGAACATGCGGGCGTGCAGGAAGTACTGGTTCACCGACGTGAGTTCGTTGGTCAGCACCGCATTGAGGGTGCGGATGATCGCGGGATCGCCCTTCATGGCCATGGTCCTTGCTCGTCTCGCGGACGGGACGCCGGGGCGCGTCCAGACTCATCCGCCGTCTGTTCAAACGGCGTTTAGCACAGGAAATCGGCTGTTGTTTATTTGAGAGTATTTATCACGCGCATTGATATTGCGAGTGATTTTTGGCCGCGACTACTCGGCTGCGAGTGCGAATGCTTCGCGGCTGTCGTCGATCATCTGGCGCATCTCGCAGACGCATTTGGCGCACTGCGCCTGGCACTGGTTGCGGGCGAAGATTTCACGCGGACGGGTCGCGCCGGCCTCGATGGCGAGGGCGACGTCGCGCTGGCGCAGGCCGTTACAGTTACAGACGTACAAGAGAGGCGAACCCAACCCGAACTGAGAATGGTTCTCTGTAACACATATGAACGCGGCTGCAAGTGGTTCGCATGCGCGTTCGCAATGCGCGACTATCGACGGGGCCGTTGACGGGAGGGGGCTTAAGGGGGCAGGGCGGGGCCATGGCTCGTGCTCCCCAAATCCCCGACCGTCCGGCGACCCGTCTGTATCTGATCACTCCGTCCGCGATCCCGGATCTGGAGGCCTTCGCCGCCGATCTGGAGGCCGCGCTCGGCGCCGGCGACGTCGCCGCCCTGCAGATCCGGTTGAAGCCCGCGACCGAGGACCAGATCCGCGCCGCCGTCGAGCGGCTGGCGCCCATTGCGCGCAGGCATGACGTCGCCCTGATCCTGAACGACCGGCCCGATCTGGCGGCGGCGTTGCACTGCGACGGGGTTCATGTGGGGCAGGAGGACGCCTCGGTCGCCTCGGCGCGGCGGCTGATGGGACCCAACGCCATGATCGGCGCGACCTGCCACGACAGCCGCGACCTGGCCATGGAGGCGGCCGAGGCCGGCGCCGACTATGTCGCCTTCGGGGCCTTCTTCCCGACCGACACCAAGGAAACCACGCACCGGCCCGAACTTGACGTCCTGACCATCTGGCAGGAGACGGTCGAAGTGCCGTGCGTTGCCATCGGCGGGATCACGGTCGAGACGGCCCGTGTGGTGGCCGAGGCCGGCGCGGACTTCGTCGCGGTCAGCGCGGGCGTCTGGACCCATCCGAAGGGGCCGGCTGCGGCGGTCGCGGCCTTCAATGCGGAACTGTCCGGCGTCTGACATTTCCCGCTGGGACGCCCATTCCGCCGCGTTAACTTCACGGGATATTAGGGAGCAAGGGCTTAGCTGACGCATCGCAGTATCCTCGAGTCGTCGCCTATGTCGCTCAGCCCCGTGCTGGAAACCCGGTCTGGAGGTCACGCCACGACCCCTGTTCGCTCCTCAGCGACCCCCGTCACGGCCCCCCTCCCGAGCGCGGCCGTGCCGACCGACGCCGCGCGCCTGTTCAGCCAGCCCCTGGCCCCGTTGGCGACGGTCTGTTCGGTGCTGTTGCTGACTGTCTTCTCGGTTCAGTTCGGCCGCTCTTCCGACGGCATCGTCGTGATGTGGCTGGCCAATGCCGTCGCGGTCGCGGTCTGGCTGAGAACGGGACGCGGGGCGTCGTTCGACGTCTGTTTCGGCGGGCTGATGGCCATCGCCATCGCCAGCGGCGAAATCCTGGCGGGTCACACCCTGGCCAATACCGTGATGCTGACGGTGGTGAACCTGTTCGAAATGGTGGCGGGCGTGACCCTGGTGCGCCGGTTCGCGCCGGACATCTCGCTGCAGACGGTCAGGTCGACCTTGCGGCTGGTCGCCGTGGTCGCCATCGCCGCGCCCCTGATCGGCGCCGCCGCGGGCGCGGTGGTGTTCTCGGTGATGCGCGGCGCGCCCTTGCTCCAGAGTTTCCAGGTCTGGTGGTTCGGCCATGCGCTGGCGATGATGCTGGTCGTGCCGCTGATCCTGTCGATCAACCGGCAATCCTTCGCCATCGTGAAGCAGCCCTTGAGGATGCTGGAGTGGACGGTCCTGCTGGGTCTGCTCTTCGCCGTGGCCTATGCGCGCTATTTCCACGGGGTGACCTTCGTCGCCTTCTTCCTGAACATGCTGATGGTGGTCATCGCGGCCAGGCTGCGCATGGCCGGGGTGACGATCGCCATCCTCGGCTCCTGCATCCTGATGTTCATGGCCATGCTGCACGGCCATCCCGGCGCCGTGGCGACCGTGTCGGCGATGCAGATCCTGAATGCCCAGCTGATGATGATTTCCGTGGTCCTGCCCTTCATGCTGGCGGCGGCCCTGCTGACCGAGCTGGATGGTCTGTCGGCCAAGGCCAAGGCGGGCCAGAAGCGGGCTGAACTGGCGTCGGAGGCCAAGTCGCGCCTGCTGGCCAACGTCGCCCATGAGATCAAGAGCCCTGTCGGCGGCGTCATCGGCATCGGCGAACTGTGGTCCAGCGGCCAACTGGGCCCGGTCAACGCGACCCAGAAGGAAATGGCCGAGATGCTGGTCAAGACCGCGCGTCAGGTCGAGGCGTTGGCCCATGACCTGCTCGACGTGGCCCGCGCGGAATCCGGCGCGGTGAAGGTCGAGCTGCGCCCCACCGACGTTCTGGGGCTGGTCGAGGACATCCGTCGCGCCACCGCGCTGCGGCCCGAGGCCCTGAGCCTGAGGCTGGAGGTCGTGCGCGACGGCGAGGGTCTGGTCGCCCTGGCCGACTCCCAGCGGCTCAGCCAGGTCATCGACAATCTGGCCACCAATGCGGTCAAGTACGGCGGCTCGGGCGGGGTCGTGACCTTCCGCGTGGCTCGTGTGTTCGAAGGCGTCAGGATCGAGGTCACTGACCGCGGTCCGGGCCTGACGCCCGAGAAGCAGACCCAGCTGTTCGAGCCGTTCAATCGTCTGGGCCTGGAGCGATCCACGGTCGAGGGACACGGCATCGGCCTGGCTCTGGCCAAGCGGCTGATCGAGCTGCAGGGCGGCGCCATCGGGGTGGAGTCCGTTCCCGGCGAAGGCGCGACCTTCTGGATCGAGCTGCCGGCCGCCTGAGGTCGTCGCCCAAGGTCGCCTGACCGGTTTGCGGTCTTGCCGTCCGTCCGCCGAGAGGCGATGGTCCGGCCCATGAAAATCGCCGCCCGTACCCTTAGCGTATCCCTGCTGCTGGCCTGCGCCGTCCCGGCCCTGATGACGGCGCCCGCCCTGGCCCAGAGCAGCGGGACCCAGACGACCTCCAGCCCGAATTCCGCGCCGGTGCGCGCGACAGGCCAGACGGCGACGCCCTCCACGACCCAGACGCCTCCTGGTCAGCGGCCGGGCAGCGACCTGACCCGCAGTCTGAACGGCGGCGCTCCGGCGCGGTCCGACTATCTGACGCCGCCGCCCGCGACGGTTCCGAATCCGGCTCCGGCGACCACAGCGCCCGTCCGGTCCCCGACGCCGGCACCG
>DBBK01000144.1:21491-23023 GCA_002292165.1 Brevundimonas sp. UBA986
CCTGCCACGACGGCGCCTGTCCCGCGCCCTGCGGCCCCGACGACAGCGGCGCCCCGTTCCTCCGCCCCGGCGACCGTTCCGGCTCCGGCCGCGCCGCGCACGACGCCGCCAACCGCGACGCCCGCACCCAGCCGGACGCCTGCCACCACGGCTCCGGCTCCGCGCACGACGACGCCCCAGCCTGCGCCAACACGCACGCCGCCCGCTCCGACCCGGGCGGCCCCCACGACGACGGCCCCTGTGACGACAGCTCCCGCGACCAGGGCTCCCGCGACGAGAGCCCCCGCGACCACGGCGCCCGCCGTAACGCCACGGCCGACGGCCCCAACGCCGATGCCGACGCCCGCGCCGACGCCGGGGGCCGGTGGGCGGATCTATGCGCCGCCGGTGCTGCCGGGCAGCCAGCCCCAGCCCCAACCTCCGGTCTCAGCCGCGCCGGCGCCCACGCCGGCTCCGGTCGAGCCCGCGCCTCAGCCGCCGGTGACGACCACCCTGGGCGCTCAGGCCGTGGCGGCCCTGCCGTTCACCGTCGAACTACCGCAGGGCTTCCGCATCACCACGGGGCGGCCCGGGCCGGACTTCAACGTCTATTCGATCCGGCGTGGCGACGAGGAATTCGCCATGGTCTATGTCGGACCCTCGTCGCAGTTCCCCATCTATGACGGGCAGATGGTCCAGGCCGGGGGGCGCGCCTCGATCGTGGTCACCGAAAACGGCCAGAGGCACGCCATGGAGCACCTGTTCCAGCGCGCCAGGGCCCCGAAGGAAATTCACGTCTGGGTCTCCAGCCTCGAAGGCGCCGACGAGCTCCTGGCCGAACGCATCGCCCAATCCGTCGACGCCAAATAGGGGCTAGCCTTCCGACGAGGGCAGACCTTCCGACCAGACCGCAAGTTCGCTTCCCGCCGGATCGCGGAAGTGGAAGCGCCGCCCGCCGGGGAAGGCGTAGATCGGCTTGATAATGACGCCGCCCGCCGCCTCGACCTTGGCCTGCATGGCCTCCAGATCGTGGGCGTAGAGCACGGGCAGGGGCTGCGGGCTCGCGTCGCCCTCATGGCCGTTGAAGCCGCCGTCCAGACCCTCGCTGAAGGCCGCATATTCGGGGCCATAGTCCTGGAAGCGCCAGCCGAAAGCGGCGCCATAGAAGGTCTTCACCGCCGGGACGTCGGTCGCGGGGAATTCCAGATAGTCCAGCTTGCCGTCTTCGCGCATGTTCTCGTTCCGTTCCGAAAAAGCCGCCGAAAAGGGGCTTGCCACAGGGATCGCTCGCGCGCAATCTTGAGAACTATTCGCAGTCGCAGAGTCGCCGTGATGATCGTGCTGGCCACCGGACCCCACGCCCTCAGTCGTCTCATGGAGGCGGACCGGACGGCAGGCTGCGAGTCCAGCCTGCCGCCGAAAAATCAGGCCAGCTCGACGGCCATGGCCACGGCCTCGCCGCCGCCGATGCACAGGGACGCCACGCCCTTCGTCCCGCCCCGGGCCTGAAGCGCGCCAAGCAGGGTGGCCAGGACGCGGGCGCCCGAGGCGCC
>DBBK01000144.1:23065-28234 GCA_002292165.1 Brevundimonas sp. UBA986
GGCGAAGGCCTCGTTGACCTCCCACAGATCGACGTCCTCGACCGACCATCCGGCTTTCTTGAGCGCCTTCTGGATGGCGGGCACGGGGGCGGTGGTGAACAGGCCCGGCTCGTGGGCGTGGGCCGAATGGCTGACCACCCGGGCGACGATCGGCAGGCCCATGGCCTTGGCCACGCTCTCGCGGGTCATGACGAGGGCGGCGGCGCCGTCCGAGATCGAGGCCGAGGAGGCGGCNNGGCGGCGGTGATGGTGCCGTCCTTCGCAAAGGCCGGCTTCAGGCCCGGGATCTTCTCCGGCATGGCCTTGCCGGGCTGTTCGTCCTCCGAGACGGTGACGGTTCCCTTGCGGCCCGCGACCTCGACCGGGGTGATCTCGGCCTTGAAGGCTCCGCTCGCGATGGCGGCGACGGCGCGGTTCAGGCTCTCGACCGCATAGGCGTCCTGGGCCTCGCGGGTGAACTGATAGGTCTGGGCGCTGTCCTCGGCGAACGAACCCATCGGCTTGCCGGGCGAATAGGCGTCCTCCAGCCCGTCCATCATCATCGAGTCGACGATGACGTCGTGGCCGATGCGGGCCCCGGCGCGGTGCTTGTTCATCAGGAAGGGGGCGCCGGTCATGGATTCCATCCCGCCCGCGACGATGATGTCGGCGGAACCGGCGGCGAGGCTGTCACTGGCCATCATCACGGCCTGCAGGCCCGAGCCGCACATCTTGTTCAGGGTGGTGGCCTCGACCGATTTCGGCAGGCCGGCGCCGAGCGCCGCCTGACGCGCCGGGGCCTGGCCCAGGCCGGCGGGCAGGACGCAGCCCATATAGATCTGGTCGATCTTGTCCGGCGCGACGCCGGCGCGCTCGACCGCGGCCTTGACGGCGGTGGCGCCCAGTTCGGTCGACTTCACGCCCGCAAAGGCGCCCTGGAAGCCGCCCATCGGCGTGCGGGCGAAGGAGACGATGACGACAGGATCGTTTGAAGCGGTCACGGGGGAAGTCCTTGCGGAGAAGAGTTGGGGCCTAGATCGTCGGTCTGGCCGTCGGGTTCAAGCGCTGCTGCGTCGGGCACCGCCAAAGCGCCGCGGGGTCAAGACTTTGTCCTCAGGTGTCTGCTGACGGACGGGGCGGTCGAACCGGCGCCAGTTTGCGCCTCTGACGACCCAGGGCGAGGATACGACCTTCGCCGCTGCGCACGATCAGGTCGTCCACGGTCCAGCCGCCGCCGAGGTCGACCAGGGTGAATTCGAAGAAGGCCCAGCCGTCGGGCGCGGTCTCGGGCGTCAGGTCGGCGATGAAGTCGTAGCGCAGATCGACCGTCGCCATGGCCAGCGGTTTGGTGATCGCCGTCCAGGCCGGGGGATAGAGGGCGTCCATCAGATAGCAGAGGCGCGCCTCGTCCAGCGGGGCGCCGTCATTGGTGCGCATCCACAGCCGTTCGCCCGCCTTGTCGCCCGGCAGGCCCTGCAGCAGGCTGGGGCCGGTATCGAGGCGATAATCGACATACCGGGAGAAGCGCGGCGCCAGGGGGCCGTGCAAGGTCCGTTCGGGGCTGATGCTGTCGAGCAGCGGCGGGGGAAGGATCGGACCCGGCGTGACCGGGGCATTGCGGTCGTCCTGACCATAGGTGGCCTGGGCGTGGTGGGTGAGGCGCTCGCCCTGACGCACGTCCAGCCCGGCGAAGGCCGCGCTGCGTCCGCCGCGCATCAGCCGGGGCGTGAAGACGATGGGGACGTCATAGGCCGGCGCGGCCAGATACTGGATCGACAAGCTGCGCAGGGGGGCGGTTAGCTCCAGCCCCTGACGCAGGGCGTTGGCGCACAGGGCCGCCAGCAGGCCGCCGAATGGAAACCCCTTCTCCGGCGGCATGGCGATGGGGCCGTTGGAAAACTCGCCGTCGACCGAGCCCGTCAGCCCCTCCGGGCCGGGCGTCAGGATCAGGGCGTCGGCGAGGGAGGGCAGGGTCATGAGAGGCGGATTAGCGTCCAAAGGAGACGGGCGGAAGACTGGCCTCCGCCCGCTTCAGTCGAGGAATGCAGGAAACGCCGCGAAACCCGATGAGGATTTTGCGCCACGTCCGTTGCGAAACAAGACTGACGCAGAGGGTTCGGTTTGGCAACCCACTTGCAAAAACCCTGACGCGAGGTCACCTTCCGCCTATGGGCCGTACCGCAGACTATTCAAAACAAAGCTGTTCCATCGCCGCGACGCTGGAAGTGATCGGTGATCCGTGGACCCTGCTGGTGATCCGCGACGCGTTTCAGGGCCTGACCCGCTTCGAGCAGTGGCAGGAGCGGCTGGGCGTGGCCCGTAACGTCCTCGCCGCCCGACTGAAGACCCTGGTCCAGCACGGGGTGCTGGAGCCGCGTCTCTATTCCGAACGGCCGCCGCGCAACGAATATGTTTTGACCGCCAAGGGCAAGGACCTGTCGGCGGTGCTGGTGACCCTGCACGCCTGGGGCAACAAACACGTCTATGGCGACACCGACAGCGGCGTGGATCTTGTCCACAAGACCTGCGGCCACACCCTGAACCCCCGCATCGCCTGCGCCCATTGCGAGGAGATCGTGAAGGGCCGCGACATCGTCCTGACCCGCAAGGCCAACCGCCCCACCGTCGGCGACGTCATGCCGAAGGATGTGACGGCGGACGAAGAGGCCGCCTGACGCTTTCAGCGTCGGCTTTCAACCGGAGTTTCCATGACCCAATCCCTTCCCGCGACCGGGCTGCAGCTCCGGTCGTTGATCACGGCTGACGGACGGCTGGAGCTGTCGCTGGCCGAGGTTCCGGTCGCCGCGCCGGGGCCCGACGAGATCGTGGTGCAAATCCAGGCCACGCCAATCAACCCCTCCGACCTCGGCCTGCTGGTCGGGGCGGCGGACATGAGCACGGCGCGCGTTGAGGGCGAGATCACCGTCGCCGATGTTCCGGCTCAAGGGATGCGGGCCATGGCGGGCCGCCTCGGCGACTCCATGGCCGTCGGCAACGAGGGCGCGGGGGTGGTGGTCGCGGCGGGCGACAGTGCTGCCGCCCAGGCCCTGATCGGCAAGACCGTCGCCATCCTCGGTGGCGAGATGTACGCCCAGTACCGGACGCTGCGCGCCGACGCGGCCCTGCCGCTGCCCGCCGACGCCACGGCGGCCGACGGCGCCTCCTGCTTCGTTAATCCGCTGACGGCGCTGTGCATGGTCGAGACCATGCGGGCGGAGGGGCACACGGCCCTGGTCCACACGGCGGCGGCGTCCAACCTCGGCCAGATGCTCAACAAGCTGTGCCTCAAGGACGGCATCGGACTGGTCAATATCGTGCGCAGCGAGGCGCAGGCCGGGATTCTGCGCGGGCTGGGCGCGGCCCACATCGTCAACTCGACCTCGCCGGACTTCATGAGCGAACTGATCGAGGCGCTTGTCGCGACCGGCGCCACCCTGGCCTTCGACGCCATCGGCGGCGGCAAGCTCGCGGGCCAGATCCTGACGGGGATGGAGGCCGCGGCCAATCGCACCGCGACCACCTACAGCCGCTACGGCTCCTCGGTGCACAAGCAGGTCTATATCTACGGCGCGCTGGACACGAGCGCGACGGAGCTGAACCGGGCCTTCGGCTTATCCTGGGGCGTCGGCGGCTGGCTGCTGACGCCGCGCTACGCGGGCCTGCCCGCCGAGCGGCGCGGCGCCCTGCGCCAACGGGTGGTCACTGAGCTCAAGACCACCTTCGCCAGCGCCTATGCCGGCGAAATCTCCCTGCGTGACGTGCTCAGGCCAGAGGTCATCGCCGTCTACAATCGCCGCGCCACGGGCGAGAAGTACCTGATCAATCCGTCGCTGGACTGACGCGCTGGCGCGCGGGCCTCAGGTCGGAAGCGCGATCTGCTGGAGGAGGGCGTCGCGCTGTTGTTGGGATGCGGTGCGGCGACGGGCGATCGCGCCGGTGCGGTCGGCCATGGCCTGGGCGCCTTCGTCGTCGCCCTGGGAGATCTTTTCGGCTAGTTGGTCGAGGAGGTCGGCCATCTCGCGCTCAATGCCGGCGCCCTCTTCGAAAGCGGCGCGATAACGGGTCAGGAACTCCTGCTGGGCCGGGGCGGCCAGACCGGGATTGGAGCGCTGATCCTCGTCCTGTTCCTTCGCGGCCTGCACGATCCGGTCGGCGTCGAGCCGGATTTCGGCAGCTGAGGCGTGGATGGCGGCGGCGCGGGCCGACCGCGTCAGCGGCGCCTGGCTCCACAGGTCGCGGAAGTGGCGATACCACTGGGCGAGGGCCTTGTCCGACTGGATGTTGGAGGCGTTGACGAAGCGCTGAACCCCGCCGGGGGAGCTGGAGGCGTCCAGCATGGCGCATTCGCTGTCCAGCAGGGCGATGACCAGATCGATCCGGGCCAGATTGAAGGCCTGTTCCGGCTCCCGGGAAGCGACCGCGGCGCTGATCGCGGCCATGAACTCGGACGACTGCCGATCGGTCATCTCCATGAAGGCGGCGTATCGCCCCGGCAGGGCCTCGACATGGGCCATCGGACCGGCGAGACCCTCGCGCACGTCGGGGCGCGCCAGCAGGGCGGGGCTCGCGGCCAGCGCAGGCACGGGGGGGATGGCGGCGAGCGCGGCACGGTCGGCGGCCAGAAGCGCCTGCTGCTCCGTCTTCCAGCGGGCCAGGAGCGCCTCGGCCCCGGCCTTGTCGCCGGACAGGGCCAGTTGCCGGATGGGAAGGGCGGTGGGGCCGAGCCCCACAAGATGCTGGACGCGGGCGGCGAGGACCTGATTGTGCAGCGTGCTCCAGCGCGAGGTGTCCGACAGCCATTGGCGCACGGCGGTCAGATCCTGTTCGGTCTCGACCTGCGGTCTCGGGGCCGGTTCGGCGTGCACAGCCATCGGCGCCGCCAGCAGAATCGCGGCCGCACAGGCCGCGCCTTTGAAATATCTCATGAAGTCCCCCCGAACGTTTTTGATTGACCAAAGGGGTGCCTGAAACGGCAGAGCTTGTGAAGGCTCGTTCAACTCACGCGCGGAAGGTCTGAACGACGAAAGCCGGCCCCGCGTGCGCGGAACCGGCTCCCGTCATCCCTTGACGCACACCACCTGACGCAGGGTGTGCACGACCTCGATCAGGTCGGCCTGGGCCGCGATGACGGCGTCGATGTCCTTGTAGGCCATCGGCGTTTCGTCAATCACCTCGGCGTCCTTGCGGCAT
>DBBK01000123.1 GCA_002292165.1 Brevundimonas sp. UBA986
TGGTGCGCGGCGATCAGGTCGCCGTGCCGCTCGGCCCCCGACTGATGCGCGGCATCGTGTCCGAGGTGCGCGAGACCACGGGCTCGAACCGGCGCCTGAAGGCCGTGGAGATGGTGCTGGACGACCCGCCCCTGCCGCCCGGCACGGTGGACTTCGTCGAATGGGCCGCGCGCTGGACCCTGAGCGCGCCGGGGGAAATGGCCTCGACCGCTCTGAAGGGACTGCGCGCCCCCCGTCCGAAGCCCGAGCGCCGGGTGCGCCGGGTCGAGGGGCGGGAGCCGGGGCGGCCCACGGCCTCACNNGGCCTCACGCACGGCGGTGCTGGAGGCGTTGGGGAGCCGGCCCCCCGAGACTGGAATGCCCGGCCCCGATCTGGCGCGGGCGGCCGGGGTGTCGTCGGGCGTGGTCAAGGGACTGGTCGACGAGGGGGTGCTGGAGGTCATCGAGATCGAGGCGGTCGCGGCCTTCGATTCGCCCGATCCCGACCACGCGCCCGCGACCCTGAACGGCGACCAGGCGGCCTCGGCGGCGGCCATCGCGGAGGCGACGACGGCTGGCGGCTTCGCCCCCTTCCTGCTGGACGGGGTCACGGGCTCGGGCAAGACCGAGGCCTATCTGGAGGCCGTGGCGCGGACGCTTCGCGCCGATCCGACGGCCCAGATCCTGATCCTTCTACCCGAGATCGCCCTGACCCAGGCCCTGATCGCGCGTCTGGGCGACCGCTTCGGCGCCGACCCGGCCGAATGGCATTCGGGCATCGCACCGCCGCGTCGGCGTCAGGTCTGGGAGGCGGTGGTCGCCGGCCGATGCAACATCGTGGTCGGGGCGAGGTCCGCCCTCTTCCTGCCCTTCCCCAACCTGAAGCTGATCATCGTCGACGAGGAGCACGACAGCTCGTTCAAACAGGAGGAGGGCCTCGTCTATCACGGCCGCGACCTGGCCGTGGCGCGGGCGCGGATCGAGGGGGCAGCGGTGGTGCTGGCCTCGGCGACGCCGTCGCTGGAGACCCTCTTCAACGCGCGGCAGGGCCGCTATCGCTGGCTCAGGCTGGGCGCGCGGCACGGGACGGCGGTCCTGCCCGACATCCGTCTGCTGGACCTGCGCGAAAGTCCGCCCGATCCCCAGACCTGGCTGTCGCAGCCGCTGCGCGAGGCCATCGGCGAAACCCTGCTGAAGGGCGAACAGACCCTGCTGTTCCTCAACCGGCGCGGCTATGCCCCCGTGGTCCTGTGCCGCGCCTGCGGGCATCGGCTGACCGCGCCGGACACCGACAGCTGGCTGGTCGAGCATCGCTACACCGGCCGTCTGGTCTGCCATTTGACCGGCTTCTCGATGGCGAAGCCCAAGAATTGCCCGTCCTGCGGCGCGCCGGATTCGCTGGTGCCCGTCGGGCCGGGGGTCGAACGGGTCGAGGAGGAGGTAAAGTCGCTCTTCCCCGAGGCGCGGACAGCGGTGTTCAGCTCCGACACCGTGCCGGATGCGAAGGCGGCGCGGGCCCTGATCCAGTCGATGGTCGACGGGGAGATCGACATCCTCGTCGCCACCCAGGCGGCGGCCAAGGGGCACAACTTCCCGCGCCTGACGCTGGTCGGGGTGGTGGACGCCGACCTCGGCCTGAGGGGCGGCGACCTGCGCGCAGCCGAGCGGACCTTCCAGCTTTTGATCCAGGCGACGGGTCGGGCGGGGCGGGCCGAGATCCCGGGCCGGGCCCTGCTGCAGACCTGGACGCCCGAGCATCCGGTGCTTCAGGCGCTCGCCGCCGGCGACCGCGACGGCTTCGTTGAGGCCGAGATGGCCGAGCGGGAGATGGCCTCCCTGCCACCATTTGGCCGACTGGCGGCCCTGATCCTGTCGGGGGAGAACGCCATGGCGGTGGAGAAGACGGCCGAGGCCCTGGCCCAGAACATTCCCAATGCCGAACGGCTGGAGGTCTACGGTCCCGCTGACGCGCCGCTGGCCCTGATCCGGGGGCGGCGGAGGAAACGTCTGCTGGTCCGGGCCGACCGCGACGTCGATCTGCAGGGCTTCCTGCGGGCCTGGTTGTCGCGCGTGAAGGTTCCGGCCTCGGTGCGGCTGACGGTCGACGTGGATCCGTACAGCTTCCTCTAGAGCGCCCTGAAGCCCCCTTGTCATTGAAACGACAGGGTGGGGTGTCTATCTGGACCCGCTTCCCGGCCCGCCTGCCGCTTCTCTGGATTTTCGTCGCCCATGTCCCAGGTCATCCCCGCCGAATGGGCCCCGCACCGGGCCATGTGGGTCGGCTGGCCGAGCCATCCCGAGCTGTGGGACGACCTCGAACAGGCGCGCGACGAGGTCGAGGGTCTGGTCCTGGCCCTCGCCGGTCCCGGCCGCGAACAGGTCAGGCTGATGATCGGGACCGAAGAGGCGCTGGAGGGGGCGCAGGCCCGCTTCGAAGGCGTCGCGGGCGTGACCGTGGTCCCGGCCCTGTTCGGCGACATCTGGCTGCGCGACACCGGCCCGATCTTCGGACCCGGTTCGAAGACGGCCGCGGCCTTCGAATTCAACGGCTGGGGCGAGAAATACATCTATGAGCACGACACCGAGGTCGCCGCGCAGATCGGCGAAATCTCGGGCGTCCCGCTGACGCGTCACAGCGCCATTCTGGAGGGCGGGTCGTTGGATCACGACGGTCTGGGCACCATTCTGACCACCCGCCAGTGCCTGCTGAACCCCAACCGGAACGCCGGCTGGAACGAGAATGTCGCCGGCATCGCGCTGGAAGAGGCGCTGGGCGCGCGCAAGATCATCTGGCTGGGCGACGGGCTGCTGAACGACCACACCGACGGCCACGTCGACAACCTGGCCCGCTTCGTCGCGCCGGGCGTGGTCGCCTGCCCGATCGCCTTCGGCCTGAACGACCCCAATGCCGAGGCCTATGACGCCTGCGCCGCGACCCTGGCAGCCTCCACCGACGCCGAAGGCACGCCGCTGACGGTGCTGCGCATCCCCTCGACGGGCATGGTCGTCGACGCCGACGAGCGCCCGGTTCCGGCCAGCCACATGAATTTCCTCATCGCCAACGGGGCGGTGATCGTTCCGACTTACGGTAACGCCATGGCCGCCCGTCTGGCCTGCGAGGCCCTGTCGACCGTCTTCCCGGACCGCGAGATCATCCCCCTGCCGTCCAAGACCATCCTGACCGGCGGCGGATCCTTCCACTGCATCTCCCAGCAGGAGCCGGCGTGAGCGTCGTCACTCTGTTCCGGCCGACCGGCGACAATGAGCTGAAGCTCATCGCCGATGCGAACTGGCGCGCCTTTCCGCCGCGCCTGCCGGAGCAGCCGATCTTCTATCCGGTGATGAATTTCGACTACGCCGAACAGATCGCGCAGAACTGGAACTCCCAGCCGCGCTGGGGCGGCGTCGGCCATGTGCTGGCCTTCGACCTGCCGGAAGAGGTCATCACCCGCTGGCCGGTTCAGGTCGCCGGCGGCCGGACGCACGAGGAGCTCTGGGTCCCGGCCGAGGAGCTCGAGGATTTCAACGCCATGATCGTCGGACCCATCCGGCGCATCGCCACCTATCGCGACGGGGTTCGCGTGGAGGAGCTTTCATGACCCGCACCATCACCGTCGCCGGGCTACAGACGTCCTACGGCGAAGACACGGACGCGAACATCAAAAAGACCGTCGATCTGGTGAAGCAGGCGGCGGCCAGGGGCGCACAGGTCATTCTGCCGTCGGAACTGTTCCAGGGGCCGTATTTCTGCGTCTCGCAGGAGGAGCACTGGTTCGAGACGGCCCATCCCTGGCGCGAGCATCCGGCCGTGGTCGCGATGGCGGAGGTCGCGAAGGATCTGGGCGTCGCCATCCCCGTCTCGATCTTCGAGAAGGAGGGGCCGCACTACTACAACTCCATCGTCATGCTGGACGCCGACGGGTCGCCGCTGGGCGTCTATCGCAAGAGCCACATCCCCGACGGGCCCGGCTATCAGGAAAAATACTATTTCCGTCCGGGGGATACGGGCTTCAAGGTCTGGGACACCCGCTTCGGCAAGGTCGGGGTCGGCATCTGCTGGGACCAGTGGTTCCCTGAGGCCGCGCGGGCCATGGCCCTGATGGGCGCCGACGTCCTGATGTATCCGACCGCCATCGGCACCGAGCCGCAGGACGGCGATCTGCACACGGCCCAACCCTGGCGCCGGGCCATGCAGGGCCATGCGGTGTCGAATGCCATCCCCGTGGTCGGCGCCAACCGGATCGGCCATGAGACGGTGACGCCGGTCAGGCCAGACCTTCTACGGCCATTCCTTCATCGCCGATCAGCAGGGCGAGCTGGTCGAGAGCTTCGGCGCCGAAGATGAGGGCGCTCTGGTCCATACCTTCGATCTGGCCGAGCTGGACCGCTATCGCGCGGCCTGGGGCTTCTTCCGCGACCGGCGGACGGACCTCTATGGATCGCTGACCTCGGCGCGGCCCACGAACTGAGGAAGGGAAGGGGCCCCTCTTCCCTTCGCGGGTCCGAACCGCCATCTAGCGGCGCATGACCTCGACCCTCGACGCCCCCGCTTCCGCCGCCACGAATGGCAAGATCCCCGTCACCGTCCTGACCGGCTATCTCGGCGCG
>DBBK01000276.1 GCA_002292165.1 Brevundimonas sp. UBA986
TTCCTGATGAAGGACGCCTATTCGTTCGACATCGACGAGGCCTCGGCCCGCAAGGCCTATAACCGCATGTTCGCGGCCTATCTGAACACCTTCGCCCGCATGGGCCTGAAGGCCGTGCCGATGCGCGCCGACACTGGTCCGATCGGCGGCGACCTGTCTCACGAGTTCATCGTCCTGGCCGACACGGGCGAAAGCCAGGTCTTCTGCGACAAGCGGCTGGTCGAGATGGCCCCGCCCGGAAGCGACGTCGACTGGAACGACCTGCAGCATGTCTTCGACGAGCGCACGGCCCTGTATGCCGCGACCGAGGAAATGCACGACGCCGCGGCCTTCGAAGCCGGCACGCCGGAAGAGAACCGCCTGACCGCCCGCGGCATCGAGGTCGGCCACATCTTCTACTTCGGCACCAAATACTCGGCCCCGATGAAAGCCAGGGTCGCCGGACCGGACGGCAAGGACACCGAGGTGCACATGGGCTCCTACGGCGTCGGCGTGTCGCGTCTGCTGGGCGCGATCATCGAGGCCAGCCACGACGAGGGCGGCATCATCTGGCCCGACGCCGTGGCCCCGTTCGACGTGGTCGTGATCAATCTGCGCGTCTCCGACGAGGGCGTGAACGCCGCCTGTGAAGAGGCCGTCGCCAAACTCGAGGCCTCGGGCAAGGACGTCCTCTATGACGACACCGACGAGCGTCCGGGCGGCAAGTTCGCCACGGCCGACCTGATCGGCGTGCCCTGGCAGCTGACCATCGGGCCCAAGGGTCTGGCCGACGGCGTCGTCGAGCTGAAGCGCCGCGCCACCGGCGAGAAACAGACGGTCTCGCTGGCCCAGGCGCTGGAGATCATCGGTTGAGCGACGTCCCCGCGACTGGATTGCCTGACCTGAAGCCGGTGAAACCCGCCGGGCCGTTCTCGGCCTGGGAGTTCGCCCTCGCGTTCCGCTATCTGCGGCCCAAGCGCAAGGAAGGCTGGGTGGCCTTCATCGCCATCATCAGCTTCCTGTCGACCATGGCCTCGGTCTTCGCCCTGATCGTGACGCTCAGCATCATGTCAGGCTTCCGGTCCGAGCTGCTCAACCGGATGCTGAGCTTCAACGGCCATATGTACGTCCAGGGTCAGGTGCTCAACGCGCCCGACCGGGAACAGGCGCTCGCGCGCATCAAGGCCGTGCCCGGCGTGGTCAGCGCCGACCCTCTGGTCGAGACGCAGGCGCTCGTTCAGGGCGGCGGCCAGACGACGGGCGCCATCGTGCGCGGACTCAAGCCGTCCGACCTGTCGTCGATGAACTACGTCTATCAAAGCCTGTCGCCCGAGGCCCGCGCGGCCTTCGGCAAGGGCGCCTACGGCGGCGACCGGGTGCTGGTCGGCCAGAGCCTGCTGGACCAGCTGGGCCTGCGCGTCGGCGATCCGATCACCATCTTCTCGCCCTCGGGCGCCGACAGCGCCTTCGGCAACCTCGGCGGCCTGTCCAAGACCTATTTCGTCGGCGGCGCCTATTCCTCGGGCACGGCCGACTACGACCGTGCCTTCATCTTCATGCCGCTGGAACAGGCCCAGCTCTTCTTCGGCAAGGAAGGCGTCTGGGACGTCATCGAGCTGAAGGTCGCCAACCCCGATCAGGTCCAGACCTATCTTGAGCCGGTGCGTGAAGCGGCGGGCCGGGGCTCGGCCGTCACCGACTGGACCGTGCGTCTGGCCGCCTTCTGGGGCGCGCTGAAGGTCGAGCGCGTGGCCATGAGCATCATCCTGGCCCAGCTCGGCATCATGGCCGCGCTCAACATCATCGTCGGCATCGTCATGCTGGTGAAGAACAAGACCAAGGACATCGCCATCCTGAGGACCGTGGGTTCGACCCAGTCGTCGATCCTGCGCATCTTCTTCCTGGCGGGGATGATGATCGGGGTGACCGGTCTGGTCGTCGGCCTGGTGCTGGGGCTGGTCTTCTGCCTGAACATCGGCGCGATCCAGCACTTCATCGAAGGGATCACCGGGGTCCAGCTGTTCAACGCCGACGTCTATATGCTGGACGCCATCCCGGCCAAGGTCGACCCGGCCGATGTGATCTGGATCTCCGGCTGGTCGCTGTTCCTGTCCTGCATCGCCAGCCTGGTGCCGTCCTGGATCGCCGCCCGGATCGATCCCATCGAGGCCCTGCGTTATGAGTAGCCCCGTCCTCTCCCTTCGCGGGATCGTCCGCACCTACAAGACTGGTCAGGGCGAGTTGTCGGTGCTCAAGGGCGTCGATCTGGATGTCCAGCCGGGCGAGATCGTCGGCCTGATCGGCCCGTCAGGCTCCGGCAAGTCGTCGCTTCTGCACGCCGCCGGCCTGCTGGAGCGCCCGACCGAGGGGCAGGTGATCATCGACGGCGAGGATGTCGGCCAGCTGGACGAGCGGGCCCGCACCCGCATCCGTCTCAGCCGCATCGGCTTCGTCTATCAGTTCCACCACCTGCTGCCCGAGTTCGACGCGCGCGACAACGTGGCCCTGCCGCTGCGCATCGCGGGCCATCCGGAAGCCGCAGCCCGCAAGGCGGCGGAGGCGGCCCTCGGCTCGCTGGGCCTCGCCGAACGCCTCCTGCACCAGCCGGCCCAGATGTCGGGCGGGGAGCAGCAGCGTGTCGCGCTCGCCCGCGCGCTGGCCAACAAGCCGCGCCTGCTGCTGGCCGACGAGCCGACCGGCAACCTCGACCCCGCCACCAGCCAGACGGTGTTCGAGGCCCTGCACGCGCTGGTCAAGGACACCGGCGTCGCCGCCCTGATCGCCACCCACAATATGGAGCTGGCCGGTCACATGGACCGCGTCTTCGCCCTGAAGGACGGCCATCTGGAAGAGCGTCCGGCCGAAAGCCAGACCTATTAGGGCGTCCTGACCATGACCGAGGCGATCCAGACCCAGCTCGAGATCGCCCGGCAGGCCCGCGCCGACGGCGATTCCGTCGCCGCCCGCAACGGCTATGCCAAGGCCTCGGCCCTGGCGCGCGAGACGAACCAGCCGCTGTTTCGCGCCTTCGCCCTGCGCCACCTGTCGGATATCGACCGCGAGGCCGACCGTCCGGACGCGGCCCTGGCCCATGCCGAACAGGCGCTGGCCCTGTACCGCCGTCACGGGCAAGAGGCCTCGCTGGACGCCGCCAACGCCCTGCGCCTGATGGCCCTCGCCCTCGACGGCCTGCGCCGCCCGCCCGCCGCCGCCAAGGCCTGGACCGAAGCCCGCGCCCTCTATGTCGCGCTCGGCATCGAAACCGGGGTGGAGGAGAGCGACGTCCATCTCGCCGAGATGACTGACTGACATCCAGGGCGTTTGACGGCTCCATTATACCCGGGTAAATCCATCTCCGCCAAACCGTGCTATGAGAGCCGGAGGGGGAGACGATCATGCAGCACGACCTGACACAGGGTTCGATCACCGGCCGGCTTGTGGGCATGGCCGCCTTCATCGGCATGGGGCTGCTGTTCCAGACGCTGTATTTCCTCGTCGACCTCTATTTCGTCGCCGGCATCGGGGCCTCGGCCATCGCGGGCGTGGGGCTGGCGGGCAACGCCTTCTTCCTGTGCATGGCGGCGTCGCAGATGGTCGGCGTCGGCGCCCTCAGCCTGATCGCCCGGGCCATCGGGGCGAAGACCTTCGATCAGGCGGACGGGGTCTATCGTCAGGCCATGGTCATCGGTCTCGGCCTGACCGTCATCACCCTGGTCGCCGGCTACGCCCTGGCCCACGCCGGCCTTCATCTGCTCGCGGCGGATGAGGCGACGGCCTCAATGGGCGTGGCCTATCTCTACGGCTTCCTGCCGGGCCTCGCGCTGATGTTCCCGACCAACGCCATGGGCTCGGCCCTCAGGGCCGCGGGGGTGGTCAGGCCCACCATGATGATCCAGACGGTCTCGGTCCTGATCAACGTCGTCCTCGCCCCCGTCCTGATCGCCGGCTGGGGCACGGGCCATCCGCTGGGCGTCTTCGGCGCGGGTCTGGCCAGCTCCATCGCCTCCATCGTCGGCTTCGTCTGGACGGTCTGGATCTTCGGCCGGTGCCAGACGATCATCGCCAATCCGCTGAAGCTGCCGCGTCCCGACTTCGCGATCTGGAAGAAGATCATCGGCGTCGGCCTGCCGTCGGCGGCGGAGTTCCTGCTGATGTTCATCACCGCGGGCGTCGTCTACGGCGTCATCCGCCACTTCGGCCCCGAGGCCCAGGCCGGCTACGGCGTCGGCTCGCGCGTCATGCAGGCGGTCTTCCTGCCGGCCATGGCGGTGTCCTTCGCCGTTGCCCCGGTTGCGGGCCAGAATTTCGGCGCCGGCCGCGCCGACCGGGTGAGGCGCACCGTCCGCGACGCCGCCGTCCTCTCGACCGGCCTGATGCTGGTCCTGACGGCGCTGTGCCACATCCGGCCCGACCTGATGATTTCTGCCTTCGCCCACGATCCGAAGGTCATCGAGATCGGCTCGACCTTCCTGAAGATCATCTCCCTGAACTTCATCGCCACCGGCCTGATCTTCACGGCGTCGGGGACCTTTCAGGCGCTCGGCGACACCCGTCCGGCCCTGTTCGGCAGCGTTTCACGCCTGATCACCTTCGCCGGTCCCGCCATCTGGCTCTCGACCCAGCCCTGGGCCCGGCTGGAGCACGTCTGGATGCTCTCCGCCGCCTCGGTCTTCGTCCACATGCTGATCGCGCTCTTCTTCCTCCGCCGCGAGCTGGTGCGGAAGCTGGCGGGGCTCATGCCGCGCGAGGCGGTTCCAGTCTAGACGTCCAGATCAGCCACCGCGAACTGGGCGTTGTCCTGGATGAAGCGGAAGCGGGCCTCGGCCTTCTTGCCCATCAGCCGTTCGACCAGATCCTCGATGTCGTCCTCGCTCTCGGGGACGGTGACGCGGGCCAGGGTGCGCTTCTTCGGATCCATGGTGGTCTCCTTCAGCTGGGAGGCCATCATCTCGCCCAGACCCTTGAACCGGCCGACCTCGGTCTTCTTGTTCTTGAAGACGGTGGCCATCAGCTCGTCGCGGTGGGCGTCGTCGCGGGCGTATTCCGACAGAGGCCCGGCGCTGATCCGGTAGAGCGGCGGCAGGGCCATATAGAGCCGACCCTGACGGATCACCTCGGGCATGGAGCGGTAGAAGAAGGTGATCAGCAGGGCCGCGATGTGGGCGCCGTCGACGTCGGCGTCCGTCATGATGACGATGCGCTCGTACCGCAGCTGTTCGATGTCGAAACGCGGCCCGGGCGTGACGCCCAGCGCCAAGGTCAGGTCCGACAGTTCGATGTTCTGGCGCAGCTTGTCGGCGGTGGCCGAGGCGACGTTCAGGATCTTGCCGCGCAGGGGCAGGATGGCCTGGGTCGTGCGGTCGCGCGCCTGTTTGGCCGAGCCGCCGGCCGAGTCGCCCTCGACGATGAACAGTTCGGTGCCGTTGGCCGACTGGCGCGAACAGTCCGACAGCTTGCCGGGCAGGCGCAGCTTGCGAGTCGCGGCGGCGCGCTGGACGTCCTTGTCCTTGCGGCGGCGCAGACGGTCCTCGGCCCGGTCGATGACGAAGCCCAGCAGGGTGTTGGCCTGTTTGGGGCTCTCGGTCAGCCAGTGGTCGATGGGGTCGCGCAGCAGCTGTTCGACCAGCCGCTGGCCCTCGGGCGAGGACAGGCGGTCCTTGGTCTGGCCCTGGAACTCGGGATTGCGGATGAAGACGCTGATCAGGGCGCCGGCGTTGGCGATAACGTCCTCGGCCGTGATCTGGACCGCGCGCTTCTCGTTGGTCAGCTCGCCATAGGCCTTGAGGCCCTTGACCAAGGCGGCGCGGAAGCCGGCCTCGTGGGTGCCGCCGTCGGGTGTCGAGACGGTATTACAATAGGACTGGACGAAGCCGTCGGCCTCGCCGAAGCCGATCGGCGACCAGGTCACGGCCCATTCGACCGCGCCCGCCTCGCCCTTGCGCTCGACCCGGCCCGAGAAGGTCGGGGTCACGGTCTCCAGCTCGCCGATCCGCTCGGCCAGGGCGTCGGCCAGACCGCCGGGGAAGTGCAGNNTTGATCTCGACGCCGCGGAACAGATAGGCCTTGGACCGCGCCATGCGGAACAGACGCGCGGGCTTGAACGCCGCGCCGACGCCGAAGATTTCCGCATCCGGGTGGAAACGGATCAGGGTGCCCTTCTTCTTCGACGGCTGGATCTGGGCGATCGGGCCCTGCGGAATGCCGCGCGAGAAGGACTGTTTCCACTCGAAGCCGTCGCGCCAGACGGTGACGTCCAGCAGGTCCGACAGGGCGTTGACGACCGAGACGCCGACGCCGTGCAGACCGCCCGAGGTCTCATAGGCCTTGCCCGAGAACTTCCCGCCCGAGTGCAGCACGGTCATGACGACTTCCAGCGCCGACTTGCCCGGATGCTTGGGGTGGGGATCGACCGGAATGCCGCGCCCGTCGTCCTTGACCGACAGGACGCCGTCGGCGTCCAGATCGACGGTGATCAGCTTGGCGTGGCGGGCCACGGCCTCGTCCATCGCGTTGTCGAGGACTTCGGCGAACAGGTGGTGCAGGGCCCGTTCGTCGGTGCCGCCGATATACATGCCCGGGCGTTTGCGGACCGGCTCCAGCCCCTCCAGCACCTCGATCGAGGAGGCCGAGTAGTTGCCGGGCATGGGCGGCGGCGCGGGCGGCAGGGACGGCTTCGCGGCCTCGGCGGGCGCGGTCTTCGCTTCGGGCGTCGGCGCGGGTTCGCTCGCCTCTACCGGGGCGGGCGCAGGCGCGGGAGCAGCGGCCGGTTTCGGCGGCTGCGGTTGGTCATCATCGAAGGAGAAGAGATCGGCGGGAGCCATGGGCGTACTGTGAGGCGATTCGGGACCGCGTCAGGTAGGCCCCGGCGGCGTTTGGAGCAAGCGTGGCGCTGCGTCGGGGGATAACCGAGGCCTCGCCCGTGATCAGGCCCCGCGTCAGGATGGCCAGCAGCAGGGTCCAGGGCAGGTTGGCGTTGGTCAGCAGCACGCTTTCCGACAGGCTCAGCATCAGGAAGACGGCGAAATAGGCGATGCCCCAGTAGCCCTCGCGGTCGCCGCGTCCGGGGATCTGGAACAGGGTGGTCAGCAGGGCGACCAGCACCGTCGCGCCGACAGCGATCGCGCCCGGCCAGCCCAGCTGGATCAGCAGGTCGATCCAGCCGTTGTGCGCCGAGGGCACGGGCCACTGGGTCTCTTCCCGGATCCAGGCGGCGGGAATGGAGTCCCGGCCCCAGAAGGCCTGATAGCCGAAGCCGGTCCACGGCCGCTCGGCCACCTCGCGCATCAGGGCGGTCCAGATGTCGGTCCGGCCGGTCAGGGACGGGTCCTTGCCCAGCGCCTTGAGCACCACGGCCGGCTCGGTGATGAAGACGTAGCCGATCAGGCCGAACAGGACGACGCCGAACCAGACGCCGATCACCGTCAGGGCCGGTCCGCCCTTCTTCATCGCCCACAGGGTCCCGATCAGGCCGACGCCGATAACGAGGCAGAGGAGGGAGGTCTTGGACTGGGTCGCCAGCACCAGCAGGACGGTGATCCCGAAACTGGCCCAGGCCATCTTCGTCCGCTGTTCCTCCAGCGCCAGACAGGCAGCGGCGGCCACGGCGCCCGCGACCATGACGACGCCCATCTGGTTCTTCTCATACCAGAGGCCGCGCCACAGGCCGGCGTTGTCGAACTGGTGCACCCCGATGCGCGGGAAGGCGAAGACCATGATCAGGCTGCCGATGCCCATCAACAGGCCGGACAGCATCAGGACGCGTGGCAGCTGCGGTCCCTTGAACACCGCCCCCAGATAGATGGCGAAGACGCTGGAGAAGGCCATGGCGATGGTCCGGCGCGAGGTCACGCCCGGATCGATCGACCAGTATTTCGAGGCGTAGGCGTGCAGGATCAGCAGGCCGAGGATGATCAGCGTCGGCCAGGCCTTGATCACCTTGTCGGCGCGCCAGCAGAGCAGGGCAGTGATCACCGCATAGACCGGCAGCCAGATCAGCCTCAGGATCGGCGTCTCCTCCTGCATCGGGGCGAAGACCGGACCGATCAGGGCGCCCGTCAGCATGACGATAACAAAGATCACCGCCGCCTGCTCCCACCACGGGGGAGAGGCCTCGCCGGAGGAATCAGGCTCTGGACGGATGAAGGTCACGGCGGCAGGGTCGCCGTTCGTGCTTAACGAACCGTTGGGATTTGGGGGAATCGATGAGTGACAGCCTGCTGAGAACCCGCGACGGCCATCACGCCCGCGTCGGCTTCGTCGAACTGTTCTTCGACCTGGTCTTCGTCTTCGCCGTAACCCAGATCTCCCACAGCTTGCTGCATCATCTGACCTGGGAGGGGGCGCTGCACGCGGCCATGATGGCGGCGGCGGTCTGGTGGTCGTGGATCTACACCAGCTGGGTCACCAACTGGGCCGATCCGGAGCGCGTGCCCGTCCGCGTCGCCCTGTTCGTCCTGATGGCGCTCGGCCTCGTCATGTCGACCTCGCTGCCCGAGGCCTTCGGCGAGAAGGGGCTGTGGTTCGCGGTCGCCTTCGTCGCCACCTCCATGGTCCGCAGCGGCTTCATGCTGTTCGCCGCGCGCAATGACGCCATGCTGAAGCGCAACTTCCAGCGCATCATCATCTGGCAGATGGGCTCCGGAGTCTTCTGGATCGCCGGCGGCCTGTCGGAGGGCGAGCTGCGCACCGGCCTGTGGCTGGCGGCCCTGTTCATCGAATACATCTCCCCGGCCATGTTCTACCGGGTGCCGGGTCTGGGCCGCGCCAACACCGCCGAATGGACGGTCGAGGGCGGGCATATGGCCGAGCGCGTCGGCCTGTTCGTCATCATCTGCCTGGGCGAGTCCCTGCTGATCACCGGCGCCACCTTCGCCGAGGCGACCTGGACGCCCGAGGTCATCGCCGCTGCCGCCGTCGCCTTCGTCGGGACGCTGGCCATGTGGTGGATCTATTTCAGCGCCGCCCACGACGCGGCCTCCGACGTCATCTCGAAGGCCGAGGATCCCGGCACCCTCGCGCGTCGCGGCTATACCTACTGCCCGATCCTGATCGTGGCGGGGATCATCGTCACCGCCGTCGGCGACGAGCTGTCGCTGGTCCACCCCACGGGCCACGTCGAGCCCGCCGTCGCCGCCGTTCTGATCGGCGGACCCTTGCTGTTCATGGTCGGCGGCCTGCTGGCCAAGCTCGCCATCTTCGAGCGCTGGTCGATCCCGCGCGTGGTCGGCTGCGTCGCGCTCGCGGCGCTGTGGTTCGCCGTGCCCTTCGTCACGCCGTTGGTTCTGGCGGCGCTGACGACGGCGGTGCTGATCGCCGTTGCGGGGTGGGAGACGGTCAGTCTGCGGGCGGGGTAGGGGCGGAGGCCTCGTCTCCGACCCACTCGAGCGTCCCAGCAATCGGCCGCCGTGCGGCCGCGAAGGCGATCCGCTTCAGCGCGCCCTGGGTCTCCACAACGCAGTAGGCCGTCTGCCAGACATCCAGGCTGGCCTCCCGAAACTGGGCGCCCCGGGGGCAGGTGGGTTCGAGCAGTTCGAACGGTCCCTGTAGACTGTCCTTTGGCCGGCTGAGCAGCAGGTATTCGCTGCCGCCCGCGATGCCGATCTGGAAGGCCAGCAGCTCGCGGCGCTCGCCGTCGCGGGTGACCTCGCCCAAAGGGATGACCCACATATATTCGAAACGGGCTTCGGCGAGATATTCGCGATCAGAGGTCTGGCGCAGGATCAGGGCGCAGTGGAACACGCCGTAGTTGCTGATCCGCCAGAAGTCGTCGGGTTCTCCATCCGGGCGGGTCGCCCGATAGTCGCCGAAGTTGAGGTTGCTGCTGCAGCCGAAGCCGTCGTCTTCGAAGAAGTGCTTCGGATAGGTTTCATCTGCCCCATGGTCATTGTTCCAAAGGGGGAGGCCAGAGCGAAGATGAACGCCTTGGGCCGAGGCCGAGCCGGCGGCCAGTCCCAGAAGCAGGCCGATCGTCGCCGCCCTGAAAGCCTTCACCCCGCCTTCTCCACGAAGCTGTCGATGACGCGCTTCTCACCGGCCTTTTCGAAGTCGACCAGCAGCTTGTTGCCCTCGATCTGCTGGACGTTCCCATAGCCGAACTTCTGATGGAAGACCCGCTCGCCGCGCTTCCATTTGGACCCGGCCTTCGGGTCGGCGGTGGCGACCAGACGGCCGTCGCCCTCGATCACCGCATGGCGCGTCTGGGCCGAACGCGGCGTCTGGCTGGCGGTGAACGACTGGGCCCGTTTCCAGCCCGGCGAGGAATAGCTGGAGCCGAACGACGGCGCGTCATCCCAGCGTGACTTCGTTTCCTTCATTCCGCCCGAGGCGCCGTAATAGCCGGTGTCGCTCTCGGCCTCGACGTGGGCGATGGGCAGTTCGTCGACGAAGCGGCTGGGCAGCTGCGACGTCCAGCGGCCATAGACCAGACGGTTGGCGGCGAAGGAGATGCGGGCGTCCTGTTTGGCCCGGGTGACGCCCACATAGGCCAGGCGCCGTTCCTCCTCGAGACCCTTCTCGCCCTTCTCGTCGATGCTGCGTTGGCTCGGGAAGACGCCTTCCTCCCAGCCCGGCAGGAAGACCAGCGGGAACTCCAGCCCCTTGGCGCCGTGCAGGGTCATGATCTGGACCGAGTCCTCACCGGCGCCCTTGTCGAGGTCCATGACCAGCGACACGTGCTCCAGATAGGCCTGCAGCGTCTCGAACTGCTGCATCGCCTGAACCAGCTCCTTCAGGTTATCCAGCCGCGTCTGGCCGGTGACCCGGTCGGCCTTCTGCATGTCGGTGTAGCCGCTCTCCTCGAGAATGGTCTCGGTCAGGTCCCAGTGGCGGGTATCGCGGGCGAGGTCGCGCCAGCGGTCCAGATCGCGCACGAAGTTGGACAGGGCGGTCCGCGTCCGCGCCTGCAGTTCGTCGGACCCGATCAGGGCCCGGACCGCCGTGATCGCCGAGACGCCGTCGTGCCGCGCGATCTGCAGGATCTTCTGCACCGAGGTGTCGCCGATGCCGCGCTTGGGCACATTGACGATCCGCTCGAAGGCCAGGTCGTCGTCCTCGGACTGGATCAGGCGCAGATAGGCGTGGGCGTCGCGGATCTCGGCCCGTTCGAAGAAGCGCGGACCGCCGATGACCGTATAGGGGATGGCCAGCATGACGAAGCGTTCCTCGAACGCCCGCATCTGAAACGACGCGCGAACAAGGACTGCCATGTCCTTGTATTTCATGCCTTGTCGGCGCGCGGTCTCGATCTCGTCGGCGATCAGCCGGCTCTCGGCCTCGCCGTCCCAGACGCCGCGCACCCGGACCTTGTCGCCGCTGGAATCCTCGGTCCACAGGGTCTTGCCC
>DBBK01000187.1:0-1095 GCA_002292165.1 Brevundimonas sp. UBA986
CCCCGTTCCGGGGAGGGTGGTCGCGCAGCGACCGGGTGGGGGCGGCAAGGCAAGGCTGCACTGATCTGATTTTAAGTTTAGGCCGTGAGACGTCGCCCGGCCCGCCCCACCCGGCTTCGCCTCCGGCTCAGCCCCCCTCCCGCGCAGGGGGAGGGAGCGCTACGCTTGGGAGAGGAATGCCCGCGCCGCTTCCAGATCGGCCGGATTGTCGACCGACAGCGGGGCTTCGGCGATGGTCGCCGCCCAGATGCTGAGCCCCATCTCCAGGGCCCGCAGTTGCTCCAGTTTCTCGCGCTTCTCCAGCGGCGACGGCGGGGCGGCGCAGAAGCGCATCAGAGCCTCGCGGCGGTAGCCGTAGACGCCGATGTGACGCCAGATCGGCGCGTCGCCATAGAGGGTCGAGCGGGTGAAGTAGAGGGCCTTGCCCTGACGTTCGCCCACGGCGAGGGCCAGCACCGCCTTCACGACGTCCACGTTGGTCCGGTCGGACACATCCGATTCGGGGGCGACCAGGGTGGCGATGTCGCAGGTCGGCTCGCCGTGCAGCAGGGCGGCGCAGGCNNNGTGGCCAGGCCCGGGTCGGCGAAGGGCATGTCGCCCTGCAGATTGATCACCGCATCGTATTCGCCGTCGGGATCGATGGCCTCCAGCGCCGCGCGAATCCGGTCCGAGCCCGAGGGCAGGTCCGGATCGGTCAGGACGGCCTGTCCGCCGATGTCGACGATGGCATCCACGATCTCCTGATCGCCCGCCGCCACGGCGACCGGCAGGCCCGAGTTCAGGGCGCTTTCATAGGCCCGCACGATCATCGGCTTGCCGCCGATATCGGCCAGCGGCTTGTTCGGCAGACGGGTCGCGGCCATGCGAGCCGGTATCAATATGAGCGGGTTCATCGTGCAGGTGTTGCCTTGTTGCGGCGGGACGTTTCTAACTGCGTTGTGGGTCGGTTGCGATTGCGGCGCTAGCGTGTCAGAGACGCCCACGCAAGAATTCGCCTCGTTCATTCAAGCGACGAGGTCCAAAACGGGGTGCGACGACACGGATGAGCGGCAATCTGGAGTGGAACAAGATTTTCGGCGCCGGTCTGGCGACGGC
>DBBK01000187.1:1234-11463 GCA_002292165.1 Brevundimonas sp. UBA986
TCGCCCGCTGCAAGGCCTGCCACAACAACGTCCAGGGCGGTCCCGACGCCATCGGTCCGAACCTGTACGGCGTGGTCGGCGGTCCGGTCATGCACCGCGCCGGCTTCGCCTATGACGACGCCATGGCCAAGCACAAGGCCGAGCACCCGACCTGGGGCTATGATGAGCTGGACGCCTTCATCACCGCCCCGGGCAAGTACGTCCCGGGCACCAAGATGTCGTTCGCCGGCCTGCGCGACACCGCGACCCGCATCAATCTGATCGCCTATCTGCGCTCGCAGGGCTCGACCGGCTTCGCCATTCCGGCGCCGGATCCCTCGCGTCAGCCCGGCGCGGCTCCGGCCGCTGCCGGCGCTGCTGCGGCTCCCGAGGCCGCCGAAGGGGCTCCGGCCTCGGGCGCCTCGGCTCCGGCCGCCGGTCCCGCCGGCGCCGCGACCACCCAGGCGACCCCCGCGGCGCCGCCGGCCTCGACCAGCCCGGCGCCCGCGAACCACTAGGGTTCGTTTCGATCTGAAGTTCGGGAAGGGCGGTCTTCGGGCTGCCCTTTTCGTTTGGGGCCTACAGCCGCCGGAAGACGGGCGCCGAGAAGCCGTCAGCGGCGTAGCGCGCCTCGGCCTCGGCAAGGTCCTCGATGACCACCGCCCCGGCATGGCCGGTGGCGTGGATGACGCGATCGGCGTCGAAGGCGAAGGCGGAGTGGCCGGTCCAGCTCTCGCCGCTGTCGGACTTGAGCCAGAGGACCAGATCGCCGCGCTTGAGTTCGGTGCGCTCGACGGCGTGACCCAGCTCGGCCTGTTCGTCGGTGCGGCGCGGGCCGGCGAGGCCGCAGGCGTAGAGGCAGGACTGGATCAGGCCCGAACAGTCGGTGGCGCGCGAGGTGCGGGCGCCCAGCTGGTGCGGCGTGCCCAGCATCCGTTCGGCGACGGCGACGGGGTCGCGCTCGAAGTCGCCGGTCTGCATCAGGTCGTCGGCGGCGACGCCGGACCAGGCGTGATGGATCAGGGCGTTCAGCGGCAGGACGGCGGTGGTCGAGGCGACGCGGTGGGTGGCCAGAGGCGCGCCCCGGTCAAGCGCCGCGCGGTCGATCCAGCCTACGACGCCGTCGCGGCGGGCGCGGCCCCAGAGGCGGTCTCCGTCACTGTCCAGAACATCGAAGACCTCGCCGAAGATCAGTTGGTCGACGCGTTCTGAGGCGGGGTCGGCGGAGGCGGAAATATCGGCGACCGGCAGGCGGCCGTGCATCGGAACCACCGCGCGGAAGGCCGGCGCGCGCACGCACCCCTCCAGCCCCAGTTCGGCCAGATCGGGCCGAAGGAGCCAGCTGCGTTCCTCGATGGCGGCGGCTGCGGTCACGCAAATCCCGACGAGACTGGGTCCCTGACGACCCGGACGCATAGTCTGTGCAAGGAAGGCGAAAGCGGCGTTAACAGCGGACGATTTTTCCCCAGGCGATTTGCATGGCTTGAAGCGTCGCCGTTCGTTTCCCAGATCGAAGAGGCGCCCAAGGGGAATGAAATCCGATGTTGCTGAGCCTGCTGCTGGGGATTCTCGCGACCCTGATCGCCTTCCCCGAAACCCCCATCGGGCGGGCGCTGCACCGGGTTCTGGTGGAGTCTCTGGCGCGGCGGCTGAACCGGGTGCAGCCCGGTCATCTGATCTTCGCGGGCGTGCTGATCGCCTTGGGGACGGCCTTGATCCTGCTGTTCGAATGGGAGGGCGTCAGGCTGGTCGGGATGGCGGCGCCCGAGGTCGTCAGCTGGCTGGCCATGTTCGACGCCGCCGCCGTTCTGGACCTCGCCGCCGTGGCCGTCGCCATGGCCGCCACGACGCGGGTCCGGGCCGTCAGGGACAGGGTGCTGATGCTCGGCGGTCAGGTCGCAACGGCCATCCGCACGGTTCTGGCCCGGGGACGGCGGAGGTCGCCGAAGCCCCGGCCGACGGCGCCGCGTCCGACGCGGTCCGACGATCCCGACCCGTTCGGCGCCTACGCCTTCGGGTAGCGGCGCTTGAGCATCTCGTAGCAGGCGCGCAGGGCTTGGGCCTCGCCGCCTTCCGGGTGACCGGGGCGGCCGCGGCTGTTCCAGGCGAAGATGTCCATATGGGCCCAGGCGCCGGTCGCAGGCGCGAACTTCTGCAGGAACAGGGCGGCGGTCACCGATCCGGCCTGGGCCCAGGCGGCGGAATCGTTCCGAACATCGGCGATCTCGCTGTCGATCGAGGCCTTGTAGCCGGCCCAGAGCGGCATCCGCCAAAGCGGGTCGTCGACCGCCGACGAGGCCGCCAGCAGGTCGGCGGCCAGGGCCTCATCATCGGTATAGAGCGGCGGCAACTCGGGGCCGAGAGCGACGCGGGCCGCGCCGGTGAGGGTGGCGAAATCGAGCGTCAGGTCGGGCGAATGCTCGGAGGCGCGGGTCAGGACGTCGGCAAGGATCAACCGGCCTTCGGCATCCGTATTGCCGATCTCGATGGTCAGGCCCTTGCGGCTGGACAGGATGTCACCGGGCCGGAAGGCGTCGCCGGAGACCGCGTTCTCCACCGCCGCGACCAGCACCACCAGCCGGACGTTCAGCCCCGCCGCCATGACCAGACGACCGAGCGCCAGGGCGTGGGCCGAGCCGCCCATGTCCTTCTTCATATTGCGCATGCCGGCGGCGGGCTTGAGGTCGAGACCGCCGGTGTCGAACACCACCCCCTTGCCGACCAGGGCGACGAGCGGAAGTTCGGTCCGGTCGAGGTTCCAGCCGATCTCGATCACGCGCGGCTGGCGGTGCGAGGCGGCGGCGCGGCCCACGGCGTGGACGGCGGGGTAGTTGTCCTCCAACAGGGCGGCGCCTTCGGTGACGGTGATCGCAGCACCCGCAGATTGGGCGATCTCGCGGGCGATGGTCTCGATCTGCAGCGGCCCCATGTCGGCGGCCGGGGTGTCGACCATTTCACGGGCCAGGGCGCAGGCCGAGGCGATGGTCAGGGTCTCGGCCAGATGCACGCCCTCAGGCGCGACCAGATGCACGGCGCCCCGCTCGGGCCGGGCCTTGTAGCGGTCGAACAGATAGGCCCCGAGCGCGAACTGAAGCGCGGCGGCGCCGGTTTCGGTCGCGGGGACGCCCTCCAGCCGGTAGGTCCCGGCGGGCAGCTTCGCCGGGAGCGCCCGCAGCGCCTTGGCCTCGAAGGCGGCGCCGATGCCGAACAGGACCTCCGACAGGGCGCCGTCGGCGCCCGCGACCAGCAGCAGCTGGCCGGGCTTGCCGGTGAAGGCGTTGGCGGCGGCCCAGGCGGCGACCGGCCCCTCCAGCGCCGCATCCTTGCCGACCAGTCGCACCGGGACGGCGGCGTCAGCGGAGGCGATGAGGGCGGCGGTAGAGGCGGACATGAGACGATCTCGCAGGCGTCGGAAGGTGCGGCCTACATTGCGCTTTTCGCCCGCCCGCGCCAGCATCGCGGCGACTTCAATCGGCCGGAGACGATGTCATGACCAGGGTTCGGGTGGACGGCTTCACCATCTCGCTGGACGGCTTCGGGGCCGGACCGGGCCAGACGCTGGAGGACCCGATGGGCGGGCGCGGCGGCCTGCTGCACGGCTGGCTGCGCGGCACGAAGACCTTCCACGACATGGTCGGCGCCGAGGGCGGATCGACCGGGGCGGACAATGATTTCGCGATCAAGGGTTTCGAGAACGTCGGCGCCTGGATCATGGGGCGCAATATGTTCGGCCCCGTCCGCGGCGACTGGCCCGACGACGAATGGAAGGGCTGGTGGGGTCCCAACCCGCCCTATCATGTGCCGATCTTCGTCCTGACCCATTATCCGCGCGAGCCGCTGGTGATGGAGGGCGACAATGTCTTCCACTTCGTCTCGGGCGACGTGCGCGAGGTGCTGAAACAGGCCGTGGCGGCGGCGGGCGGCAAGGATGTGCGGATCGGCGGCGGGGTCGCGACCGTGCGGGCCTTCCTCGAAGCCGGGCTGATCGACGAGATGCATCTGGCGGTGTCGCCCGTGCTGCTGGGCGCGGGCGAGGCCCTGCTGGCGGGGCTGGACCTGCCGAAGCTCGGCTATGACGTCGCAAACCATATGGCGACCGATGGAGCCATGCATGTGATCGTGCGAAAGGCCTGATCAGGGGCCGATCGCGACCGTTAACCACTGATTGACGCCGAAAGGCGATTCTGGGGGCCGCTCATTCGTAGTGGGATCGCCCCATGTCGCGCCTCGCCCCCGGCTTCACCGTCGCCTCCGCCCTCGTCCTGACCAGCCTGATCGGCGCGCCCGTTCTGGCAGGCGACCGTACGCCCACGGCTCAGCCCGCGCCCGCCGCCACCGCGCCCATGCCCGCCCCGGCCGAGCAGCGCGCCGCGATCGAACGGCAGGACGCCTTGACCCGGTCTGTGTTCTGGAACCGCGAACGCGACATCAATCCGGCCGACCCGGTCGCCGGGGTCAAGCTGGCCGCGTCCTTGCGCGAACTCGGCCAGTACGATCAGGCCGCCGACGCCGCCCAGGCCGTTCTGGCCGTCCAGCCCGACAACTATGAGGCCCTGCTGGAGGTTGGACGCGACCAGATCGCGCGCGGTCAGGGCTTCTACGGGATCGCGGCGCTGGAGAGGGCCAGGGCCATCGCTCCGGCCGACTGGCGGCCCCTGTCCCTGCTGGGCGTGGCCTATAATCAGGTGCGGCGCGGCGAGGACGCCCGGGCGGCCTGGAACCAGGGCCTGCAGCTGTCGGCCGACAATCCCGAAATCCTGACCAACGCCGCCGTGGCCCTGATGACCGACGGCAATCTGCCGGGCGCAGAGAACATGCTGCGCCGCGCCGTGGCCCAGCCGAGCGCCACGGCCAAGATGCGGCTGAACCTCGCCCTCGTTCTGGGTCTGCAGGGCAAGACGCCGGAGGCGGAACAGATCATCCGCCGCGACCTGCCGCCGGAACAGGCCGACCGCAATCTGCAATGGCTGCGCGAGAAGTCGGCGCCGCAGGCGACGCCGGCCTCTCTCCCGATGGGGTCGGCGACCGCCCGGACCTGGACGTCACTCCAGGGCCAATAACGGCCGCCCCTCGGTCACTGCCGATCAGCCCCGGCGCGCGTCGGCCAGCTGGACCCGGGCGCGCAGACGCGCATCGGCGGACACCGCCGTCGCCACCTCATTGAAGCGCTCGCGGCTGAGACCCGATTCCTCAACGGCGGCGGCCATGGCGGTCTGCTGCTCGGGCGTCGGCGCAGCGCCGCCGGCGGGAGCGAGCTCGCGCAGCTTGACCATGGCGGAGGCGAACTGGCTGACCTCTTCGTCCGTCACATTGGCCGCGACGCCGCTGCTGGCCGGGGCGTCGAGCACAGCCAGACGGGCGCGCAGGACGGCGTCGGACGAGACCTTGCCGCTGATGGCGTTGAACTGTTCGATGCCCAGACCCGAGGCCTCGACCGCGGCGGCCATCTCGGCCTGTTGCTCGGCGGTCGGCGTGCCGCCCTGAACCGTGGCGCTGACGGTCTTCACCTTCTGCATGGCGGTGTTGAAGGCGGTCAGCTGGGCGTCGGTGACGTCACCGGCGGGTGCAGTAGCGGCGGCGGCGGGCGCCTCCTGGGCGAAGGCGGCGGTCCCGACGGCCGCCAGACCGGCGGCGAGCGAGAGGGCGGAAACGGCGGCGATGAGTTGAAGACGCATGGTCACTCCTGAAGGACGCGCCCGACCGGCTGCGCCACGACAAAAGCCCAAGACTTAAGCCACGACCCTCCGGCCCCCATACGGGCGCGAGACTACTTCGGGCCGGGGGAGACGGCCCTTTCGGAACAGGACATATCGCCAGGGCGGCCAAAGGGTTCCATGGGCGGCGTGGTCACAAATGTTCAACCCCGCGTCAGCCGGTCGTGATTGCCCCCGGACGGCGCGCGTGCTGGATGGGGGCATGCCCTCCCCGACGCTCCCTACCCGCTCCTACGACGCCTTCCTGTTCGACATGGACGGCACCCTGATCACCTCCGTCGCCGCCGCCGAGCGGGCATGGGCCGCCTGGGCCGGGCGGCACGGGCTGGATCTGGAAGTTTTCATGCCGACGATCCACGGCGTCCGCGCCGTCGACACCATTCGCAACCAGAACCTGCCCGGCATCGATCTGGACGCCGAGGTCGACTGGGTCACGCGCCGCGAGATCGAGGACACACGGGGCGTAACGGAAATCCCGGGCGCTATCGCCTTCGTCGCCGGCCTGCCGGCCGACCGATGGGCCGTGGTGACCTCCGCTTCGCCGGAGCTGGCCGAGGTCCGGTTGCGGGCCGCCGGGCTGACGCCCCCGGCCCTGGTCGTCACCGCACACGATGTGGAGCGCGGCAAACCCGATCCCGCCGGCTTCCGTCTGGCCGCCGAACGGCTGGGGTTCGCAATCGAAGACTGCCTGGTGTTCGAGGACGCGGTCGCCGGCATCGCCGCCGCCGAGGCCGCCCCGGCCGACGTCGTGGTCATCACCGCGGCCCATCAGCACCCGCTGGAGACGCCCCATCCGACGCTGGACGGCTATGAGGGGGTGCGGTGCGAGGTCGGGGTCGACGGACGGCTTTCACTGGCCATTTGAACGCCGTGGCCGGAACGCCTATCTTCACCGCATGATCGACGAGCTCTACAGCGCGCGCATCCTGTCGCTGGCGGCCAACCTGCCGCACAGCGGGCGTTTGACCATGCCTGAGGGCACCGGTGAACGGGTCGCCAAACTGTGTGGATCCAAGGCCATCGTCGATGTGGTTCTCGATACAGAAGGCCGGGTCGCCGACTTCGCCCAGGATGTGAAGGCCTGCGCCCTCGGCCAGGCCGCGGCCGGGGGGGNNGTCGCCGAGATCGCCGACGCCCGCGACGCCATGCTGGCCATGCTCAAGTCCGGCGGCGAAGGCCCCGACGGCCGTTTCGAGGGTCTGCGGGCCCTGAAGCTGGTCGCCGACTATCCGGCGCGCCACGCCTCGACCATGGTCGTCCTTGAGGCGACGCTGGACGCCGTACGTCAGGCTTCGCAACGCGATACGGCCGACACGCGAACTAGCCTCGCCGGCGCCGCCTGAGCGGCTTGCCCCTTCGCCATGCGCGGGGGATAAGCCCCGCAATGGCCCGCACCGGCATCACCCTCTACGAACGCGGCGTCCGCGCGGCCCATCGCGGCTACAAGCTGACGCTGTCTCCCTTCTTCGGGCAGTCGTGCCGGTTCCTGCCGACCTGTTCCGACTATGGCCGCGACGCGCTGATCCAGCACGGACCGGTCAAAGGGGGATGGCTCACCGTGCGACGCCTCTGTAAATGCCATCCCTTCGGCGGGTCGGGATACGACCCGGTGCCGCCAGTAAAGACAGACTCATGATCGACCTGAAATTCCCCGACGGCGCCGTGCGCCAGTATCCGTCCGACGCCACGGGCCGTGACGTGGCGACCTCCATCTCGCCGTCGCTGGCCAAGAAGGCGGCCCTGATCGAGCTGGACGGCAAGCTTCTGGACCTCGACGCCCCCATCGGCGGCTCGGGCGCGCTGAAGATCATCATGCGCGACAGCCCCGAGGCGCTCGACACCCTGCGCCACGACGCCTCGCACGTCATGGCCGAGGCCGTGCAGGAGCTGTTCCCCGGCACCCAGGTCACCATCGGCCCGGCCATCGAGGACGGCTTCTATTACGACTTCGCCCGCGACGAGCCCTTCTCGACGGACGACTTCGCGAAGATCGAAAAGCGGATGGCCGAGATCGTCGACCGCGACGAGAAGATCCGCCGCGAGGTCCTGCCGCGCGACGAGGCCATCGCCCGCTTCGAGGCCATGGGCGAAAAGTACAAGGCCGAGATCATCCGCGACCTGCCCGAGAGCGAGGACATCAGCGTCTATCACCAGGGCGCCTGGCAGGACCTGTGCCGGGGGCCGCACTTCCCCTCGACGAAGTTCGTGGGCAAGGCCTTCAAGCTGACCAAGCTGGCCGGCGCCTACTGGCGCGGCGACCATCGCAACCAGCAGCTCCAGCGCATCTATGCGACGGCCTGGGCGACCCAGGCCGATCTGGACGCCTATCTGCTGCGTATCGAGGAGGCCGAGAAGCGCGACCACCGCAAGCTGGGCCGCGCCATGGAGCTCTTCCACATGCAGGAAGAGGGCCGGGGCATGGTCTTCTGGCACCCCAAGGGCTGGGTCCTGTGGCGCGTGCTCGAGGCCTATATGCGCCGCCGTCTGGACAAGGCCGGCTATGTCGAGGTCAAGACGCCCCAGGTGCTGGACCGCACCTTCTGGGAGAAGTCGGGCCACTGGGAGAAGTACCGCCCCAATATGTTCGTCTGCGAGACGGTCGAGGGCGAGGAACTGAGCCTCAAGCCGATGAACTGCCCGGGCCACGTGCAGATCTTCGACCAGGGCCAGCGCTCCTACCGCGAACTGCCGCTGCGCATGGCCGAGTTCGGCGCCTGTCACCGCTATGAGCCGTCGGGCTCGCTGCACGGCCTGATGCGGGTGCGCGGCTTCACCCAGGACGACGCCCACATCTTCTGCCGCGAGGACCAGATCGTCGAGGAGACGGCCGAGTTCATCAAGCTGGCCCGTTCGGTCCACGCCGACCTCGGCATGGAGACGGCCTATATCAGCCTGGGTACGCGCCCCGAGAACCGCGCCGGCACGGACGAGTTCTGGGACAAGGCCGAAAGCCTGATGGCCGAGGCGGCCCGCGCCGCCGGGACCGAACCGGTGGTCACGCCCGGCGACGGCGCCTTCTACGCGCCCAAGCTGGACTTCATCGTCAAGGACGCCATCGGCCGCGAATGGACCTGCGGCACGATCCAGCTCGACTATGTCCTGCCCGAACGTCTGGGTGCGGAATATACGGGCGAGGACGGCCAGAAGCACCGTCCCGTGATGCTGCACCGGGCGATCCTCGGATCGTTCGAGCGCTTCATCGGCATCATGATCGAGAACTACGCCGGGGCCTTCCCCCTGTGGCTCGCGCCGGTGCAGGCGGTGGTGGCGACGATCACCTCCGACGCCGACGGCTATGCCGAGGACGTCGCTGCGAAGTTCCGCGCCGCGGGCCTGCGCGTCGAGACCGATCTGCGCAACGAGAAGATCAACTACAAGATCCGCGAACACTCGGTCGGCAAGGTCCCCGCCATCGCCGTCGTCGGCCGCAAGGAGGCCGAGGAGGGCAAGGTCGCCATCCGCCGCCTTGGCTCGCAGGCCCAGACCATCGTGTCGGTGGAAGAGGCGATCCGTCTGCTGACGGAAGAAGCGACGCCGCCGGATCTGCGCAACTAGTCTCCTCCCCGTCGCGCAGCGATGGGGAAGTGGCGCGGCGCCTCTTCGCGCCGTGACGGAGGGGTTCTGTCCGCGCGTGCGGCCTGCTCGGACTGAAACAGGGCAAGGGCATGAAGAGCCCCTCCACCGCTTCGCGGTNNGCGGTCCCCCTCCCCATTCGCCAGGCGGCGAACGGGGAGGACACCTGATCAAATATGGATCGCGTGCCCGAGCGCGCGCAGCGTGGCCTCGTGGAAGGCTTCGCCCAGGGTCGGGTGCACGTGGATCACGCCCGCGACGTCTTCCAGAACCGCGCCCATTTCCAGCATCTGGGCGAAGCTGTTGGACAGTTCGGCGACGTGCTGGCCGACAGCCTGAACGCCGAGCAGGCGGTGATCTTCCTTCGACGCCAGCACCCGGACGAAGCCGCCGTCCTCGCCCGCCTCGATGGCCAGCGCCCGGCCGATGGCGGCCAAGGGGAAGACGGCGGTGATGACGTCGTCCCGGCCCTCGACGTCGTTGGGACCGAGGCCGGCGGAGACGATCTCGGGCTCGGTGAAGCAGACGGCGGCGATGGTGACGGGGTCAAAGACCTTGTCGTGGCCGGCGATGATCTCGGCGACCACCTCACCCTGGGCCGAGCCCTTGTGGGCCAGCATGGGTTCGCCGGTCAGGTCGCCGACGGCCCAGACGTTCTTCATGTTCGTGGCGCAGCGGTTGTCGGTCTTCACGAACGGACCGTCCATGGTCACGCCCATGTTCTCGAGGCCCCAACCCCTGGTGCGGGGTCGGCGGCCGACGGTGACCAGCACCTTGTCGGCGTCCAGTTGCAGGGGTTCGCCGTCCTTCGTCGTGATCGACAGTTTCCCGTCGCCGAAGCCGCCGGCGCGGGCGCCGAGGTGCATCTCGACGCCGTGGCTGGTCAGCCACTTCATGACCGGGTCGGTCAGGGCCTTGTCGTAGAGGGGCAGGATGCGGTCGGCCATTTCGACGATGGCCACC
>DBBK01000187.1:11558-11927 GCA_002292165.1 Brevundimonas sp. UBA986
GCCTCGGTCGAGGAGATGACGTCGCCGCCGAAGGGCAGGAAGGGCAGTTCGACCGGCTCCGAGCCCGTGGCCAGGATGACGTGTTCGGCGGTGATGCGGATGTCGCCGTCTTCGGTGGTGACGACGCAGGTCTTGGCGTCAGCGAAACTCGCCCAGCCCTTGATGACCTTGACCTTCGCCTTCTTCAGCAGGGCGGCGACGCCATTATTCAGCTTACGGACGATCCCGTCCTTCCAGGCCACCGTCTTGGACAGATCGATGGCCGGTTCTGAGGCGGTGATGCCCAGGGTGCCGTCGCCGGCGGCCTTGAGCACCGTCTCATACTTCGACGCCGCATGGATGATGGCCTTGGACGGGATGCAGCCGACA
>DBBK01000105.1 GCA_002292165.1 Brevundimonas sp. UBA986
CGACGTTGGTGACCCAGTCGCGCATCGCCTCGTTCATCGCGTCCTTCAGGGTCGCGGCGCCGGCGGTGACGGGGAAGACCTCGGCCCCCAGAAGCTTCATGCGGAAAACGTTCGGCTGCTGCCGCTCGACATCGACCGCGCCCATATAGACGGTGCAGGGCAGGCCGAAGCGGGCGCAGACGGTCGCCGTCGCCACCCCGTGCTGACCCGCGCCGGTCTCGGCGATGATCCGGGTTCGGCCCATACGACGGGCCAGCAGGATCTGGCCCATGCAGTTGTTGATCTTGTGCGCGCCCGTGTGGTTCAGGTCCTCGCGCTTCAGCCAGATGTTCGCCCCGCCGAAATGCTCGGTCAGGCGCTCTGCGAAATAGAGCGGGCTCTCGCGNNCCGACATAGTGGGTCAGGAAGCCGTCCAGCTCGGCCTGGAAGCTCGGGTCCGCCTTGGCCGCCGCATAGGCCTCGTCCAGCTGCAGCACCAGCGGCATCAGGGTCTCGGGCACGAACCGGCCGCCATAGGGACCGAAACGGCCCTCGGCGTCGGGTTGAGCGTAGGCGTTGGGCAGGATGGCGTTCACAGGCGGACCTTCGAGCGGGCAGGCGTCGGAATTACGACCGCGCCGCCTTCAGAAACGCCGCAATCAGAGCGGGGTCCTTAACACCCGGGGCGCTTTCGACGCCAGAGGACACGTCCACCAGGGGCGCGCCCGAGATCCGGATCGCCTCGGCGACGTTTTCCGGGTTCAGCCCACCCGCCAGGAACCAGGGGTTCTTGAATGCCCCACCCTTGCGAATATGGCCGGCCAGCAGGGACCAGTCGAACGACGCCCCCACCCCGCCCGGCAGATCCGCGCCCTCGGGCGGCTTGGCGTCGAACATCAGATGGTCAGCGAAAGGCGCCCACTCGTCAGCCGCGCCGAAATCCTCCGCGCTCCGGATCGGCAGGGCCTTGATGATCCCGGCTCCGGTCAGTCGCCGGACCTCCTCGGCGCGCGCGGGCGTCTCGGAGCCGTGCAGCTGGATGAAGTTCGGTCGCAGCATCAGCCCGATCTCGGTCAGCAGCCGGTCGCCCGGATCGACCACCACCGCCACCACATTCGCCCGTCGCCGCGCCCGCTCGAACAGGGAGGCGGCCTCCAGCGGCTCGAGATGGCGCGGGCTCTTCTCGAAGATCACCGCCCCGACAAAGCGCGCCCCGCCGTCCAGCGCGACGTCGAGCGTCTCGGGAGTGGTCAGGCCGCAGATCTTCACGCCGGTGGTCATGCCCCGCAGGTGCGCGGCGGGCGGTCCGAGGTCAAGAGCCCACGAAGATCGCGTCAATGCCCGCCTGATCCAGCAACCGCCATTCGCCGGGCGCCAGATCGTCGGGCAGGCGTAAGCCGCCCAGCCGCTCGCGGTGCAGGGCCTCGACGTGGTTGCCGACAGCGGCGAACATGCGGCGCACCATGTGGTAGCGGCCCTCAGTCACCGTCAGCCGGGCCTCGGTCGGCGACAGAACCTCCAGCCAGGCCGGCGCCAGCGGCTTGTCCTCGCCCTCCAGCACCAGACCGCCCTGCTCAAACAGCGCGCCCTCCGTCCCGACCAGAGGCCGGGCGAGCGTCGCGCGATAGACCTTGGCCACATGTTTCTTCGGGCTGATCACCCGGTGCAGCAGGTCGCCATCGTCGGTCAGTAGCAAGAGGCCCGAGGTCTGTTTGTCCAGCCGCCCGATGGTCGAGAGGGCCGGGTCGCGACGTTTCCAGCGCTCCGGCAGGATGTCATAGACCAGCGCCCCGTCTTCCTTGCGCGAACAGGTCATGCCCAGCGGCTTGTTCAGCAGCATGACCAGACCCGCGACCGGATCCAGCGGCTCGCCGTCGATCTCCATCCGCGACGGCAGGTCCGGCGTCACCGGAATCCGCTTCGACACATCCGTCAGATCGACGCCGTCCAGTACGATGCCCCCGACCTTGCCCAGCCGTGCGATCTCGGTCCGCGAGCCGTAGCCCATGGAGCCGAGCAGCTTGTCCACGCGAGAGGTCGGGACCTTGCTCATTTGGTCGCTTCGAAAAGCTTGTAACCGCCGCCGTCGCCGACCGGGGTGACGCGCTTGAAGGCGTCCTTCAGCTCGGCCTCATAGGGCAGGTGCCGGTTGGCCACGAGCCAGAGGACACCGCCCTTCTTCAACATGCCGGCGGCCTTGCGGATAAAGGCCTGACCCAGCCGCCGATCCTCGGCGCCGCCATCGTGGAAGGGCGGGTTCATCACCACGAAGTCCAGATCGCCGCCCTCGTCGAGCGTGCGGACGTCGGCCCAGTCGAACGTCGCGCGCGGGTCCTCGACATTGCGTCTGGCGGCCTCGACTGCGCGCCGGTCGGTGTCGACCAGCTTCAGGGCCGTCACCGCGGGCGAGCGCAACACCACCGTCGACAGGGCGCCGTAGCCGCAGCCGAGGTCGGCGCCCTTGCCCTTCAGCGGCGGCAGGACCTGGGCCAGCAGGGCCGACCCGCCGTCGATCCGGTCCCAGGCGAAGATGCCGGGCTGCGACCAGGCTTCCAGACCCTCGACCAGACGCGGCGCGCCCGCCTCGATGGCCGCTTCGATCCCGGTCATGCTCTCCGGTTTGATGACCACGCAGCGGCGGTGATGCGCCTTGGCCGTCTCGCCGATCTCAACGCCGAAGGCCTCCAGTTCTTTCTTCAGGCGCGAGCCACCCTTGTCCTTGGGGGCCATGACGTCCAGCCGCCCGCCGACCTTCAACGCCTTGAGCGCCAGCGCCAGGGTATAGCGCCGTTCCAGCACGCCGGGCGGGGCATAGATCATGATCTCGTCGGCCGAGCCGGGCTCAAGGCTTTCCAGCGGGGTCGAGCCGGGGATCAGGGGCGAGGTTTGGGTCGCGGCGCCGGGCGGATCGAAGACCAGCGGCGGCCGTCCATAGAGGATCGTGTTCATCGCGGCGCCTATAGCCGGTTCCGCCTCGAACAGGAAACGCTAGCCCTGAGCGAGCAGGGCCTCGACCTCGTCGCGCGTCGGAAGCGACGGCTGGGCCCCGGCGCGGGTGGCCGCGACCGCCCCGGCGGCGCAGGCGAACTTCAGCGCCTCCGCCGGCTCCATCCCGTCCAGCAGGGCCACGGTGATGGCGCCCACGAAGGCGTCGCCCGCGCCGGTGGCGTCCACCGCCGTGATCTTCGGCGGACTGGCCCAGGCGATCTTGACCCCGCGCTGGTACATCTCGGCCCCGCGCGCGCCTTGGGTGATCACCACCCGGCCGCCGCCGTGATGCAGCAGGTCGCCGTAGAAGGCGGCCTCCCCCTCATTGACCACGATCAGGTCGGCGCGGCGCAGCAGGGCCTCCGACACCGGCGCCGCCGGGGCCAGGTTGGCGCAGACGAAGCCGACGGCGCGGCCGACAGCGGCCTCCACCGTCGCGATCGGCAGCTCCAGCTGGACGATCAGCGGCCCCTCGATCCGGGCGGGCAGCTGTTCGGGCGTAACCATGTGGTTGGCGCCCGCCGCGACCACGATCTGGTTCTCGCCCGACGGATCGACGGCGATCAGGGCGACGCCGGTCGGGGCGGCGATATCGACCTCGACCCCCGCCAGATCGACTCCGAAATCCTCCATCAGGGCCAGGGCCACGCCCGCCATGCCGTCGTCGCCGACGCGGCCGATCAGGGCGACTTCGGCGCCCAGCTTCTCGGCCGCCAGAGCCTGATTGGCGCCCTTGCCGCCCGGATGGCGCATCAGGGTCGCGCCCGTGACCGTCTCACCCGGCGCCGGCAGGCTGGGGGCGGAGGCGACGAAGTCGAGGTTGATCGAGCCGACGACGGTGATGTTCATCCGACGGCCTTTCGCGACGGGGCGGCGCCTTTCAGCGTCGCCGTGATCAGGTCGAACACCCCCTGCCCGTTCGCTTGCGTCGCCCAGTGATGTCGCGCGGTCGCGGGGTCGATGCGGAACTCCACCGCCGTATGGCCGCGGGTCAGGTCGGACGCGGTCTCGACCTCGATCCGGCTGGGCCGGGTCTCGAACAGTTCGGGCTTCAGCAGCCAGGCGACGGTACAGGGGTCATGCAGAGGCGCGGCATCCCAACCGACGATGGTCCGCTCGATCCGCTGGGAGAAGCGCAGCATGGAGGCGGTCGCGTCGGCGGCGGGCGTCCCAATAGCCTCGATCGCCGCGATCCGCGCCTCGGTCGCCCGCACCTGATGGGTGGCGTCCAGACCCATGACGATCATCTCGCAGCCCGAGGCGAAGACCTCGGCGGCCGCGTCGGGATCGGCCCAGATGTTGAACTCGGCCGAGGCGGTGATGTTGCCGCCTTCACTGCGCGCGCCGCCCATGACGACGACACAGCCGACATGGGCGGCCAGCCCGGGCTCCTTGCGCATGGCCAGGGCGACATTGGTCATCGGCCCCATGACCGACAGGGCGACTTCACCCGCCGGCCGGCTCATGACCAGATCGATGATGGCGTCGACCGCATGGCCCTCGGCCACGGGCGCCTCGGGCTCGAAGACGGTCAGGTCGCCGGTCCCTTCCAGTCCATGGAACTCGCCCGCCCCGGCCGGTTCGCGCACCAGAGGCCGCTCGGCGCCGGCGAACACCGGCACATCCCCGCGCCCGGCGATCTGGCGCATGATCCGGGCGTTGCGCGCCGTCGCCGTCACCGGGACATTGCCGCCCACCGTGGTCACCGCCAGCAGCTCCAGCCCGGGCGCGGCGAAGGCGAGGAACAACCCCACGGCGTCATCCACCCCGGGGTCGCAATCGATAATCAGGCTACGCGTCGTCATCGCGACAGGTTTGGCGGGGGTCGCGGCGAAGGGCAAGCCTCGCCTTTTCCCTAGCCTGCGCGGCTCTGCAGCGTCTGGATCTGGTCGAACACCCGGCGGGCGTTCTCGATGCCGATGAAGCGGGCCGTCGGGTCAAGGCTGGGCACCCACTGGCCGACGTTGGCGCGACGGAAGAGGTTGAAGCCGATCTCCTGTCCGAAGACGATGGAGCCACGATCGCCCATGCCGGCCTTGAACCGCACCTGCGCGCCCCGCGTCAGATCCACGACGACCAGATCGCTGCCCAGACCCGCAAAGGCCGGGCGACGATGGATAACCGCTCTTCGATCGGTCAGCAGATAGTCGGTCCGGGCGCGGACCCAGATGTCCTGAACGAAACGGCCGACGCTCATATAGACGCCGACCACGACGAACAGACAGGGCATTAGGGTGAAGAGCGAGAACGGCATGGACCAGATCGCCTGGCCGCCGATGAAGATCGCCATGCCGGCCCAGATGAAGCTGAACGGCACCAGGAAGATGTCGATCGGCGCGAACCTCAACCCCTGCTGCGGCTTGCCCGACCAGAGCACCTTCTCTCCGGCCAGCAGATAGCTGCGAATGTCGTCGGCCATGATGTCCCCCCGGACCTGTTAAGCTCAGCGGCAGGCCCTGACGCAAGCCCCGGCCAGCACCTCGGCGGAATCCACCAGCGGAACCGTCACCTCGGCCGCGCTCAGCAGCAACGGCACCTCGGTGCAGCCGGCGATGACCACCTCGGCCCCACGCGCGACCAGGGCCGCCGCCAGCTGGGCCATGCGCGTCCGCGCCGCCTCGCCCATGTCGCCCGCCTTGACCCCATAGACCCGGGCCATGAAGGCCTCGCGGTCGGCGCCGTCCAGCACCACCGGTTCGATCCCCGCCGCCGTCAGGGCCGCCGTATAGAGGGCCTCGCCGCCGGGCGTGGCGAGGATGCCCGCCCGCCTTGCTCCCGTCGCCACGACGGCCGCCGTCGTCTCGGCGATCATGTCGATGAAGGGCAGGCCCGCCGCCCGGATGCCGGCGCCTTGAGCGTGCGCCGTATTGCACGGCATGGCGAGAACCTCGGCGCCCGCGTCCCTCAGCCGCGCCGCCATCTCGCCCAGCACCGCCTCGGCCTGATCCGGCGTCCTGTTCCGGTCCGGAACCTGCGGGTTCATGTCCATCAGGACGCGGATGTGGTCGGCGTCGCCCTCGGTCGGGGTCAGGGCCTGGACCCGCGCCAGAAACGCCACCGTCGCCGCCGGCCCCATGCCGCCGAGAACGCCCAGCACCTTCATTACAGCGAACCCTCGATCTCGCCCTGATAGCCGAACAGGCCCTGCGCTCCGCCGGTGTGCAGGAAGACCACTGTCTCGTTCTCGAACCGGCCGGCGCGGGCCAGGGCGATCAGCCCCTTCATCGCCTTGCCGGTATAGACGGGGTCCAGGACGATGCCGTCGGTGCGGGCAGCCAGCTTGAGCGCCTCGATCACCGCCTCGTCGACCAGACCATAGCCCGCGCCGACGTAGTCGCAGTCGGCGACGACCATCCCGTCCGTCACGGCGTCAGGACGGCCCAGCAGCGCCGCCGTTTCCTTCGCCAGCTTCAGGACATTGGCCTCCTGCTTTTCCTTCGGCGCCCGGACCCCGATGCCCAGCACCGGAATGTCCGCGCCCATGACCGCCAGACCGGCGACCAGACCCGCATGGGTCCCGGCGCTGCCCGTGGCCGTCACGATCCGGTCGATCGGCATGTCCAGCTCATCGGCCTGGACCACGATCTCGCGTGCGCAGTCGACATAGCCCAGCGCCCCGATCGGGTTGGAGCCGCCGCCCGGGATGACATAGGGCTTGCCGCCGCGCTTCCTGACGGCTTCCGCCGTGATCTCAAGCTCGGCGACCATGTCCGAGCCGCCCGGCACGGTGCGGATCGACGCGTCGAACAGCCGGTCCAGCAGGACGTTGCCGTTGCGGGTGTAGTCGGTGGCCTTCGACCCCGTCCGCTCTTCCAGAATGATCTCGCACTTCAGCCCGTGGGACGCCGCGGCCGCCGCCGTCTGGCGCACATGGTTGGACTGGACGGCGCCCTGGGTCACCAGCGTATCCGCCCCCTGTTCGAAGGCGTCGCCGAGCAGGAACTCCAGCTTGCGGGTCTTGTTGCCGCCGCCGGCCAGACCCGTGCAGTCGTCCCGCTTGATCCAGAGCTCGACGCCCAGGGCCTCGGACAGGCGCGGCAGGGGCTCCAGCGGCGTGGGCAGATGGGCCAGTCGGACGCGGGGGAAGCGGGCGAGGTGCATGAGGGGGCTCCGGTTTGCGAAACCCTCCTACGCCGCCGATGCGACGGCGCCCAGACGACTGAGGGAAGACGCCTAAGCCGCCTCGGCGTGCTGCAGGTCGACCGCCGCCTTCAGCGCCTCGACGATCAGGGCCGCCGAGGGGAAGTCGGACGCCATCAGCTCTTCCAGCACCGGCGCCGCCTCGGGCGTCACCACCGCATTGGCCATGGCCCACCGCCCGAACTCGCGCGTGGCGATGTTCTCGCGCTCCAGCAGCTTGATGTCCTTGTGGCGCGGGTCCCGTTCCAGCCGGCGCAGCAGGCCGTCCAGCGTCGTCGCCGCCCCCTCGACCACCTGGACATAGCGCCCGCCGTGGGCGGCCAGCGCCCCGGTCAGCTCATCGCGGTCGTTGTTGCGCTGGCTCTCGCCGAGGATGGAAACGAGGTTCAGGAGGGAGGTCGTGCTGCCGGTGGCGGTACTGCGATACACCAGTCGCTGGAGCGTCTTTGTCATGGCGTTCCCGGGGGATGGAAGCGAAGCGGTTTACTAGGAAACGACCATTTCCTGTAAACGTTTCCAAACTCATAAAGCCCTGAACGGAAACGGAAATCTCACAACCCTCGCTTGCGGGCCAATGAAATTCGCCTTAAACGCGCCACAATTGGCCGCCGCACCACCTCCCCGATTACCTGAACCTCGCCGGTTGAGCCCCGCGCCCGATTGCCCTAGGGTCATCGTGTTCTCCCGGGGGCGGCATTCGAGCCGCTGAGATTGAGGTAGCCCTCTGACCGGCCGAACCTGATCCGGGTCATGCCGGCGAAGGGATGAGTACGCTTTTCGGTCTTCGGCCCTCACGCCACAGGACCAATTTCAATCCCGACGTCGGCGCAGCCCTCAACACCTGAGGCCGCCATGAACATTCAAGTCACCCCGCCGAAGACCGCTGACGTCCTGCCGGAACTGCCCGGTGTGGCTCAAGTAGTGAGCGACCGCGTCGCGAGCGATAGCCACGAACCAAATGTCGAGCTCGCGCTCAAGGACGCCCGCGAACAGGTGATGGCGGAGACCGGGACCATCCCGACCGGCGAGCGCGCCGGGTCGAAGAAGGTCTATGTCTCGGGCGAACTCTTCCCCGACATCCGCGTCCCCTTCCGCGAGGTCGCCGTCCACCCGAGCGCCAACGAGCCGCCGGTGACCATCTATGACAGCTCCGGCCCCTACACCGACCCGACCGTCACGATCGACATCAAAAAGGGCCTGCCGCTGGTGAAGACCAGCTGGCAGCTGGACCGCGGCGACATCGCCCCGGTCGAGAACCCCCGCGAGGTCAAGCCCGAGGACAACGGCCACGCCTCGGGCCGCCACCTCGCCCCGCGCTTCGACGTCTCGAACCACAAGGTGTTCAAGGGCGTCGAGGGCCGCCCGGTCACCCAGTACGAATACGCCCAGGCCGGGATCATCACGCCCGAGATGGAATATGTCGCCATCCGCGAGAACCTGCGCCGCGAGCAGAACGCCCCCTGCATCCGCGACGGCGAGGACTTCGGCGCCGCGATCCCCGACTTCGTGACCCCGGAGTTCGTGCGTCAGGAGATCGCCCGCGGCCGGGCCATCATCCCGCACAACATCAACCACCCCGAGGTCGAGCCGATGATCATCGGCCGCAACTTCCTGGTGAAGATCAACGCCAACATCGGCAACTCGGCGGTCCTCAGCTCGGTGGACGACGAGGTCGACAAGCTGGTCTGGGCCACCCGCTGGGGCGCCGACAACGTCATGGACCTGTCGACCGGCCGCAACATCCACAACATCCGCGACTGGATCATCCGCAACTCGTCCGTCCCCATCGGCACCGTCCCCATCTATCAGGCGCTGGAGAAGGTGAACGGCATAGCCGAGGACCTGACCTGGGAGGTGTTCCGCGACACCCTGATCGAACAGGCCGAACAGGGCGTGGACTATTTCACCATCCATGCGGGCGTCCGCCTGCCCTTCGTGCCGATGACGTCCAAACGCGTCACCGGCATCGTCTCGCGCGGCGGCTCCATCATGGCCAAATGGTGCCTGGCCCACCACAAGGAGAGCTTCCTCTACGAGCATTTCGA
>DBBK01000092.1 GCA_002292165.1 Brevundimonas sp. UBA986
CCGGATCGACTATGCCGAGGTCATGCGACGCCTGCCGCACCGGTACCCGTTCCTGCTGATCGACAAGGCCGAGGACTTCGTGCCGGGGACCTCGATCACCGGCATCAAGAACGTCACCCACAACGAGCCCTTCTTCCCGGGCCACTTCCCGATCGATCCGGTCATGCCGGGCGTGCTGATCGTCGAGGCCATGGCCCAGACGGGCGCCCTGCTGATGTCCAAGACCATGGACGTCGCCGTGGCGGACAAGGTCATCATGTTCATGTCGATCGACGGGGTGCGGTTCCGCAAGCCCGCACGGCCGGGCGACCAGCTGCGCATGAAGGTGATCGTGACCCGCGCCCGCGGCGACGCCTACAAGTTCCGCGGCGAGACCTTCATCGACGACAAACTGGCCGCCGAGGCCGAGTTCATGGCCATGGTGGTCAAGGTCGACCAGCCGGCGACCTGATCATGGCTGTCATCCATCCCTCCGCCATCGTCCACTCCGAGGCCCAACTGGCCGACGGGGTCCAGATCGGTCCCTGGTGCACGGTCGGACCGGGCGTCAGCCTGGCCGAGAACGTCACCCTGGTCAGCCATGTGGTGGTCCAGCAGGACACCGCGATCGGCGCCCGCACGATCGTCCATCCCTTCGCCGTCATCGGCGGCGACCCGCAGCACAACGGCTACAAGGGCGAGCCTGTGCGGCTGGAGATCGGGTCGGACAACTCGATCCGCGAGCATTCGACCTTCAATCGGGGCACGCCCCAGGGATCCGGCGTGACGCGCGTCGGCTCCAACAACCTGTTCATGACCGGCGCGCACGTGGGCCACGACGCGGTCGTCGGCAGCAATGTCGTCATGGCCAACAACGCCACCCTCGGCGGCCATGCGCAGATCGGTGACAAGGTCTTCCTGGGCGGCCTGTGCGCCGTGCACCAGAACGGCCGGGTGGGGCAGGGCGCCATCGTCGGCGGTCTGGCCGCCGTGACCCGCGACGTCATTCCCTATGGCTCGGCCTGGGGCAACCACGCGCGGCTGCACGGGCTCAACCTGATCGGTCTGAAGCGCAAGGGCTACGGCAAGGATGCGGTGCGCCGCCTGCTGGCCGCCTTCCGCGATCTGTTCGAAGCCGACGGGGTCTTCGCCGACCGTCTGGACGGGGTCGAGGCGACCTACGCCGACCTGCCCGAGATCATGGAGATCGTCGCCTTCATCCGCGACGGCGGCAAGCGGCCGCTCTGTCTGCCCGGCGAGTGAGACGGTGAGCGCGCCGCACGCGCCCAAGCTGGGTCTGATCGCCGGCGGCGGGGCCCTGCCGCTGGCCATCGCGGCGCGGTGCGAGGCCGAAGACCGGCCCCTGTTCGTGATCCGTCTGACCGGCTTCGCCGATCCGCATCTGGTCCGCTATGCGGGCGCCGAGATCGGCATGGCCGAGCTGGGCAAGGCGCTGGCTGCGCTGAAGGCGGCGGGCTGCGAGGCCGTCTGTTTCGCCGGCACGGTCAACCGGCCCGACTTCAAGAGCCTGAAGCCCGACCTGAAGGGCGCGACCCTGCTGCCCGGCATCATCGCCGCTGCGACCAAGGGCGACGACGCCCTGCTGCGCAAGATCCTGTCGGTGTTCGAGAACGAGGGTTACGCCGTCGAGGGCGCCGACGACATCCTGGGCGGAGAGACGCTGGAAGCCGGGGCGCTGGGCGCGGTTTCACCGACCACCGACCAGCTGGCCGACCTGAGGAAGGCCCTGCATGTGGCGGAAAAAGCGGGCGAATTGGACATCGGCCAGGGCGCGGTCGTCTGCGACGGACTGGTGCTGGCGGTCGAGGCCCAGGAGGGGACAGACGCCATGCTGAGCCGCGTCGCCGGATTGCCCGCCGATCTGCGCGGGGCGGCGGGCGCGTTGAAAGGCGCGCTGGGCAAGGCGCCCAAGCCCATTCAGGACCTCCGTGTCGACATGCCGGTGATCGGGACGCGGACGCTGGAGCTGGCGGCCGCGGCGGGGCTGGCGGGCGTCGGCGGGGTGGCGGGCAAGCTGATCCTGATCGACCGTCCGGCCCTGATCGAAACCGCGGACCGGCTCGGCCTGTTCGTCTGGGGCGAGGACCGGTCATGAAGATCATGCTGGTCGCCGCCGAGGCCTCGGGCGATGCGCTGGGCGCCGGTTTGGCCAAGGCGTTGAAGGCGCGGGACGCGGGCGTGGATTTCGTGGGCGTCGGCGGCCCGAAGATGGCGGCCGAGGGGGTCACGAGCCCGTTCGACATCGCCGAACTGTCCATTCTCGGCTGGCTGGAGGGCCTGCGGGCCTACAAGCGGGTCAAGGCGCGGGTGGCGGACACGGTGGCTCTGGCGGTGCGGGAGCGGCCTGACGCCGTGGTCCTGATCGACAGCTGGGGCTTCACCATCCGGGTGGCCAAGGCGTTGCGCGAGGCCTTGCCGGGCGTGCCCCTGATCAAATACGTCGGGCCGCAGGTCTGGGCCTCGCGGCCGGGGCGGGCCAAGACCCTGGCCGGGGCGGTGGACCACCTGCTGGCCCTCTACTCCTTTGATGCGCCGTGGTTCGAGGCCGAGGGGCTGGCGACGACCGTGGTCGGGTCCTCGGCCCTGCACGTCGACATGGACAGCGCCGACGGGGTGCGGTTCAGGGCGTCGCGCGGGCTGGCGGCCGATGCGCCCCTGCTGCTGATCCTGCCGGGGAGCCGGCCGTCGGAGATCCGCCATATGACGCCCGTCTATGGCGAGGCGGTCGCCCTGCTGCGCCAGACCCATCCGGGGCTGGAGGTCGCCGTGGTCGTCGCGGGCACGGTCGCGGCCGATGTGACCGCGCGCGTCGCCGCCTGGCCGTTCCGCGTGCATTTGGTGCAGGAAGACGAGAAGTACGACGCCATGCGCGCCGCGACCGTCGCCCTGGCCACCTCGGGCACCGTCTCGACCGAACTGGCGCTGGCCGGGGCGCCGATGGTCATCGGCTACAGGTTCGATCCGCTCAGCTATGCGATCATGAAGCCCTTCTTCACCGGCAAGTTCGCGACCCTGTTCAACACGGCGGCGGATGAGGTGATCGCGCCCGAGCTGATCCAGAAGGATGCGACGCCGGAGAAGATGGCCGCAGCCGTCGGAGCGCTGCTGGACGATCCGGACGCCCGCGCGGACCAGTCAGCGCGGCAGACGGCGGCGCTGGACCGGATGGGCCGGGGCGGACGCGATCCGTCGGAGATCGCGGCGGATGCGGTGCTGAAGGTGATCGCGGGTCAGGGTGAGGGGCTGAGATGATTGCACCACTGCTTGTGGCGGCGCTGCTCACCGGCGAAGAGCGTGTTGAGCTTCGCGACGCCACCGTGCAGTCCGTGACGCGCGCGGGATGCCAGTCCGGAATTATCGCCTGCTGGGACCGGATCACCTTGCTGACACCGGACAATCTGAGCGTCGAAGTGGTCGCTCTCAGCCAGACGGGCCTGGAACCCCGACCCTCGGTCGGACAGGTCTGTCGCGTGGCCTATCATTTCCAGAAGGTGGAGGGATCGGTTGCAGGCCCGGTTGCGGGCCTCGGTTCGTGGAACGTGCTGGACGAAATAGCCTGCTCAGGACCTACGGCCTGACGGGCGATTGTTCGTGATTCCGAACACGCCATCCGGATTGTGACCCCTTATTGCGACGCGCGTTGAGGCCTAGGTCTATCGGCGTCACAAGGAGTCTCCCCATGCCTATTTCTGAAACCGTCGGCGCGTACACG
>DBBK01000030.1:0-1564 GCA_002292165.1 Brevundimonas sp. UBA986
CCGACGGCCGCCTTCTGGATATAGCCCTTGCGGCGGTCGGGCAGTTTGCGGCGGGTGCGGTCGCGCTCGACCACCCGCTCGACGATCTTCTCGGTCGGCGGGGCTTCGGCGGTGGCCTCCGGGCGACGCGGGGCGGCTTCGAGCTCGGGCAGGTCGAGCAGGGGAGCCGACGGGGCGGCGTCGGGCAGCAGGCGGATCGCGCGGCGGCCCTCGCTCGCGGCCGTGGCCAGAAGCGCCGTGGCCTCGGCGGCGGTGGCGCGCCAGCTGACGGCCTCGGGCGTGACGTCGGGCGCGTCGCTGAACGGCTCGATCGCGCGGCGCAGATCGCGTTCGATCTCCGCCGGCGCGCGGTTCAGGGTTTCGACGAGGGCGGCGGGCGCCTCGGCCCAGCGGGCCAGATCGGCGTGGCCCAGGGCATAGGCCTCGGCGGCCGCCAGAGCCTCGGCGGACAGACCCAGGCGCGGCAGCAGCGGCCCGGCGCCCTCGATGCCCAGGACATCGCGGACATAGCCGGGATCCAGCACCAGAGGCCCGAAGGCGTCCTCCAGCCGCTCGACCTGGGCCAGGGCGATCTCGACCGACTCCAGCTCGGCGTCGGTGAAGCCGAGGCCGCGCAGGACCTCGTGGTCCATGCCGGGAGCCTCGACGAGGGTGCGTCGGCCCAGCAGACGGCGCTCGGCGGCGGCGGCGTCCGTCTCGTCCATGGCGGCGATCAGGGCGGGCGACAGGTGGCGTTCCACGGCGCCGTCGGCGGTCTCGAACAGGGTGGCGTGGGCGAAGGCGGGCGAGCCCAGCCTCAGACCCAGTTCGGCGTCGTCGACCAGCAGGGAGATGGAGCCGTGGCGGCGGCCGTCGCGCTTCATCGCCTTGCGGGCGGCGGCGGTCAGCTTCGCCGCATGGGCGGCCAAAGGCGTCGACTGGCGGGCGTCGGAGGCGGCCAGCAGGCCCTGACGGCGTTGCAAAGCATCCAGCGCCTCTCCGGCCAAAGCGGGACCCTCGGGGCAGGGGCCGAGCGCCTCGGTCAGTTCGCAGGCGGTCAGGGCCGCGCTGGCCGCGACCACGCCCGCTACGGCCGCCAGCGCCGCCTGACCGGCCTCGTCGGGAACAAGCCCCTCGCCCAGTAGCCATTCGGCCGCGCCGGACAGGCCCAGTGCGACGGGCCGCACCGCCTGACGCCGACGCGCCTGATCGACGGTGGCGGAGAAGCCGGAGGTCAGCTCGATCTCCAGCGCCGTGGTCCACAACCGGGTCAGGGCCTCCAGAGCGGGGGCGAAATCGCCGAGCGCCGCGACGGCGGGCAGGTTCAGGGCGCAGGCGGCGGCCAGCGGCTGGTCCGCCACGGCCCGGGCGTCGGCGGCGTCGAAGGTCAGGATCAGGTCGCCGGTCAGGGCCGCGCGGGCTGCGGCTGATTGGGCGGTCCCGGCGGCGACGAAGGGTTCGCGGTCCGCCACGGCGACGATGCGCTCGGCGGGCAGGGGCGGGAAGTCGATGACGATCCGCTCGCCGTCGATGGCGCGCAGGATGTCGAGGTCGCTGGCCCCGGCGCGGCGCGCGGCGGCGGCGG
>DBBK01000030.1:1634-13977 GCA_002292165.1 Brevundimonas sp. UBA986
GGCCTCGGCGGCGCTCTCGGCCAGTTTCGCGGCCCGACGGGCGTCCAGCGCCGTGGTCAGGGCCTTGAGGTCCAGGGCCTCTTCCAGATCCAGAACCGTCGCGGGCGGCGGGGCGCCGATGCTGGCGGGCAGGCGCACCCCGTCCTTCAGACCCCGGGCGGGGGCGGCGAGGCCCAGCAGGACGCTGGCGGTCAGTTCCTCGGCGAAGGTGCGGGCGTCGGCGGCCCCGGCGAAGACCCCTGTCGACCGGCCCCAGACGGCCAGCCGCGCGGCCCAGCCCGAAATCCGGCCGCCGAGCACCTCAAGACCGAGCGCGACCGTGTCCGCCGCCATGCCGGTGGGCAGGTCCTGGGGCAGGCCGTCGGCCCAGTCCATCCAGGCCTCGACCCGGGCGTCGGACCAGCCGTCCGGCGCGATCATCTCGACCACCGAATCGCTGCGCTCGACCCAGCGGGGGCCGGTCGCGATCAGGCTCGCGGGCTCGATGAAGCGGGAGGCGAAGCGCATGCGGGACTCTTTCCGCCGAAAGGTTCTCCCAGACTAGGCAGGCAGGACACAGCCATCAATAGATGTTGCGGGCCGGGCAGGGGTTACCCCCAACATCTTGATTGCGGTGAAACGCCCGTCGTGCTGGACGCGGGGCCTCCCGGTTTCTATGATTGCGCCAACGTCGCCGGACCGCCCGGCGCGACGGATTCGACGGGATTCCCACTCAGTGCTTGCTCAGATTTTCACCTGGTGGAACGGCGCCACCATCGGCACGATGTTCACGATCGCCAAGCGCGCGAACCTGATCGGCACGGACGAGATGGGCAACCGCTACTACGAGAGCCGCGACAACAAGAGCTATGACGGCCGCAAGCGTCGCTGGGTCATCTACAACGGCTATGCCGAGGCCTCGAAGGTCTCGCCCGACTGGCACGGCTGGCTGCACTACACCTTCGACGAGCCGCCGACCGCCGAGCCGCTCAAGCGCCGTTCGTGGGAGCTGGACCACCAGCCGAACCTGACCGGCACGCCCCTGGCCTGGCGTCCGCCCGGTTCGCTGGCCGCCGAGGGCGTGCGCCCGGCCGCCACCGGCGACTACGAAGCCTGGAAGCCCGAATAATGAACCGCGCCCGGCTCATCGGCGTCGCTGTCGCCGCCCTGACCATCGTCGGGGCGGGGGGCGTCGTTGTCGCCGGAGGGCTGCAGAACAGCCCGCCCCAGGATGCGCGTCCGTCGAACGACCCGGTCGGCGACATCCTCAGGAACGCCCCGCCGGTCGAAACGGCCCCCGCCGGCGTGCCCGCGCCCAACGCCCCGGTCGCCATCGTCCCGACCACCCCGGTCGACATGACCGCCGGCGCGCCGCAGGAGACGGTCCCGGACGCCTCGGCCGCCAAGCCCGAGGATGCGGTTCCCGCCGACGAGAAGATCCAGGAAGCCGACACGCCCCTGCCGCGCCAGCGCCGCCGCGTGGCGATCGTCGAGGCGATCGACAAGATCACCGCCGACCGCATGCGGTTCGAGGTCGTGGTCGGCGGCCGTCCCGTGCGTTTCAACGACAGCCTGATCTTCACCGCCCGCGCCTGCGAGGTCTCGGCCGACAACGAACAGGTCTCGGACGCCATCGCCTATCTGGACATCAGCCTCCAGCCCAAGGGCACGGCCAAGGCGACCGAGCCGCGCCAGATCTTTCGCGGCTGGATGTTCGCCTCGACGCCCGGGATCAACGGGCTGCAGCACCCGATCTATGACGCCTGGGTCGTGGGCTGCAAGGCGTAGAAGACCGCCGCCTCTCCGGTCATCGGCTCGAACAGCGCCCTGGGATTGGGCCGCAGCGGCCGCGCCGCCTTCAGCAGTTTCAGATAGGCGCCCTGCGGCGTTTCCACCGCCCCGAACTGGCTGAGGTGCTCGGTCAGGAACTGGGCGTCCAGAAGCCGCCAGCCGCCGCGTTTCAGCCGCGCCACCAGATGCACCAGGGCGACCTTTGAGGCGTCCCGCTCGCGGCTGAACATGCTCTCGCCGAAGAAGGCGCCGCCGAGGGTGACGCCGTACAGGCCCCCGACCAGCCGCTCGTCTTTCCAGCATTCGATGGAATGGGCGTGGCCCATGGCCTGGAGCGCCAGATAGAGGCGTCGGATCGGGCCGTTGATCCAGGTGTCCTCACGCCCCGGCGCCGGAGCCGCGCAGGCGTCCAGCACGGCGTCGAAGGCGGTGGAGACGCGCACCTCGAACGGCTCGCCCCGCACCGTCCGCTTCAGCCGCGTCGGGATGTGGAAGCCGTCCAGCGGGACGACGCCCCGCTGGTCCGGTTCGACCAGGAAGATACGCGGATCGTCGCGCGCCTCGCCCATGGGGAAGACGCCCGTCGCATAGCAGTTCAGCAGCTCTTCGGGGCCGAAGCCGCCGAAGGGACTGGCGCTGAAGCCCGGGTCGCTCAGGCTGCCGGGGTCCGTTTGGCGGCCCACTTCTCCAGCCAGTGGATGTCGTAGTCGCCACTGAGGATGTCGGGCTCGGCCAGAAGGCGCTGGAACAGGGGGATGGTCGTGTCGACACCGCCGACCACGATCTCGCCCAGGCTCCGCTTCAGCCGCGCCACGCACTCGGCCCGGTCGCGCCCGTGCACGATCAGCTTGCCGATCAGGCTGTCGTAGTAGGGCGGGATCGAATAGCCGGCGTAGATGGCGCTATCCAGCCGCACGCCCAGGCCGCCCGGGGCGTGGAAGTCGGTGATGGCGCCCGGCGACGGGGTGAAGGTTTCCGAGTTCTCGGCGTTGATCCGCACCTCGATGGCGTGGCCCTCGAAATGGATGTCCTCCTGGGTGAAGGACAGCGGCAGGCCCGCGGCGATGCGGATCTGTTCGCGCACCAGATCGACGCCGGTGATGGCCTCGGTGACCGGGTGTTCGACCTGCAGGCGGGTGTTCATCTCGATGAAGAAGAACTCGCCGTCCTCCCACAGGAACTCGATGGTGCCGACGCCCAGATAGCCGATGGCCGCGATGGCCTTGTTGACCGTCTCGCCGATCCTCTTCCTGCCTTCAGCGGAAAGCGCGGGCGAGGGGGCCTCTTCCAGCACCTTCTGGTGGCGGCGCTGCAGGGAGCAGTCGCGCTCGCCCAGGTGGACGACGTTGCCGTGGCTGTCGGCGACGACCTGGATCTCGATGTGGCGCGGCTTCTGGAGATAGCGCTCCATGTAGACGGCGCCGTTGCCGAAGGCCGCCTTGGCCTCGGTCTGGGCGGTCTGGACGGCCTCGACGAGGTCGTCGGCGGTCAGGGCCACCTTCATGCCGCGTCCGCCGCCGCCGGCGGCCGCCTTGACGATCAGGGGGAAGCCGATGGTCTTCGCCGCCTCGATGGCGGCCTCGACGGTCTCGACCTCGCCGTCAGAGCCGGGGACGACCGGGATGCCGGCGTCCTTGACGGTCTGTTTGGCGCTGATCTTGTCGCCCATGACCCGGATGTGGTCTGGCTTGGGTCCGATGAAGGTCATGCCGTGGGCTTCGACGATCTCGGCGAAGCGGGCGTTCTCGGACAGGAAGCCATAGCCCGGGTGGATCGCCTGGGCGCCCGTGATCTCGGCCGCCGCGATGATCGAGGGGATGTTCAGATAGCTCTTGGCCGCCGGGGCCGGGCCGATGCAGACGCTTTCGTCGGCCAGCCGCACCCACATGGCGCCGCGGTCGGCTTCCGAGTGCACGGCGACGGTGGAAATGCCCATCTCCTTGCACGCCCGGTGGATACGCAGGGCGATTTCGCCGCGATTGGCGATCAGGACTTTGGTGAACATGGCTTACGCCTCGAGCAGGACGAGGGGTTCGCCGTATTCGACGGGCTGGGCGTCGCCGACCAGGATTTCGGCGACCACGCCGTCGCGCGGAGCCTGGATGGGGTTCATGGTCTTCATCGCTTCGACGATGATCAGGGTCTGGCCCTTCTTGACCTTGTCGCCCGGCTGGACGAACGGCGGCGCCTCGGGCGAGGCCTGCAGATAGGCGGTGCCGACCATCGGCGACTTCACCGTCTCGCCGGCCCTGGCGGCGGGAGCGGCCGGGGCTGCGGCAGGCGCGGCGGCCGGGGCCGGAGCGGCGACGGCGGCCGGGGCGGCGGCGTATTGCATCACGGGGGCGGAGACGACCTCACGCGCCACGCGGATGCGCAGCTCGCCGCGCTCGACCTCGATCTCCGTCAGGGAGGTGTCGTTCAGGATGTCGGCGAGCTGGCGGACCAGGGTCGCGTCGATCTCGACGTCGTTCTTGAGCTTGGCAGGGGACGATTTCGGATCGGCCATGGGTTCTCTCGAGCCTTCTTCTTGATCTCAGGACGAACGGGCGGCGGCCGCTGCGCGTTCCGCAACGAGCTTCACCGCGGCCTTGACGGCCAGTTCGTAACTTTGCGGGCCGAAGCCCGCGACGACGCCGGTCGCAACCAGCGAAACATAGGTCTTGTGCCGGAATTCCTCGCGGGACGCCGGGTTGGACAGGTGACATTCGATCACGGGGATCGACAGGGCCTTCAGCGCGTCCAGCAGGGCCACGGAGGTGTGGCCGTAACCGGCGGGATTGATGACCACGGCCGAGCCTTCGGTGCGGGCCTCGTGGACCCAGTCGATCAGCTGGCCTTCGTGATTGGACTGGCGGAAGACGATCTTCGCGTCGCCCGCGGCCTTTTCACAGAGCCCCTGAACGTCCGCGAGGGTCTCGTACCCATAGATATCCGGCTCACGCACCCCGAGGAGGTTGAGATTCGGACCGTTCAGGACGTAGATGACGGGCGTTTCGGGCATTACCTGCGGTGAGGCTCCGGGCGCGGGAACGCCCATGAATCGGGCGGCCTTTTAACTGACTGACGGCGCAGGTCAAAGCGACCCGCGCGAAAGGCTGACGTAGCGGTATGCGCATTCAAGTCAACGGAGATACGAAAGAAGTCTCCGCCCGGACGATTCTGGATCTCGTCGGAGAACTGGGTCTGGACCCGCGCAAGGTCGCCGTCGAGCGCAATCTCGAGATCGTCCCCCGCTCCCTGCACGCCGAGACCGCCCTCGCCGAAGGCGACCGCATCGAGATGGTGATCTTCGTCGGCGGGGGCTGACCGGCGGTTCCGCGCGGGCCGGTCACCCGGGCAGGCGCCTCAGCGAGGCTCGCAGACGCCGTGGTCGTAGTCGCCCACACGGCGGATGATCTCATTGCTCTCGGGCTCGATCCTTCGGCCGGAGACGACGCCGTCCAGCACCCGGCGCAGCAGGGCGTCCAGGCGGGTGACGACGTAGCATTTGACCTCGGGCGCGGCGTGCGGATTGCCCACCCCGCTGTCGTCGGTCAGGAACAGGTACCGGCTCTGGGTCACGGCGGCCATGGCGCGCATGACGAACTCGGCCTTTTCGGCCACGCCGCTGGCCGCCACCGGCACGATCTGGATACGTTTCTCACGCGCCTGAAGGGTGGTCGCCCAGGTCGCGCCGATGTTCTGGTCGTGGGGCGGGGCGTCGGCGACCAGGACCAGGGCCTTGGCGGCGTCGCCGCGCCAATTCGCCCCGACCGCCGCGGCCATCGCCTGATCGACCGCCTCGGGATAGTCGCCACCGCCGCCCGCCGACTGTTTGGACAGCAGGGTCTGGACGGCCTCCGTATTGCCGGTGAAGGCGTACTGGCGAACCACATATTCGTCGCCGATGTCGCGATAGACGATCAGGCCCAGCCGGAGGTCCAGTCCCGGGTGGCGGTCCTTCAGGGCGGTGACGATGCTGTCGAGTTCGACCTTCAGATAGTCGATCTCGTCGCCCATGCTGCCCGTAGCGTCGATGACCAGCATCAGGTCCATGGCGCGGACCGCCGCCGGGGCGCCGGGCGTGGCGATCTCCAGACGCCGATCCGCTCCGACGCTGAGGGTCCGGCGGGTCACCTGACCGCGCGGACCGGGCACGGTGATCTCCGCCGTGCGGCCCAGACCGTCCAGCGCGGGGAAGAGCACCACGCTGCCATTGGCCAGGGTCTCCAGCTCCAGCGTCCCGCCCTGCGGACGGCTGATGCGAACCGGAACGAAGGGCCTGGGACGGCCGTCGGCGTCCGTGATCGTGACCGTGATGGCCGCCCGGGTGTCGACCCAGGGCAGGGCCGCGAACTGCTGGGCCTTCGAACCGACATAGCGGGCGTAGGCTTGGGGATTGAGCAGGTCGTCGTAGTCGCCCGCCGTCAGGATGCCCGCTTGCGATTGCGTTTGCGGGCGGTCGGGGCTGACGGGTACGGGAGCGAGGTCGGCCGCCGAGCCCGGGATCCGCGACCCCGTGACGGCCACCTCGCCGACCATGGCGGGCGGGGCCGGCGCTGCGACAGGCGGCGGCGGGGGAGGCGGCGCTGGGGGAGGCGGCGCCGACGGAGCCATGGCGGCTGGAGGCGGGCCGGGCACGCCTTCCACGCCGGGGGCGCAGCCCGCCATCAGGGTCAGGGCGGCGAGCGCGACGCCGGTCAGGACTTTGCGGTTCGACATCTTGCGGTTCGACATGGCGGGGCTCCCCATCGGTGGATCGACGTTCTCCAGATCGCCGCCCGATCGTGGCCGAATTGGGCGCGGGGGCCCTGACGACTTCTGACGGCTGAGCTGTTCCTTCCGTGGGCGTGAAGGCGTAGGGAACCGGCCATGACCGAGATCGCTTCTCCCGCCGCCGATTCCTGGACCGTCGCCGGCCGCACCTTCTCCTCGCGGCTGATCGTGGGCACGGGCAAATACGCCGACTACGCCCAGAACGCCGCCGCCGCCGAGGCCGCGGGGGCCGAGATCGTCACCGTGGCCCTGCGCCGGGTGAACCTGTCGGATCCGTCCCAGCCGATGCTGGTCGACTATGTGAAGCCCGACCGCTTCACCTTCCTGCCCAACACCGCCGGCTGCTTCACCGGCGAGGATGCGGTCCGGACCCTGCGTCTGGCGCGCGAGGCCGGGGGCTGGAACCTGGTCAAGCTGGAGGTGCTGTCCAACACCGCCCATCTCTATCCCGACATGGTCGAGACCCTCCGGGCGCTCGATATGCTGGTCAAGGACGGCTTCGACGTCATGGTCTACTGCACCGACGACGTGGTCATGGCCCAGCGGCTGGAGGAGGCCGGCGCCGCCGCCATCATGCCCGCCGCCGCGCCGATCGGCTCGGGTCTGGGCCTTCAGAACGCCGTCAACGTCCGGCTGATCGTGGAACAGGCCAAGGTGCCGGTTCTGGTCGATGCGGGCGTGGGCACGCCGTCCGACGCCGTCCTGGCCATGGAGCTGGGCTGCGACGCCGTCCTGATGAACACCGCCATCGCCGGGGCGAAGGATCCGATCCTGATGGCCAGCGCCATGAAGCACGCCGTCATCGCCGGGCGTCAGGGCTATCTGGCCGGGCGGATGCCGCGCCGCATGTACGCCGACCCATCCTCACCGCTGGCCGGCCTGATTTAACGCCGCATTGGCCTGACGGCGTTTTTCCGTCAGGGTGCCCCCCGGCTCCGGGGGAAACGACGATGCGTTTGAAGATTCTGGCTTTCACGGTGGCGACCCTGGCCCTGATCGGGCCCGCCGCCGTCGCCGACGCGACCGCCGACAAGGCCATGCTGGACGCCATCGACAACGCCCCCCAGTGCGGCAAGGTCGGCTCGGCCATGACCACGGCGCCGGTCGCCGACATGGTGCTGGTCGACGGCTTCGGGGACGAGGGCTACGCCGTCGACGCCACGCCCGAGGCCCAGGTCTGGTTCAACCAGGGCGTCCGCCTGCGTTGGGCCTTCGAACACACCGAGGCCGTCCGCGCCTTCCGCAAGGCCCGCAGCATCGACCCGAACTGCGGCATGTGCGCCTGGGGCGAGGCCTGGGCTCTGGGCCCCAACCTCAACGGCGGCGGCAATGACGATGAGTCGATCGCCGCGGCCTTGACGGCGGCGCGCGAGGCCCGGCGGCTAGCCCGCGACGCCTCGCCGATGCAGAAGCAGATGATCGACGCCCTGATCCAGCGCTATTCGGGCCGCAAGGCCACCCGCGCGACGCGGTTCGCGCGCGGCATGGACCGGATCGCCCGCGCCCATCCCGACGACATCGCCATCGCCGCCATCACCGCCGACGCCTGGATGCTGAGCATCGACGACGACCCCTGGAAAAAGGACGGCACGGCGGCCTATCCGGCCACGGCGCGCAGCATGGAAATCCTGGAGCACGCCCTGGCGGTCAAGCCCGACGATCCGGGCAATATCCACCTCTACATCCACATGACCGAATGGTCGGCGGACCCGCACAAGGCCATTCCCTATGGCGAGAAGCTGGCCCTGCTGGCTCCGCACGCCAGCCATCTGGTCCATATGCCGTCGCACACCTACTACCGCGTCGGCCGCTACATCGACGCCATGCGGGCCAATGTGAACGCCGTGGCCCTCGACAAGCGCTACGAGGAGATCGCGCCGCGTCCCGGCGGGATCGCGGGCGGCATGCCCCTGCATGGCCACAACCTGCATTTTGGCATGGGCGGCGCCCTGATGGCCGGCGGGGCGGAGGAGGGGCTGGCCCTCGCCGACGGCTATCTGGCGACCTATCCCGATATTCCGGCGACCAATGCCTGGCGCCAGATCATGGCCAATGACGCCTATGCCCTCTACGGCCGGTTCGGCTCTCAGGAGGCGGTCGCGGCCCTGAAGGAGCCCCCGGCCTCGAACCCGCTGCTGCGTATGAGCTGGCGCTACGCCCGGGGCGAGGCCGCCGCGCGCCGGGGTGATGCCGAGGCCGTCACGGTCGAGGCCGCCGCCATCGCCGAACTGCGCGGCGCGATCCCCGACGGCGCGCCCCAGGCCAAGGAGGCCCGGGACTTCATCGAGCTGTTCCAGCGGGTGCTGGAGGGCCGCGCGGCCATGATCACCGGCGACCACCCCGCCGCCATCGCCGCCTTCACCCGCGCCGCCGCCATCCAGGCCCAGGACGACGAGGGCGGCGACCCGCCCGCCATCTGGTATCCGACCCGCCGCAGCCTCGCCGCCGCCATGCTGGCCTCAGGCGACGCCGCCGGGGCCAAGGCGAAGATCGAGGACCTGCTCAAGGACTGGCCCGCCGACCCCTACAGCTACTTCGTCCTCGCCGAGGCCGAGAAGGCGCTGGGGAATGCCGCCGCCATGGATGCGGCGCTCGGCCAGTCCCGCGCCCAGTGGATCGGCGGCCGGATGTATCTGGCGTTGGCGTAGAGAGGCCTATTTCGCCTTCTCGGCGTTGATGATCTGGGCCAGCCCCGCCGGGTCGTGGGTCGGGGACATCTTGCCGTTGATGAACAGGGTCGGGGTGCCTTGAATGCCCAGGCCCATGGCGTCAACGCGCACATTGGTGACGAGGCGGGCGGCCTCGGGCCCGCCGACCGGGCCGGTCACGCCATTGGCGGCCAGAACCTTGTCGACGGCTTCCGGCGTCAGGGCGCGTTCGGCCATCAGGGCCTGGTGCACGGCCAGATACTTGCCCTGGGCGTGGGCGGCGAGCGCCGCCTGGGCGGCGTAGCGCGAGGTGATCTGACCGTCGTGATCGAGGATCGGCCATTCCTTGAAGATGAAGCGCACGTCCGGATTGGCCTGGATCAGCCGCAGGAAGTCCGGGGCCATCGCCTTGCAGTAGGGGCATTGGTAGTCGAAGAACTGGACCACCGTCACCTTGGCGTCGGCGGGGCCGAAGGCGGGCTCGCCGGGCGCGGCGCGCAGGGCGCCGGGATGGGCGGCGGCGGCGGCGTTGACCTGGGCCACCTGATCGTTCTGCTGCTTCACCTGATAGGCGTTCTGGGCCTCGAACAGCACCTCGGGGTGGGTCATCAGATAGGCTCGCACCTGGGCGCCGAACAGGCCTGGAACCACGTAGGGCGCGGCCGCGAAGCCGAGGGCGACCACCGAGACCCCGAGCGCCAGCATGCTGCGGCCGGTCATCCAGCGTTGCTTCAGCGTGGGCGTGTCAGCGGGCGCCGCGACGGGCTCGGGGGTATTGTCGGTCATGCAGGCTCGTTCTTGAAGGTCAGGTGGTCGGCCGGGTGGTGGCCGGCAGGGTCGCTGCGGAGGCCGGCGGCTCGATGATCGGACCCTGACGGCGCTGCTGGCGCCGGTCCAGGTCCTGGATGTCCTGATCGGTCGCGCCCGAGGCCAGGACAATGTCCACGGCGCGGCGCCATTCCGGGGAGTTGCGGTCCAGCATGGGGCGGGCGCGCAGGGCGAACTGGGTGGCCTGATCGGTGTCGCCGGCGGCGAACCAGTATTCGGCCGAGGCCAGACGCGCCTGACCCTCCTTGCCCTGGCTCGCATAGGCCTGGGACAGCAGACGCCAGCCCATGGTGTTGTCCGGCTCGCGCGCCACGGCCCGCTTCAGCTGGTCGATGGCCGGGTCCAGATTGGCCGGGTCGTTGGTCTCGATCAGGGCGTGCGCCAGGTTGATGCGCAGCAGGGGGGCGTCGGGCTTGAGCTCCACCGAGCGCTGGTGCGCCGCCAGTGAATCGCCCGGACGGCCGTCCTCGAACAGGATCTGGCCTTTCAGCTCCCACAGATACGGATCGGTCGGCTTCTCGGCCAGCAGGGCGTCGACGCCCTGGATGGCCTTGTCGGTCTGGCCGTCGCGGTAATAGCCGATGGCCCGGGCGTAGCGGCTGGGGAAGTCGGTCGCCGAGGACGGATAGTCACGCAGGGTCTGGTTGGGCGGGTCCATGAAGGCGTGGATCTTGGCCACGATCAGGGCGTGGTCGGCCATCCGTTCCGGGCTGTCCTGATGCCCGTAGTGGGCCGCGGCCTCGACCGGGCGGCGCAGGGCCTCGATCCGCTCGCCGGACAGGGGGTGGCTGCGGAAATAGGGATAGCGGCGGGCGTCGGAGAAGACCTCCTGGGCGCGGAAATTCTCGAAGAAGTCGACCAGGCCCTTGCCGCTTTCGCCCGCGGCTTCCAGCGCCCGTGCGCCCGAGATGTCGGCCTCGCCCTCCTGGCTCTGCATGTAGCGCAGGGCGCCCAGGGTGCCGAAATACTGGCTGTTGGCCATCAGCATGGCGCCCGCGCCGGGCTGGCCCGCCGCGACGGCCAGGGCGCCCAGGGCCATGGTCATCAGGAAGGGCTGCATGCCCGCATTCTGGACGCCGTCGCGCAACAGGTGGCGGTTCTTGATGTGCCCGGCCTCGTGCGCCATCACGCCCAGAAGCTCGTTGGGCGTGCGGGTCTGTTCGATCAGGCCGGTGTTGATGCCCATGATCCGCCCCTTCAGGGCAAAGGCGTTCAGGCTGGGGTCATTGATCAGCAGGACCTCGACCTCGTCGGGGTTCAGCCCCATGGCCGTGAAGACCGGATCGGCCCAGCCCCGGACGATGCCCTCGATTTCAGTGTCGCGGATGGCGCTCTGGGCCGAGGCGGGGCCGGCGACGCTGAAGACGAAGGCGGCGGCCGTGGCGGCCGCCATCAGACGTGACAAGCCCTTCTTGTTCGAGGGCCGAAAGGCGGAAGCGACGCGGGCAAGGCGGTTCACGATAAGCTCCCCCGTGGCCGCGCAGGCGGGCCGGATGGCTGGGCTGGCCCATTTCTGGACCGGAGCGCGACGGTCGCCGGGATCGGTGTCCGTTTTGCGGCTGTCGCGCTCCATGCCTCTCATCTAGGCCCTGCGCCTCAGCGGCGCCACCATCCGCGCTTGGGCTTCTCGGGCGGGGCCGCGATCTGGTTCGGATCGTTGGCGATGATCTCCGACAGATCGGCCTCGGGCCTGGGCGCTTCGACGGGCTCGGCGATCACGGCCGGGGTGGGGACGGGCGTCGTCTCCGGCTCCGGCTCGGCGATCAGGGCCTCGACCTCGGCGCGTTCCTCGACGGCCTCCTGCGGGGTCACGTCCAGTTCGACGGCTTCGCCGACGGCCTCGACCTCGTTCGGCTCGACGACCGCTTCAGCCGCAGCCGTCTTGCGGCGGACGCGGCGACGCTGGGGCTCGGCGGGAACCACCGGGGCCTGGGCCTCGGGAGCGTCACCTTCGACCATCACCGCCATCGGGGTGTCGGGCGAGCCGTCGGCGGGCATGCCTTCGTTGGTGGCGCGGGCTTCGACCTTGACCTCGTGGGTCAGGCCGCGATCGCCACCGCGACCCCGGCCGCGACGACGGCGCCGCGAACGGCCCTCGCGCTCGCCGCCGGCTTCGCCGTCGGGGCGTTCGCCGACGCGTTCCTCCACGTCGGACGCCACGCCTTCAGCGACGGCCGGGGCGCGGGGGGCGCGGGGCTCGGGGTTGATGGGGTCGAACCAGACATAGGGGTCGTCCAGCGACGGCGTGCGGCCGCGCACCCAGAAGAAGGCGCCGGCGCCCGAGGCGTCGCCGTCCTCGCGGACCCGACGACCGCCGCGGCGGCCGCGGCGGCGACGGCGGC
>DBBK01000139.1 GCA_002292165.1 Brevundimonas sp. UBA986
CGGCCTGGGTCTTTCCATCAGCCGCGAGATCACCCGCACCCTCGGCGGCGAGCTGAAGGTCGAAAGCGAGCCCGATCAGGGCAGCGTCTTCACCCTGTACCTGCCGCTGGCCTTCACCCCGGCCCTGGCCCAGGCTCCATCGACCCGCGAGCCGATGAAACAAGTCACGGTCCGCAGCGCGCCCGCCGAAATGGTCGAGGACGTGGTCGAGCCGGTCACCGACGACCGCGAGACCCTGTCGCCCGAGGATGCGGTGGTGCTGATCGTCGAGGACGATCCGCGCTTCGGGTCGATCCTGCTCGCGCTCGCCCACGACTGCGGCTTCAAGGGCGTGATCACCCGCGAAGGGATCACGGCGGCGTCGCTCGCCCTACGGTATGCGCCACAGGCCATCATGCTCGACGTCGGCCTGCCCGACATGGACGGGTTGGCGCTGCTCGACCTGCTGAAACGGACCCCCGAGACGCGCCACATCCCGGTGCATGTCATCTCTGCCGACGATCAGGCCGGGCTTGGTCTGGCCATCGGCGCCTTCGGCTTCACCGCCAAGCCGGTCGATCGGGAAGGCGTGGTCGCCGGCCTCGATGAGGTTCGCCGCTTCGTGGCGACGTCGGAGCGGCGTCTGGTCCTTGTCGGCAAGGGCGCCGAGGCGGTCGCGACGCTGGAGGCGGGCTTCGGCGCCGTCACCCGCGTGGCGCGCCTCAAGGACCTGGCCAAGTTGCCGGCCCTGCCCAGCGACAGTCTGGTGATCGAGGTCGACGCCGCCTCGGTGGGCGAGCTGATCGACTATCTGAAGACGGCGGACCGTCCCGCGGTCGTCTATGCCGCCGGCGCCCTGTCGGCGGAGGACGAGCGTCGGCTGAGGCTGGCGGTGTTCGCGGGCTATCTGCGGCTGGCCCGGACGCCGGACCAACTGGTCGAACAGGCCACCCTCATGCTGCATGAGCCGACGGACCGGCTGTCGGACTCGGCCCGCGCAACCCTGGCCCAGACCCGCAAGGAGGACGCCATCCTCACGGGACGGACGGTGCTGGTCATCGACGACGACATCCGGAACATCTTCTCGATGGCCAGCGCCCTCGAGGAGTTCGGCGTCGATCTCCACTATGCGGAGAGCGGTCGGGCCGGGATCGACCTCCTGCGTCAGCATCCCGAGGTCGACGTCGTTCTGGTCGACATCATGATGCCGGACATGGACGGCTATGAGACCATGAAGGAAATCCGCTCCCTGTCGAACTTCGCCAATCTGCCGATGATCGCCGTGACGGCCAAGGCCATGAAGGGGGACCGGCTGAAATGCATCCAGGCCGGGGCCTCGGACTATGTGTCCAAGCCGGTGGACATCGACTACCTGATCTCGGTGATGCGGGTGGCCATACAGCGCACCGACGCCACTCGCTTTGCGTCCCAGACCCTTATCGCCGCCCCCGAACCGGCAGCCGGCTAGGATGGAAACCCCGGACAAGCTCACGCTGCCGCCGCTTACGGCGAAGGTGCTCATCGTCGATGACGATGAGCGCAACGCCTTCGCCGCGACCGAGGCCCTGGCCTCGCTGGGGCATGAACTGATCATCGCCCGATCCGGCGAAGAGGCCCTGCGCTGCCTGCTGACCAACGAGTTCGCGGTCATCCTGCTCGACCTGCACATGCCCGGCATGGACGGCTACGAGACCGCCCGGCTGATCCGCGAGCATCCCCGCACGCGCGACACGCCCATCGTCTTCGTCACCGCCGTCTTCCGGGACGAGGCGCACATCTTCCAGGCCTATACGGCCGGCGCCGTGGACGTGGTCTTCAAGCCCGCCGATCCCTTCATCCTGCGCTCCAAGGTCTCGATCCTGGTCGACCTCTACCTCAAGACGCTGGAGATCCGCCGCCAGGCTGACCAGAGCCGCCGGCTGCTGGAGGAGAACGCCCGGGTCAGCGCGGAGAAGAGCGAGGCCGAGGCCGCCTTGAGACGCAGCCATGCGCGCCAGGACGCCATCCTCCAGTCGCTGCCGATCGTTTTCACCTCGCGCGCGCCGACGCACCCGTTCGGCGCCCTGTTCGTCAGCGACAGCATCACGCCGATGACGGGCTTCGCGCCGATGCGCTTCGTCGAGGAGCCCGAGATCGGTCTCGGCCGCATCCATCCGGACGACGTGGCGGCGGTCGCGGATTGCCTCATGGCGGCGTCGCAGACCGGCGCCTATGCCTGCGAATACCGGTGGCTCTGCGCCGACGGAAACTACCGCGTCTTCCTCGACCAGGGCGTCCTGGCCCCGCGCCATGACGGCGACGGGATGGAGATCATCGGCACTATCCTCGACGTCACCGACAGGCGCTCGCTGGAGGAACAACTCACCCAGGCGCGCAAGATGGAGGCGGTGGGCCAGCTGACCGGTGGTGTGGCGCACGACTTCAACAACTTGCTCACCGTCGTCCTCGGCAACGCCGACATCCTGCTGCGCCGGGGTCTCTCGGACGACAAGCAGACCCGACAGGTCGGCGCCATTCGCCAGGCCGCCGAGCGTGGCCAGACCCTGACGCGTCAGCTGCTCGCCTTCTCCCGCCGCCAGCAGCTCAACCCGGTCGTCGTCGAGCTCAACGGCCTGGTGCGGGACTTCGCCCCCCTGCTGCAGCAGGCGATCGGGGAGGGGGTGACGCTCGATCTCGGCCTGTCCGACGCTTCCGTATGCGCCCACGTCGATCCCAGCCATCTGGAAAACGCCCTGCTCAACCTGGCGGTCAATGCGCGCGACGCCATGGCGAGAGAGGGGACGCTGTCGATCCGGGTCGACGCCGGGACCGAGGCGACCCGGACGGAAGGCCGTGTTCTGATCACCGCCAG
>DBBK01000168.1:0-288 GCA_002292165.1 Brevundimonas sp. UBA986
CGCCCTTGTGCGTCACGGCCCAGGTCACCCCGGCGTTCCAGCCGGTGTAGTCGACCGAGTCCTGCTGCTCGCGGCGGCCGACGGCGACCGTACCCTGGAGGGCTTTGGTGAAGGTCCAGCCGAGGCGGCCCTCGATCCAGGTCCAGCGGCCCGTGCCGCCCGCGCCGTCGGGCGAGGTCTGGAGCTGGAGCCGGCCCGAGGCGCGGCCGATCCGCCGGCTGACGTTGGCGGTGATCTCCCAGTTGTCGGCGTCCGTGCCGGGGTCGGCCTCGAGGCGCCACTGGCGGG
>DBBK01000168.1:326-11400 GCA_002292165.1 Brevundimonas sp. UBA986
CCTTGGGCTGGACGCCGACGAAGGCCTCAGCCTGCACGCCCGATCCGCTCGCGTCGATGGTCTCGAAGCCGCCGCCCACATAGGCCAGGCCGCCCGCCCCCTCCCAGTCCGCCGAGACGGCGACGAAGGGATCGCCCCGCGACTTTGAGGCGTCCTTGGACCGGTTGTCGGTCCCGGCTCCCATGTTGAAGGCCCACTGGCCGCGGGGCAGCAGCAGCAGGCGGGTGTGCTCGCCGTGGGTCCGGGGGCCGTCGTCGGCGGACCCGGCCGAACCCACGACCTGGCCCAACGCGGGGGAGGCGGCGAGGCAGGCCAGGACGGCGAGGGGGACGGAAAGGCGGGTCATCCTCCCTCGCTTAGCCCCGATCGGACACTCCGCGAATGGGGTCGCGACCTGAGGCCCCAACCGGGGCGCCTAGGGCGTCACCTTCCAGCCGTCGGCGGGGCGCACCCACAGGACGGTCGAGGTCAGTTCAGGATGGGCCACGCCGCCGACCTCGACGGTGACCTGCATGGGGCCGTCAGCCTTGGCCGGATAGGTCGAGCACAGGGGCTGGCCGCCGGTCAGAATCTCGGGCAGGCCGGCGACGATCTGGGTTCGCACCGTCTCCAGGGCGTCCGGAGGCAGGGGCTGGCCGTCGATCTCGATCCGGTCGATGTCGGTCGGCTTGACGGCCTCGACCGAGCACTCCTTGCCGTCGCGGAGGACGACCTTGCTGCGGGCGAACATGATGATGGCCGGGCTGTCCTGCAGCCGGGTCTCGGCCGTGTTGAGGATGGAGCCGTCGGGCCCGAACTCATAGGCCCCGATGGCCCGGCACAGCTTCTGCGCCGGGACAGGGTCGTAGCACTGGAGCATTCCCTGACGCACGGGCGCCAAGGGGTCGGCAGCAAGGGCGGCGGGGGCGGCGAGGGTCAGCAGCAGGGCCGTGGCGAGCATGGGGAGCCTCCGTCAGGCGACGCCGGCCTTCGTGGCGAAGGCGGCCGAGGCCACAGCGTACTCGCTGCGCAGACGGGCGACCAGTTCGGCGGCCGGGACCACGTCGTGGACCGTGCCCGCGCCCTGACCGGCGGACCAGACGGTCTTCCAGGCCCGGGCCTCGTCGCCCATGTCCAGCTTGTGGTCGGGCAGGTGCTTCGGATCGATGCCGTTGGCTTCGAGCGACTTGATCATGAAGTTGGCCGGGATGCCCGAGACCGCCGGGGTGTGGACGATGTCGGTCGCGCCGGACTCGATGATCATCTCCTTGTACCCGTCCGACGCCATGGCCTCGGTCGTGTTGATGAAGCGGGTGCCCATATAGGCGAAGTCGGCGCCCATCATCAGGGCGGCGGCGACGTCCTGACCGTTGGACAGGCAGCCCGACAGGATGATGGTCCCCTTGAAGAACTCCCGCACCTCATTGACCAGGGCGAAGGGGTTGACGATCCCGGCGTGGCCGCCTGCGCCGTTGGCCACGAGGATCAGGCCGTCGACGCCGGCCTTGGCCGCGTTCTTCGCGTGGCGGACATTGGCGATGTCGTGGAAGACCACGCCGCCGTAGCCGTGGACCGCGTCGACCAGATCCTTGACGGCGCCCAGCGAGGTGATGACCAGCGGCACCTTGTGCTCCACCGTCACCGCCAGGTCGGCCATCAGACGCTCATTGGAGCCGTGGACGATGTGGTTGACGCCGAAGGCCGCGGCGTCGTCGCTGAGGCGCGACTTGATCTCGACCAGCCACTCCCGATAGCCCTCGGTGGTGCGCTGGTTCAGCGAGGGGAAGGTGCCGATCACGCCCGCGTTGCAGCACTCGACCACCAGATCGGGCCCGGAGACGAGGAACATCGGCGCCTCGATGACCGGCAGTTTGAGGCCCTTCTGGAGGGAAGCGGGGATGGCCATGGACGTCTCCTCAGTTGTCTTTCGCTACGCTTAGCGGGGGTACGTCGGGTAAGGCAACGCCCCCTCCCATCCGGGGTGGGGATTATGCTAGGTCGCGGGCATGACCACAGACACTTCCGGCCTCTCCCAGCTCGGCGCCCAGACCGCGGCGCCGACCAGCCCCGAAACCGCCGTCCTGGAACGGGTGCCCAACCCGCATTCGGACACCCTGTACCTGGCCCGGTTCACGGCGCCGGAGTTCACCAGCCTGTGTCCCGTCACAGGCCAGCCGGACTTCGCCCACATCGTCATCGACTATGCCCCGGGCGAGTGGCTGGTCGAGTCGAAGAGCCTGAAGCTCTATCTGACCAGCTTCCGCAACCACGGCGCCTTCCACGAGGACTGCACCGTCGCCATCGGCCGCAAGCTTGCCGACCTGCTGCAGCCGAAGTGGCTGCGGATCGGCGGCTACTGGTACCCGCGCGGCGGCATCCCCATCGACGTCTTCTGGCAGACGGGCGCACCGCCCGAGGGCCTGTGGCTGCCCGACCAGGGCGTGCCGACCTATCGCGGCCGGGGGTGATCGCGGCGGGCCGTTTTGCACTCGGAAAAAAGCTTTGCACTCGAGTGCAATTCTGAAGGTCGGATGTGAGATAAGCCTGACAGTCGATTGTTAACGTTGGCATTTCGTTCCCGAGATTTTCCGCGCCAGGTTTGCACTCGAGTGCAAGCGCGTGCACGGCGCGGGGCGTCTGGATCAGTGATGTCAAAGACCGGAAGAAGGTAGTCTACACCCTCCCGAAAGGGCGCCGAACCGATTGGCCTGCCGTCATCACAGAGCCTTGATCGGCAAGGGGTTCATCGGCGCGCGAATGCGAGGTCGGGACCGCTTGACGGGCTCTCGCGACGGTCGTCAATGTGGCGCTTCGCACGTTCGGGATGAAGTGATGAGGCGTCGGTCGGTTTCGGTCGTGTGGGTCGGCGTCTGCCTGATGCTGGCGGGGTGCGAGGGGGCGCCGGAGAAGCCAACGGCGTCAGTGGCGTCGACGGTTCAGCCCGGTTCTGGCTGTGACGGCCCTGGTCAGCCTGAGTGCCAGAGGCTGGCCCATGTGTCCGACGGGATGCCGGTGACCAACGAGGAGTACGGGATTCGGGCGATCTTCCCTGTCGGCTCGAGGGTCTGCGAAGGCCTCAGCGGGGCGCATCCGCATGGTTTCTTCACCCGCGTGGGCGACGACCGGATGGAGTGCCAGCCTAGCCGCGATCTGCCGAATCTCAGCACGCTCAGCGTCTGGGCCGACTACAACGCCGCCTTCTATCGAACGCCAGAGGAGGCGCGGGGCGACAACTGCCGCATCACCGGCGTCGGCGACGATCTGATCAGTCCTCAGGGGCGACCGTGGGCGTTCAGAGGGCTGGCTTCGCAAACCTGCGAAGCGGTTGAGGGCGGAGGCAGGATTCGTATCGATGTTCTGGCCTATGCGGGGACCCAATCGGTCGGCATGGGCGAACCGGACGCGCCGCGGTATCTCTACAGCGCGAGCCTCTCCACGACCCGCAAGACGTTGGCGGCCGACAAGGTGGTGTTCCAGCGATTCCTCGACGGGCTGGTGCTGACGCCGCCGAAGCCTTCGGAATGATGCCCCTGGCCACTCGTCGCCTTCCCCTCGAGGCCTGGGGCCGCCATCTCCTCGCGCGGCTTCAGGCGCGGGCGGATCGGGCGGCGGGGTCGCGGTATGCCTTCGAGTTCCTGATGTTCGGGCTCAAGCAGGGCTGGGCCTGTCTGTTCGGCGGGCTGATGCTGGCGCTGCTGATGGGGACGCACTGGCTGTGGCCGGTGGTCTGGCCCAACGGGGCGCCGGTGGCGCGCTATGATTTCCTTGTCGTGGCGGCGGTGCTGATCCAGGCGGGGATGCTGGCGCTGAGGCTGGAGAGCTGGGAGGAGGCGCGGGTCATCTTCGTCTTCCATGTCGTCGGAACGATCATGGAGCTGTTCAAGACGGCGCACGGGTCTTGGATCTATCCGGAGCCGAGCCTGCTCCGGATCGGGGCGGTGCCGCTGTTCTCGGGCTTCATGTATGCGGCGGTGGGCAGCTACATCGCGCGGATCATGCGGATCTTCGACATCCGCTATCGCCACTATCCGCCGCTGTGGACGACCTGGCTGCTGGCGGCGGCGATCTACGTCAACTTCTTCGCCCATCACTGGCTGCCGGACATCCGCATCGGCCTGTTCGCGGCGACGATGCTGCTGTTCGGACGCGGCTGGTTCTACTTCACGCCGGATCGGGTGCGGCGCAAGATGCCGTTTCTGCTGGGGTTCTTCCTGGTGGCGGTGTTCATCTGGCTGGCCGAGAACCTGGGGACGCTGGCGCGGGCCTGGGTGTATCCGGGGCAGGAGGACGGCTGGCATCCGGTCGGGCTGGCCAAGCTGGGCAGCTGGTTCCTGCTGATGATGATCTCGGTGGTGCTGGTGACGTTGGTGCACCGGCCGCAGGCGGAGCCCGATCAGCCGGGGCCGTGATTGTCCCAGCCGCCGGGCGGCGGGTTCAGGCCGTCGGCGCAGCGGTCGAGGACGCCGACGCAGGCGGTGAGGCCGAGCGCGGCGGCGGCGAGGGTCAGGGCGGCAGGCAGGCGCAGGCGGCGGAACATGGCTCACTCCCCTCCGAAGATCGAAGGGGAGTAAGCGCGCCGATTGTGGCGGGTCGGGGGCTGGTCAACCGACGTCTGGTGCGGGATCGTCTTTGTGGATCCGACCGGGGAGGGGCACCATGTTCGACAGTCCGTACAGGCGGCCGACGCCGAAGGCCGCCGCTTGAGCCCGCGGCGCTGGGCTCCGCGCGATCTGGTCCGGTTCTGGTGGCTGGAGCGGCGCGCGACCAGCCTCGGCTGCGGGCTCACACTGGCCATGGCGGTGGTGATCATGATCGGCGTCGCGCTGGTGCTATGGCCGGTGGCGAAGTCCGAGGTCGTGGAAGGGCGGATCGAGGGGTTCGGTCTTTCGGAGACCGATTTCGGCAGTCAGGCCGTGGCCTATGTCGCCTTCGAGGGCGGGCGGGACCGGGTTCCGATAAGGCCGCAGGACGCCTGTCAGGTCGGCGACAGGGTCAGGCTGCACACCCTGCGGCACGTCTGGGGACGGTCCGCCGGCGTCATGCGGGACGGCAAACCGGTGTGCCTCCGCGGGTAGGGCGTCCTTCTCCCCCTTGCGGAAGAGAAGGACGCTTCGGCTCAGCCCCAGGCGCCCGTCGCGGCTTCCGGACGGAAGTCGAAGTCGCCGTCGGTGGACAGGGTCAGGTCCTTCCAGGCGTCGAGCTCTGCCTGCAGGCTGTTGATCTTGCCCTGGATCAGGCTAAGGCCGTCCGAGCCCGCGGCCCAGCGGACCGGCTGCTGCGGGGCGTTGACGAGGGTGACCAGCGCCTGGCCGAGCCTGGCCGGGTCGCCCGCCTGATTGCGGCTGCGGCCGTCGTAGAAGCTCTTCAGGGCGGCGGAGGCCTCGGCGTAGTCGGCGACGGGGGTCGTGCCGTGCTTGACCGAGGTGGGCTCCAGGAAGTCGGTGCGGAAGAAGCCCGGCTCGACGATGGTCACCTGAATGCCGAAGCGGGCGACCTCTCCGGCGAGGGACTCCGAGAAGCCCTCGACCGCGAACTTGGAGGCGCAGTACAGCGTCCCGCTCTCGCCGCCGACCATGCCGCCGATGGAGGAGACGTTGAAGATGCGGCCGGACCGGTTGGCGCGCATCGAGGGCAGGACTGCGCGGGTGACCGACATCAGGCCGAAGACATTGGTGTCGTACTGGCTCTGGGCGTCGGCGGCGGTGGTTTCCTCGAACATGCCGAGATGGCCATAGCCGGCGTTGTTCACTAGCACGTCGATGCGGCCGAACCGGGCGAGGGCGGCGTTGACGGCGGGCTGGGCGGCGGTCAGGTCGGCGACGTCGAGGGCGACCGAGAGGACGCGGTCGGAGTCCGGGCCGACCACCTTGATCAGGGCGTCGCGGTTGCGGCCTGCGACGACGACATTGTCGCCGGCGTCGAGGGCGGCGCGGGCGATGGCGGCGCCGAGGCCGCGAGCTGCGCCGGTGATGAACCAGGTGCGGGGAGTGGTGTTGGTCATCTCGGTATCTCCTGTGGTTGGGATGACCGTCTTGTGCGCCCTGACCGGCCCGGGGACGTAGACGGATGCCGCCAGCCTCTTGCACGATCCTGCCAGCCGGCGATGCGGGCTTGCGCGCGCGGACCCGCAGGCGTTGAGTGTCAGCATGGAGCGATTGCACGAACTCGCCGCCCTGGTGCGGAGCCGACTGGGCGAAGGCCCGCAGGACGGGACCGCGCCGGTGCTGCTGCCCGGCATCAGCATCCTGGCCAGCGACATCGTCACTGACGCCCAGCAGATCGTCTATGAGCCCATGCTCTGCGTCATTCTGGAGGGCGCCAAGCAGACGACGCTGGGCAGTGAAAGCCATTCCTATCGGGCGGGCGACTATCTGGTGGTCTCTGCCGATCTGCCGGTCAGCGGGCAGGTGCTGACGGCGCCCTATCTGGCCCTCGGCCTGCCGCTGGACCCGGCGACGGCGGCGGAGCTGCTGATCGAGACCGAGGGCGGGCTGGCGGCGGACGAGACGCCGATCCGGGCGCTGGCGGTCAGCGCCATGGACGCCGAGATGGTGGATACGGTGACGCGTCTGGTGCGGCTGCTGGACCGGCCGGGCGACGCCACGGTGCTGGCCCCGATGATCCGGCGCGAGTTGCTGTGGCGGCTGATGCAGGGCGAGCACGCGGCCATGGTGCGCCAGATCGCGGCCGTCGACGGGCGGCTGGCCCAGGTCAAACGGGCGATCCGCTGGATCCGCACCCACTATGCCGAGCCGATGACCATCGGCGGTCTGGCGGCGCTGGCGGGGATGAGCGAGACCTCGCTGCACCGCCACTTCAAGGCCGTGACCTCGATGAGCCCGCTGCAGTACCAGAAGCAGGTGCGGCTGCAGGAGGCGCGCAACCGGCTGCTGGGGCAGGGGGGCGATATCGCCGGCGTCGGCTTCGCCGTCGGCTATGACAGCCCCAGCCAGTTCAGCCGCGAATACAGCCGCCAGTTCGGACGCCCGCCGGGCCGGGATCTGGAGCGGCTGAGGGCCGATCCGTCGCTGGCGGCGGCAGTCTAGGCCTCAGGGCAGGGTGATCGTCAGGGTCGAGAGGTCGGGGCGGACGCGCTCCAGCGGGGCCTCGGCGGTCGTGCCGATGTGGATGAAGCCGGCGACCTTTTCGTTCGGCTTCACGCCAAGGATTTCAAGCGCTTCGGCGTCATAGCTGTACCAGTCGGTGATCCAGCAGGCGGCGTAACCCAGCGCATCCGCGGCATGTTCGATGTTCATGCAGACGGCGCCGGAGGACAGCTCCTGCTCCCAGACCGGCTTGGGGCCGGGGGCGGCGGTGGAGATGACGAGGATCGAGACGGGGGCCGCCGTCAGCTTGGCCAGCACGGCCTGGGCCTTGCCGCCGAGGCCCTGACGCACGGCGAGGGCGGAGAGGCGTTCGGCGAGGTCGGCGCGGGTCACGGGGCCCATGACCACGAAGCGCCAGGGGAACAGCTTGCCGTGGTCGGGGGTGCGGGCGCCGAGGCGAAGGATCTCGGCGACCTCCTCGGGGTTCGGGCCGGGGGCGGTCAGGGTCTGGGCCGGGGCCGAGCGGCGCGTCGAGAGCCGGTTCAGAAGCTCCTGCGAGCGGACGGGCTGGGGCAGGAGGTCGCCGAGATCGGCCGCTTTCGGGAATTGGGTCATGCCGCCTAGCTAGGCGCGGGAGGCGGCTTGCGCCATAGGTCGGGAGTGACCGACGACGCTGAAAAGACCACTCCGAACCCGCAACCGATCCCCGCCTGGGCGGAGGGTCTGCCGCCGACGCCTGCCTGGACGGATCTGGAGCGCAAGACCGCCTATGAGAACCCGTGGGTCACGGTGACCGAGCACCGGGCCCTGGCGCCGACCGGCAATGAGGTGCTGTACGGGGTTCTGCGGCCGAAGAGCGTGGCGACGGGGGTGCTGCCGGTGCATTCGGACGGGACGGTGACCCTGGTCGGACAGGCGCGGTTCGCCCTGATGAACTATTCCTGGGAGATGCCCGAGGGCGGGGCGCCGTTCGACGAGGACCCGTTCCTGGGCGTGCAGCGCGAGCTGGCGGAGGAGGCGGGGCTGAAGGCGCGGAGCTGGCGGCACTGCCTGACGATGGAGCTGTCCAACTCGGTCACCGACGAGATGGCCATGGCCTGGATCGCCTGGGACCTGAGCCCGGTTCCGACCGACCCGGACCCGACCGAGGTGATGACGGTGGTGCGTGTGCCGTTCCTGAGCCTGATCCACGAGATCGGGCGCGGGGCGGTCCGGGATTCGTTTACGGTGGCGACAGCATATAGGGCCTACCATATGGCCAGGGAGGGGCTTCTGCCCGGCTGGCTGGCGCACGCCATGCTGACGCGGGTATAGTCCCTGACCATCGGAGCCGTGCAGACATGACCCAACCCAAGCTTGAGGTGATCGCGGGACAGGACGCGACGACCGGTTCATCGTCGACCTGGGCCCAGTTGCGCGCCTCGGCCGAGGAGGCGGCGCGCAGCGAGCCGCATCTGGGCTCGATGATGAACGCGACCATCCTGTCGCACCTCGACCTGGCCAACTCGCTGAGCTTCCAGATCGCACGCAAGATCGGCGACGCCGAACTGGCCCCGATGAGCGTGCGCGAGGTCTGCGCCTTCGCCTTCTGGTCCGACCCCTCGATCGTTGCGGCCGCCGAGGCCGACCTTCAGGCTGTCGCCGAGCGCGATCCGGCGATCCGGTCGCTGCTGCAACCCTTCCTCTATTTCAAGGGCTTCCAGGCGCTGCAGGCGTCGCGGGTGGCCCACTGGCTGTGGACGCAGGGGCGCGAGACCCTGGCCTTCCATTTCCAGAGCCGCATCTCCGAACTGTTCCAGATCGACATCCATCCGGGCGCGATCCTGGGCAAGGGACTGTTCTTCGACCACGGCACCGGCATCGTCATCGGCGAGACGGCGGTGGTCGGCGACGAGGTGTCGATGCTGCACGGCGTGACCCTGGGTGGAACCGGGGCCGAACGCGGCGACCGTCATCCCAAGATCGGCAAGGGCGTGCTGCTGGGCGCCGGGGCCAAGGTGCTGGGCAATATCCAGATCGGCGACTACGCCAAGGTGGCCTCGGGGTCGGTGGTGCTGAAGCCCGTGCCGTCGGGCTGCACCGTCGCCGGGGTGCCGGCGCGGCTGGTCAACTGTCCCACGGGCGCCGAGCCGGCCCGGACGATGGATCATACGCTCGCCGATGTGGTCTACGACTTCTCGATCTAGGGTTTCCCCTTGCGGGCTCTGCGACTAGGGTCCGCCACCAGATTCCAACCGAGACCGCCGAGGCCCCGATGAACACCAACGACATGAAGCGCATCGAGGCGCATCTGAAGCGCACCTTCAACACGGGCGGCATCATCGTGAAGCCCCGTCCGAAGGTGAACGACTCGGCCGAGGTCTATGTCGGCGACGAGTTCGTCGGCGTGGTCTTCGACGACGAGGACGAGGACGGCAGCTTCATGTTCGAAATGGCCATCCTGTCGGAAGACCTGCCGGCCGACTGACCGGTTCGCATGACGGACAAAGAAAAACCCCCGGGCGGTTCGAACCGCCCGGGGGTTTTGTTTTTCAGCCTTGGAGCGCCGAGATCAGCGCTTGCCGAAGATGGCGTCGCCGAGCTTGGCCAGGAAGCCCTTGGGCTTGACCGGAGCAGGAGCCGGAGCCGGAGCGGCCGGAGCGGCGGCGACCGGGGCGGGCTTGGGCGCGGGCGCCGGGGTCGGGGCAGGAGCGGCGACCGGAGCAGCGGCGACCGGCGCGGGCTTCGGAGCCTCGACCGGCTTCGGTGCGGCGGGCTTGGGCGCGGCAGCCGGTTTCGCAGCGGCCTTCGGAGCGGCGGTCTTGGTCGCGGTCTTGGCGGCCGGCTTGGCGGCGGGCGTCTTCACGGCCTTGGGAGCAGCGGCGGCCTTGGGCGCGGCAGCGGCGGCCGTGGCCGCCACCGCATCTTCGGCAGGCTTGTCGCCCTTGATCTGCCCCACATTGAGAGGACGCTTCTTAAGGGTGGCAGAGGTTGTGGACACAAGGTTCCGGCGGGGCGCCGTTCCCTGGCGTACTACGTGAGTGGCCACGTGTCGGAGCATGATGGTGCACGCGCTGATCTGCGGGGACAGTGCGGGAGGCAAATATGTTTGAGTATTGGTCAATAAGCGATGTTGAGATACTTTCGTAAGGCAGATAAACAAAAAATAATGTATATCCATACTCTAGTACGAGCACGTACTCTAGTACGTGAAGATCGACCTAGATTCCTACTGCAATCAGTACTGACATGTGAGGTGCTCGTCTCTTGCTCGCTTCGGACCCTCCGCCAAAAAGTATCGGGGCCTACTACTCTAGAGTAGGTCGTAGTAATCTTATACTACTACTCAACGAGCTAGTACGTATACTAGAGAGAGTACTTGATATGACGGACCGATTCGTCGTTCGCCAACTTTTCCTCCCAGAGGAGATTGATTGCCAAGGATACAGTGAGTGTACGCTACTAGCTAGTACTCTACGACTCGTAGTACTCTTTTCAGAATTAGAAAGTGCTGTGCATAATAGCTCGTATGCATAGTATGCATAATATAATACGCATAGCTAGTACATTATATGTATGATATAATACTACTACTCGTAGAATATAATATATATATACACAAACTACTAGCTAGTACTAGGAGTAGTATGCATTATATATAATATATATATTCATACTACTGTATGCGTACACACGTACTGTCCTAGTATGAATATTACGCACGTAGGAATCCTACTGCTATGCATACTCTGTGTTTTATGCATATCCTTTGTCGCATCACGCCGGCATCGACAGCAGAGCAGCAGGCAGCCGGCAGGAACAGACGCAAACGTCGGAGATGTCAAGATCGTCAAGCGAACATAACAGAGAAAAGAACTTTTGTCCCTGTAGGCCATGATGTCCTCCCAACGCCTGCTTCTCAACGCCTGTCGCGCTGCTTGTCGAGCATCGCGTCCCAACATCACGGCGAGCGGCGCCGTCCTAGGAGGAGGCGCATCTTCGTCAGGGCAGAAGGCCAGGCTCGCGGCTGTGGCAGTCATTGGGGCTGCCTCCGGTGCTGGATACGCCTA
>DBBK01000129.1:0-154 GCA_002292165.1 Brevundimonas sp. UBA986
GCGCGAAGGGCGCCGCGCCACCTCCCCGATGGGGGAGGATTGAGGATGCGGTCGTGGATGGCGGTCAGGACGCCTTCGCGATTGTCCAGAACGGCGCGGGCGGAGACGCGCATCACAGTAATGCCGCGCAGGGCCAGCCATTCGGTGCGGCGGG
>DBBK01000129.1:202-469 GCA_002292165.1 Brevundimonas sp. UBA986
TGGCCGGCGCCGTCGATCTCCACCGCCAGCCGCGCCGCCTCGCAGTAGAAGTCCAGGATGAAGGGGCCGACAGGATGCTGGCGGCGAAAACGGATGTCGCCCAGACGCCGCCCCCGCAACGCGCCCCACAGCAGGACCTCCGGCAGGCTCATGCGGCCCCGCAGGTCCCTGGCGCGTTCGACCGTCTTCTTCGGCGCGTACATCGAACGATGATCTCGTAAAACGTGTGCGAAGCCAAGACCGCGATCCTCCCCCGTCGGGGGAGGT
>DBBK01000129.1:582-10871 GCA_002292165.1 Brevundimonas sp. UBA986
CCCCTCCCCCGATGGGGGAGGATTGCGAGTCCGATCTCCCCAGCCGTCACAATCTCCCTCCCCAATCCCAATGATTTTCCGGGTTTCCGCCCTCCCCGCCCCGCTCAATCAAGCACGCCCCAAAACCCGCCTATAATGCTCGCGTCCTGTCGTCAGGGGGCTCGCTCGGCCGGCGATCCGAAGCGGCGGCGGGAACGGAGGGAGTGGGCGCGACCTGGACGTCGGAAGGCGGACGGGGACGCGAAGTCGAGCCGGTGAAAGTCCGGAAGGCTCAGGGGCGGGGAGGAGTACCCGTACCGGTCCGGCAGGAGGTCGTCGCCTCCGCCGCCCACGGCGCGCAGACGGGGCGTTCGTTAAGAGCGAAGCCAGGCCCTCGGCGCAGTCGAAAACCGTCCGTGCGGAGCGATCTGTCTTTGCCGAAACACACATACCCCAACGGTCCCGGGCGAAGGCCCGTCGCTCCGCCAAGGCCCCCAACTTCAGCGCGATGGCGCGTGAGGGCGATGACACACATCACCTCCCCATCGGCGAAGGCCGATGGGGAGGACAGGCGGCCGCCGGCCGCCAGGAGGGGGCGACGCGATGGTTCCGGTGAGCGACTTTCAAAGCGGGCGTCGCCCTCTCCTGCTCGTCGCTGCGCGCCGACCTGTCCTCTCCATTCGCCTGCGCGAATGGAGAGGTGAGGCGAAATCCATGCTACCCTCCCGCCCATGAGCAATGTCTTCGATCGCGAAGCCCGTTCCCGCGCCAGAGGGGCCACCCCGGGTCACAGCCGCCCCACGGTGCGCGCCCCTCGCAAGGTCTCGGCCGAGTCCGGGGCTCTGGGCGCAGGCGCGGTCGGGGCGAGCGCCGTCGGGACCCTCGGTCTGGGATCGCTGGCCATCGGGGCCATGGCGATCGGCGCCCTGGCCATCGGGGCGCTGGCCATCGGCCGGCTGTCGGTCAAACGCGGCCGGTTCGATCGGCTGCATATCGGCGAGCTGACCGTCGACCGGCTGCGCCTCGGCCGCATCGAACCTCTGGACCACGACTGAACGCATGAGCTTCACCGGCTTCGCCGCCGCCGACCTGGCCTTTCTGACCGGTCTGGCGGCCAACAACGACCGCGACTGGTTCACCGCCCATCGCGCCGCCTATGACGAGGGGCTCAAGCCCGGGCTGGCCGCCCTGATCGAGGACCTCAATCCCCTGCTGGCGGCGCGCGGCCTCCCCCTGCGCGGCGATGCGAAGAAGAGCCAGTTCCGCATTCACCGCGACGTGCGCTTCTCCAACGACAAACGTCCGTACAAGGTGCATGTCGCCGCCACGGTCAGCCGCACCGGCCCCGACGGCGAATGGCGCAAGATGTCGCCGGGCATGGTCTATATCCATATCGAACCCGAGGGCGGCTCGCGGGCGCCGGTTCTGGACTTCGACCCCGACAGCATCGACCCTCTGGATCCCGCCACCCTGCCCTCGGCGCGCGGCGCGGTCGTCGCGGCCAAACCGGAGACCGAGGAGGACAGCTATTCCGGCTCCGGCCCCTTCGTGGCCGCCGGCTTCTGGCTGTCGGAACGGCCCAATATCGACGCCGTCCGCCGCGCCATGGTCGCCAATCCGGCGGCGTATTTCGCCATGGTCGAGGCGCTGGAGAAGGCGGGCCTCGAGCTCGCGCCAGGCGATCCGGTCAAGAAGATGCCGCGCGATTTCGCCGATCAGGCCGGCGGTCCGCTCGACCCCGCCCTGAAGCGCACCCGCTGGATCGTCCGCCGTCGGCTGACCGGCGCCGAGATCGGCTCGGACCGCCTGCCCGCCGTCATCGCCGCCTTCGCCGCCGACGCCCGCCCCCTGCTGGAGTTCGGCTGGAAGGCGCTCGGAAATGCGGCGACGTGACCCGCAGTTGTGACTTGCGTCCGGCTCCCGCCTGGCCGAGGCTGAACCGTCGCAACGGAGAACGCCCATGCTGCCCCTGATGCTGATGCTGCTCGCCGCGCCCCTGCCCCAGACGATGGCCCAGACGGCGCCGCCCTCGACCGCGCCGACCGTCCGAATCGACGCCGACGGTGTGATGCGGGGCGTCGTACGGGCGCAGGAGGCCGCCCGACGCGACTGCAAGAACGGCGAGCTCCAGCAGGCCGACACCCCCTCGACCGAGCGGCCGTCGGGTCCCGTCCAGACCGATCTGATGTTCCGTCAGGGCGATCCGGTGCAGATGACCCTGCTGCTCGAGCGCCGCGTCGGCCAGTGCTCCGTGCCGATCTCCTACGACGTCGCGCCCGACGGCCGCCTGCCGAGCTTCCCGGCGCGCGCCGACTGATCAGATCAGGGCCGCGACGACGGCCTCGATCCGCTTCCTGATATCCGGCACGGCGATGGTCTCCCAGAAGGCCGCGCGGGCCGGGGGACCGAGGACGAACAGGCCAGCGTCCGGCGTCCCGTCGGCGTGTAGCACCCGCCCTGAGCCGTCGAGCTCCAGCCCCAGCCTGAGCGGATCCATCCGTGCCCGCCCGCTCTCGATCATGGGCGCCGTCAGCGGATCGGTCGCCGCCGAATGGGCCGGACCGGTGCAGTCTATCATCCACTGCGCCGTCTGGGGCTCGGCCGTACCGCCGCCCCTCGGGGACCAGTGGATCGTGACGCCGTCGGCGCCGCTCTCGACCCGGCCCAACCGTCCGGCCAGAACGGTCAGCCTGCCCTGCGCCTTCAACGCATCCAGCGCATGGCCGATCCGGGCCGCGATCCGGTGCCGATGCACGTCCCACCAGGGCCGCAGGTGCCGCACCATCCGGGCGCGCTGATCGGCTGAGGCGGCGATCCAGAGATCCGCCGTGATCGGACGATAGGCCTCCATCACACAGCGCCAGCAGCCCTGCCGGGCCAGTTCGCGCACCGCCTTCAACCGCTGTGACAGCGGTCCGCTGAGCGCCTCGGCCGGCAAGGACGTCGGCGTGTCCGGAAACAGATTATGCGGCCTCGGCATGAGCCCCCGCCGCGACAGGGCCGTCGCCGTGCCGGTCCAGCCGCGGGCGACCAGCACCTGGACCATGTCGACCATGGTCAGCCCCGTGCCGACAATGATGACGTCGTCCTGAGGCCCGATCCGGTCCAGCGTCCCCGGCGCCCACGGATCGCCGATGATCCGCTCACCCCGGCCTTCACCGGCGTTGGGCGCCGGATTGCCGGTGCACAGGACGACCGTATCGGCCTCGACGGTCTCTCCGTCCGACAGGGTCAGACCGGAAGGCGTCACGGCGGCGACCCCGGCGACCCGACGCTCGATCAACCCCGGATGTGCGGCCTCGACGGCGGCCAGCCGGGCGCGGACATAGTCGCCATAGACCTTGCGCGGGGCGAAGTCGGAGGGGTCGGCCAGCTCGGGTCGGTTCGCCTTCAGCCAGTCGACGAAGTCGTCGGGTTTGCCCTCGAGCGCCGTCATCCGGTTGGACCGGACATTGAGCAGATGGCCCTCGAACGGGGTCGAATAGGCGACGCCGAGACCGACTTCAGGCGTGGCGTTGATCAGGACGGAAGACAGGCCGCTCTCGGCCAGGCGGGCGGCCAGCATGGCGCCGGAAAACCCGCCGCCGACGATCGCGATCCGCTTCACAGACTCAGTCACGACCGCTCCGACACATGACGCGGTTCTGGACCGGGTCGCCTGCGGCGTCAAACCGCAGGCTCCGGATCACGATCTAGATTTCCTGATTGTAGTCGGTGACGCCGTGGGCGGCGAGGCGCGGCTTCATCTCCTGACGGAACAGGTCGCGCATGTCGTCGGCCGAGCGCATGCTCTCGACCACCACGACCATCTCCGGCTTGTTCGAGGAGGCGCGGATCAGGACCCAGGAGCCGTCTTCCAGATGGACGCGGGCGCCGTTGACGGTGATCACCTCGACGATCTTGCGACCCAGGATAGAGCCGCCGGCGGCGAACAGGGCCTCATATTCAGCGACCAGCTTTTCGAGCACCTGGTATTTGGTCTCGTCCGAACAATGCGGCGACATCGTCAGCGAGGTCCAGGCGTCCGGCAGGGCCGTCTTCAGCTCCGACAGGCTCTTGCCCGGGTTGCGGTCCAGCATGGCCAGAACTGCGCCGGCGGCGACGATGCCGTCGTCATAGCCGTGGCCCAGCGGCCCCGAGAGGAAGAAGTGGCCCGACTTCTCGAACCCGGCCAGGGCGCCCAGTTCGGCGGTCTTGCGCTTGATGTAGGAGTGGCCTGTCTTCCAGTAGACCGTCGTGGCGCCGTTGGCCTTGAGCACCTCGTCGGTCTTGTAGAGGCCCGTCGACTTCACATCGACCACGAAGGTCGCGTCCTTGTGCAGGACCGACAGGTCGCGGGCCAGCATGAGGCCGATCTTGTCGGCGAAGATCTCCTCGCCCGTGTCGTCTACGACGCCGCAACGGTCGCCGTCGCCGTCGAAACCAAGGGCCAGGTCGGCGCCCGTCTCCTTCACCTTCTCGGCCATCTGGACCAGCATGGCGTGGTCTTCCGGGTTCGGATTGTATTTGGGGAAGGTATAGTCGAGTGACGTATCCATCTCGATCACCTCGCACCCCATCAGGCGCAGTGCCTGAGGCGCGAAGACGCCGGCGGTGCCGTTGCCGCAGGCGCAGACGACCTTGAGCGGACGGGCCAACTTCGTCTTGGCGGCGACGTCGGCGATGTATTGCTCGCGGAAGCCCTCGATGCGTTCCAGCCGGCCGCCGGGACGCGAGACGCCCTGACCTTCCAGCACCAGGGTCTTCAGTCGGCCCATCTCGTCGGGACCGAAGGTCAGGGGCGGCTGGGCGCCCATCTTGACCCCCGTCCAGCCGTTCTCGTTGTGCGAGGCGGTGACCATCGCGACGCAGGGCGCGTTCAGGGCGAACTGGCCGTAGTAGGCCATCGGCGACAGGGCCAGACCGATGTCCAGCACCTCCATCCCGCCGTCCAGCAGACCCAGGATCAGGGCTTGTTTGACGCTGAGCGAATAGGACCGGAAGTCGTGGCCGACGACGATGCGCGGCTGCACCCCGATCTCGTGCACATAGGTGGCGAGGGCCAGACCCAGGGCCTGGATGCCCAGCAGGTTGATTTCCTTCTCCAGGATCCAGCGCGCGTCGTATTCGCGGAACCCGGTCGGCTTGACCAGAGGCGTAACCTCATAATCGGCCGTGTTCGGAACCAGATCCTGGCGGGGCTTCAACATGCGAGAGTCCTGGGGAGGATGATCAGGGCCAGACGAGCGCCACCGCCGTCATGGCCGCCGCGATCACAACGGCCAGGGCGAAGAACAATCGGTCGGACATGATCAGACCTAATAGAGGCGGCCCGCGCGGGGAACAACCGGGATCGCCTTCCGCGTATCACGGTTCATCATTCCGTCACGGTCCCGGCTTGACCCCTGAAGGGTCGCGTCCTAGGCCGAGGGTCCAGAAAATTCCCAACCGCGCCGCCGGCTCCCTTCCGGTGCGACGCCGGAGCCGACCATGCCTCGTCTGATCCTTCTTCGTCACGGCCAGAGCCAGTGGAACCTCGAGAACCGCTTCACCGGCTGGGTCGATGTCGATCTGACGGCGGAGGGCGAGGCCCAGGCGCGGCGCGGCGGCGAACTGATCGCCGAGGCCGGCTTCACCCCGGCGGTGATGTTCACCTCGGTTCTGACCCGGGCCAAGCGCACCGGCGCCATCGCCCTGCAGGCCGCGGGCCTCAAGGACGTGCCGACAATCGAGGACTGGCGGCTGAACGAGCGCCACTACGGCGGCCTGACCGGGCTCGACAAGGCCGAGACGGCGAAGCTGCACGGCGAGGACCAGGTCAAGGTCTGGCGCCGCAGCTATGACGTCCCGCCGCCGCCCCTGGCCCCCGGCGGCGAATGGGACTTCACCGCCGACCCCCGCTACGCCGGTCAGGACATTCCGGACACCGAAAGCCTGAAGACCACGCTGGATCGCGTGCTGCCCTATTGGGACAGCGCCATCGCCCCGCGCCTGAAGGCGGGGGAGGACGTGCTGATCGCCGCCCACGGCAATTCGCTGCGCGCCATCGTCAAACACCTGTTCGACGTGCCGGACGACCAGATCGTCGGGGTCGAGATCCCGACCGGCAATCCGCTGGAGATCGATCTGGACGCTGATCTGAAGCCGGTTTCGGCGCGCTATCTGGATGCGGGACGGGCCGAAAGCCTGCCGGCCATCGCGTGAGCACGCCCGAAGCAGAAGACTCCCGGTTCATGGCTCGGGCCATCGAACTGGCCATGGGGCGAATGGGCGAGACCTGGCCCAACCCGGCGGTCGGCTGCGTCATCGTCAAGGATGGGCAGGTGCTCTCGGAGTCCGCAACGGCGCCGGGTGGACGCCCCCACGCCGAGGAACAGGCCGTCCCCGCCGCCGGCCCGAACGTCGCCGGATCGACCGCCTATGTGACGCTGGAGCCGTGCGGGGCGCGGTCTTCGGGCCGCCAGTCCTGCGCCCACTATCTGGCCGAGGCCGGGGTGGCGCGGGTCGTCGTCGCCTGCCTGGACCCCTCCCCCTTCGCCTCGGGCCGAGGCACGGAGCGGCTGCGTCAGGCCGGACTGATCGTCGAGACCGGCCTGATGTGCGACGAGGGCAAGGTGCTGTGCGAAGGCTTCCTGCACCGTCTGGAAACCGGTCGCCCCATGGTCCGGATCAGCACGGACGGCGCCGGCTTCGACGCCCGCTTCGTCGCCTCCCCGCGGGCCGACCTGGTCACCGAACTGAAGCGACTGGGCGAGGCGGGCTATACCCGGCTGTGGACCGGCCCCGGTGAACTGGCCGACGCCCTCGCCGAGCAGGGCCTGCTGACTTCCTAGTGGCCTGAAGCCCCTTGGACTGCCTGAGGCCGGGCTGCCCCACGAAACCCCCGTTTTCGCAAGGCTTCCTTAAATGCGCCGGGCGGATAGTGCCCGGATGGGAGCCCCCGAGGAAAAGCTGCGCAAGCGGATCAGCCAGCAAGAGCTGAACGTCATCTGCGCCCGACATGACCGCCTTTGGCAGGCGCGTCCGGGCGGAGCGCGCGCCGTCTTCGCCTGGATGGACCTGTCGGGCCTGGACCTCAGCGGCCGCAACCTGACCGACGCCGACTTCTCCGCCGCCGAGATGGCCGGCTGCGACCTGACCGGCGCCAAGCTGGACAACGCCACCTTCTTCGGCACCGACATGCAGGAGGCGATCCTGATCGACGCCAGCCTGAGGCGAGCGGACCTGCGCGGCGCCTGTCTGCGCGGCGCCGATCTGTCGGGCGCCGACCTGTTCGAAGCCGATTTGCGCGAAGGCACCCTGGCGACCGCCGACGCGAAAGACGGCTTCCGCGTCGTCGAGCCCAAGAAGCGCAACGAGACCCAGGCCCAGGGCGCCTGCCTGGCCGGCGCCAATCTGCAGCGTTCTCGCCTGTCCGGCATCGCCGCCCAGGCGGCCGACTTCTCCGACGCCATCATGACCGGCTGCAAGCTGGTGCGCGCCAATCTGAAATCCGCCAACTTCCGCGGCGCCGACCTCGCCGGAGCCGATCTGTCGGGCGCCGACCTGACCGGGGCCGACCTGCGCGATGCGGTCCTCGTCGGCGTCACCGCCTCCATGTGGCGCACCGACGGCGCCAATCTGGACGGCGCCCTGACCGACAAGGGTTCGGCCTGCGCCTCCGTCGCCAAGATGCCCGCCGCCGACATGCTGCACGACCACGCCGTCTGGTGCGAGACCGGCGGCGCCCAGGGCCAGCCCTCGGTCTTCGACGGCGTCGACCTGCGTCCGCTGGGCTCGATCACCGGCCTGAACCTGACGGCCCTGTCGGCCAAGGGCGCGGTCTTCTACGGCCTCGACATGGAGGGGGTTCAGCTTCAGGGCGCCCAGCTTCAGGGAGCGGACCTGCGTTCGACCCGGCTGCGCCGCGCCGACCTGCGCGGCGCCCGGCTGAACGGCGCGCGACTGGGCGGCGCCGATCTGCGCGAGGCCCAGCTGGGGCCGTTGATGCTGGGGCCGGAACGCCTGTTGCCCGCCGACCTGACCGGCGCCTCCCTGAGGGGCGCGGACCTGTCCGGCGCCGATCTGCGCCGCGCCGTCTTCTGCGAGGCCGACCTCAGCCGCGCCAGCCTGCACGGCGCCCAGACCCGCCTCGCCGACTTCACGGGCGCGATCCTGACGGCCGCGCGCGGCTATGATCCCAAGGCCGACGCCGCATGACCGTGGTTCGCCGCAAACTCTCGCAGGGCGATCTCGACCTCTTCCTCGTCGCCCACGCCCGCTTCGTCGAGGGCAAGGCGGGCGGCCGCCGCCTGTCCCTGAAATTCCTCGACCTGACCGGCCTGGACCTGAGCGGACGGCTGCTGGACGACGCCGACTTCACCGGCGCCTGTCTGGAGAACGCCAGGCTCCGGGGCGCGCGGATGGAGCGCGCTGTCCTGTTCGGTTGCGACCTGCGCGGCGCCGATCTGTCCGAGGCGGTTCTGGTCCGCGCCGACATCCGCGGCGTCTGTCTGCAGGGCGCCAGTCTGGAAAACGCCGACCTGACCCAGGCCGACTTCCGCGAGGGTGTCATCGCCATGCCTCACGAGACCAAGGGCCTGTCGGCGGTCAAGCACGAGACGCGCGTCGGTCTGGCCGACGGCGCCAGCTTCGCCGGGGCGACGCTGGATGGCTCGCGCTTCGACGGGGTCAGCGCCCACAAGGCCGACTTCACCGACTGTTCCATGCGCGGCGCCGTCCTGACCCGCGCCAATCTGAAGGACGCCGACCTGTCCGGCGCCATGCTGGAGAACGCCGAGGTTTCGGGCGCCAACCTGGCCGGGGCGCGCCTGATCGGCGCCGACCTGTCGGGCGTGAAGATGGAGGCCGCCCGTCTCGACAAAACCGATCTGACCGGTGTCCTGAAGGCGCCGACCGCGGCGGCGATCGCGCGGGCCGAGGAGCTGATGCGTCAGGCGCTGGACGCCAACGCCTGGGCCGAGAGCGGCGGCGTCCTCGGCGCGCCCGCGGTGTTCGACAACGAGGATTTGCGCCCGCTGAGCGGCCGTCTGGGCGGGCTGAAGCTGCCGGCCCTGAGCGTCAAGGGCGCCTGTATGGTCGGGATGGACCTGAAGGATCTGGCGCTTCAGGGCGCCAACCTCGAGAAGGCTGACCTGCGCGGCGCGGACCTGTCGGGCTCGGACCTGCGCGGCGTACGTCTGAACGGCGCACTGCTCAACAAGGCCAATCTGACCGATACGCAGCTAGGTCCCCTGCCCATGGGCGGCGGCCGGACCCTGCCCGCGACCCTGGCCGACAGCCGTCTTCGCTACGCCTGCCTCAGGCGCGCCGACCTCGGCCGCGCCTGTCTGGACCGCGCCGATCTGTCGGGCGCGGACTTCCGGGGCGCCAACCTGACCGAGGTGACCTTCAAGGGCGCCCGGATCGACCACGTCAACGGCGTGTCCTCGGAAGCCGCATAGAAAAAGGGGCGGCCCGAAGACCGCCCCTTCCAACTCAGATCAAATCCGACGCCTCGCTTACGCGGCAGCGCTTTCGCCCTCGATCAGAGGCGTTTTCGTCGTGCCGATCTCGATGCGGCGCGGCTTCAGAGCCTCCGGCAGCTCGCGCTTCAGGCTGATGGCGAGCAGGCCGTTGTCGAGGGTCGCATCCGTCACGACCACATAGTCGGCCAGCTGGAAGCGGCGCTCGAAGTCGCGCTCGGCCAGACCGCGGTGCAGATAGGTCTTCTGCGGGGCCGCGTCGTCATTGGCGGTCTTGCGGCCGGTGACGGTCAGGAGGTTTTCCTTGACCTCGATGTTCAGCTCTTCGGGCTTGAAGCCGGCGACGGCGATCTCGACACGGTACTGGTTCTCGGCGGTCGTCTCGATGTTGTAGGGCGGCCAGCCGGCGGCCTCGCTGGTGCGCGCGGCGCTCTCCAGCTGACGGGCCAGACGGTCGAAGCCGACGGCCGAACGATAGAGGGGGGTGAAGTCGATGGTACGCATGTCGATCTCCTGATGATCAGCAAGATTGAGCCGCTCCGCGTTTTGCCCGGAGCCGCCTTGGGTGGTCAGGTCCGCGGTCCCTTCTGGGCCCCGTGGGTCTGAGAAGGCCCGGTGATCGGCGCCTTCGCTACCGATGTGGGATGCGGTTTCGGCCGCGCAAGAGGCCTCAATCTTGCGGACGTTTCGTCGCCTTGCTTCGGCCACCCGAGCCGTTAGGGATGGCGAGACCCTTCTGGAGACGACCATGCGCCTGATCGCCCTCGCCCTCTCGGCCGCCTTGCCTCTTACCGCGATGGCGGCTCCGGTTCTGGCCCAGGACGCGCCCAGCGTCGGCGAAACCCCGGCCCAGCGCGCCGCGCGCCG
>DBBK01000129.1:10876-27302 GCA_002292165.1 Brevundimonas sp. UBA986
CCGCCAGTGCTGCAGGAAGACGAGGCGCTACAGTCCGCGATCGGATCGGACACCCGCCCCGCCGCCGACATCGCCCGCGACGGCCAGCGTCATCCGCTGGAGACCCTGACCTTCTGGGGCCTGACCCCCGGGCTGACGGTGGTCGAGATCGAGCCCGGCCGGGCCGGTTGGTGGCGCCACATCCTCGAGCCCTACGCCGCGGCGACCGGCGGGACCTATGTGCCGGTCGACAAGCCGACAGACAGCATGGGGGTCGCCGACGGAACCGCCGACATGGTCGTGGTCGCCCGCGCCTTCCACAACTGGGCCCGCGACGGCCGCACCGAGCCCTATCTGGCGGCCTTCTTCAAGGCGTTGAAGCCGGGCGGGGTCCTGGCCGTGGAACAGCACCGCAGCGCCGAGGGGCTGAATGTCGCGACGACCGCCCCGACCGGCTATGTGCCCGAAAGCTACGTCATCCGCGCGGCCCAGGCGGCGGGCTTCGTGCTGGAGGCCCGCAGCGAGCTGAACGCCAACCCCGGGGACGACCACGACCACCCGTTCGGGGTCTGGAGCCTGCCGCCGACCCGCCAGTCCCAGGCCCGCGACGGATCCGGCGCCCTGACGCCCGAACAGCGGGCCGCGCTGGACGCGATAGGCGAGAGCGACCGCATGACCCTGCGCTTCCGCAAGCCCTTCTGAGGCGCTGTTCGTCCGGTCCCCGATCACGCCTTCGCGCGTGGCTTTGACGACCGCGACGAAGCCCGTTAAGCCCGTTCGACCCGAGCAGAACCGCAAGGTTTGGGGGCGGCTCGGCGGGAGACCCGTATGCAGAAACGCGCGCCGTCCGGCGGGACACCAGAAGCGATGACGGGATCACGCCGATCGGTGCTGAGCGGCCTTGCTGCGGCCGTCGCCCTGGCGCCGCTCGGTCTCGCCGCCTGCGACCGTAAAGCCAAGCCCGTCGAGAAGGCCGAGGCGCCGGCGCCGACCGCGCCCGCCGGCCCGCCCGAGGGCTCGCTGGAATGGGCCGTGCAGGGTCCCTGGCGCGCCGCCGACCGTCCGCGCGACCAATGGCGTCACCCGATGGAGACCCTGCGCTTCTTCGGCCTGCAGCCTAATATGACCGTGGTCGACTTCTGGCCGGGGAGCGGCTGGTACACCGAGATCCTGGCCCCCTATCTGGCGCGCGGCGGCGGGACCTATTACGCGGCGGGCTTCAGCACCGGCCCCGGCGCCGACGCCGCCCAGGCCTCGCTGATGGCCAATTACGAAACGCGATTTACGGCCGACAAGAAGCTGTACGGCGACATCAAATTCTCCGCCTTCGGACCGTCGTCGGGCGAGGTGGCCCCGCCGGGGACGGCCGATCTGGTCCTGTTCATGCGCAACCTCAACGCCTGGATGGCCACCGGCATCGCCGAAAAGGCCTTCGGCGACGCCTTCGAGGCTCTGCGTCCCGGCGGCGTCCTGGGCATCGAGCAGCATCGCCTGGCTCCCGACGAGGATCAGGACCCGGCCGCCGCCAACGGCTATGTCCAGGAGGCCTTCGTCAAACAGCTGGCCGCCGAGGCCGGATTTGTTTTCGTCGCGTCGTCAGAAATCAACGCGAATGCAACAGATACCAAGGATCATCCGTTCGGTGTCGGAACCCTGCCTCCGCAAAGCCTGACGGCCCCGCAAGGCCAGGCGCCCGATCCCACATTCGACCGCAGCAAATATGATGCGATCGGTGAGAGCGACCGCATGACCTTGAAGTTCAGGAAACCTGAGTGAACCGCGCCCAAGCCTTTGCCGCCAACGCCCCCCTGATGGGCGTGCCCGGCGCCTCGTCGCCGCCCGGAGGCCAGGGCGACTGGTTCCGCGGCGCCGGCGGCCTGCGTCTGCGCGCCGCCTTCTGGACGCCCTCGGCCCTGGTCGCCGCCAAGCCGCGCGGCACCGTCATTCTGTCGCCCGGCCGCACCGAGCCGATCGAGAAGTATTTCGAGGTCATCGGCAACTTCCTGGCGCGCGGCTTCTGCGTCCTGGCCCATGACTGGCGCGGCCAGGGCCTGTCGGCCCGGCTGCTGCCCGACCGGCTGAAGGGCCACGCCCGCGCGGTCGAGGAGTTCCTCGACGATTATCACCGCCTGCTCGACGCCTTCGAGACCCGGGCGCCCAAGCCCTGGATCATGGTCGGCCATTCGATGGGCGCGGCTCTGAACCTGCTCACGCTGGAGAACGGCGAAGAGCGGTTCTCGGGCGCGGTGCTGTCGGGCCCGATGCTCCGTATCAAGACGGGCAAGCGCTCGATGTGGTCGGTCAAGCTGGCCGTTCGCTGGAACCTGCGTCACGGCAAGGCCGGGGACTTCGTACTGGACGATGCGGACGATCCCTTCGACCACACCTTCGAAAAGGACGCCCTGACCACGGACGAGACCCGCTACGAACTGTGGCGGCAGCAGCTCTACGCCTGTCCGCACCTGGCGGTCGGCGGCCCGACCTGGGGCTGGCTGGCCTTCGCCCTGGACGCCGGCGAGCGCGCGCTCAAGCCCAAGGCCCTGAAGAACGTCCGTATCCCCTGCACCTTCGTCCAGGCGGGCGAGGACGACCGCGTGTGGAAGCAGACCAACAAATGGGCGGCCAAGCGTCTGGGCCGCGGCCGCTATGTCGAGGTCCCGGGCGCCAAGCACGAGATCATCATGGAGACCGACGATCTGAGGGCGCATTTCCTCAGCGAGTTCGACGCCATGTCCGACTACGTCGCCCCGACCCAGGACCTGCGGCCCCTGCCCCAGCCCGACGACGTCGAGGTCGGCGCGGCATAGTTGGTGCGCTACCGCGCGCGACGCGGTCGCGCGCTGCCTGAGCGCGGGATCAGTTGGGGAGTGACTAGAGCGCCGCGCGTTTCAGCGTGACCAGCGCCTGTTCGCGGATACGGACGTCGCCGACGGCCAGGATCTGGCCCGTGCCGTCGACCGGTTCGCCGCGCCAGTTGGTGACCTCGCCGCCGGCGGCCTCGATCACCGGAATCAGGGCCGACCAGTCCCAGAGCTTCAGGCTGGTCTCGGCGACCAGGTCCATGCGGCCAGCCGCTACCATCGCATAGGCATAGGCGTCACAGCCGTAGCGGGCGAGGCGCGCTGCGGCCCGCACCTGGGTCCACGCGCCCAGTTCCGAGCCGGTGAAGATTTCGGGATCCGTGGTCGAAATGACCGCATCGGTCAGGCGCTCGCAGGCGCGGGTCTTGATCGGTTTCGTCTGACCCCGGCTCATCAGCACGGCGCCAGAGGGCCCGCCCAGGAAGAGTTCGCCGATATAGGGCTGGGAAATCGCGCCGACGGACGGTCGGCCGGCGACCCGCAGACCGATCAGGGTGGTCCACAACGGCAGGCCGGAAATGAAGGCGCGGGTGCCGTCGATGGGATCGAGAATCCAGACATGCTCCGCATCCGGACGGTCCTCGCCATACTCTTCGCCGATGACCCCGTGGTCGGGATAGCGGGCGGCGATCAGGCGGCGAATGGCGGCCTCGGCGTCCTTGTCCGCCTGTGTCACAGGATCGAAAGCGCCGGGTCCGGCCTTGTTCTCTTCGGCGTAGTCGCCGCGAAAGAAGGGCAGGGTCACCCCGGCCGCTTCACGGGCCAGTTCGACGGCGAAGGCTTCGAATTCGGTCATGAGGGGCGAGGGCCGGGTCTTGAGGGGTCAGGGGTCGCGATGACCTCTACCCCGCCCGGTCGCCGGTGTCCTCCCCCAAGGACCGCCGCCGGGTCTGCAATACTCGGCCCTCGCCGCCTCGCCCCCGAACCCCGAGCGCTCACGACGGCTTCAGGCCGCCGGCTCTTCGGCGTGGAGAGACTTGGCCAGGTCCAGCAGGCGGCGACGCGGGCGCTCGCCGAGCTGGTAGTAGGCCTGGATCAGGTCGAGGGTTTCCTTGCGGGAAAACATCTCACCGCCGTTGGCCCCGGCCGCTTCCTTGCGTTCCATGGCTTCGGTCAGGCCGTCGTAGAAATAGTTCACCGGCGATTCCAGCGCCTCGGCCAGTTGCCACAGGCGGGCGGCCGAGATCCGGTTGGCGCCGCACTCATACTTCTGGATTTGCTGGAAGCGGATGCCGACTTGCAGCGCCAACTGTTGCTGCGTCAGGCCCAGCAGGCGACGGCGGCGACGCAGGCGGCGGCCCAGGTGAAGATCGATATCGGTGGCCATGGCCCCATATTCCCCAGTTTGACGGACTGTCCCGAAATGGAACGGCTCGCCTTGTTCGCCGCAAACCACATGCCGCTTTCCCCAGCCGAGGGAGTAGCCGCGTTCGGCGAACTATTTATGGGCGGGAGCTTAGGACCAGGGACCGGGAACGCCCGTCCCAATCCCGAAACGCAACCTCCGTCGCCGACGGGAGTTCAGGTCGCCAGAAGCAGTCAAGCTTTGGAGGACATGATGGGCTTGGGAATTATCGGTTGGTTGATCATCGGCATCGTCGCCGGCTGGTTGGCTGAAAAGGTCATGGGGCGCAATCACGGCCTGCTGACGAATCTGATCGTGGGCGTCGTGGGCGCCATTCTGGGCGGCTGGATCGCCGGGGCCCTGCTGGGCATTCCGGTGGGCGGCTTCAATCTGCTGACGCTGCTGGTGGCATTCGGCGGCGCCTGTCTGCTGCTGTTCCTGCTCGGCCTGGTCAAGCGCCGGGCCTGATCGACAGATCAGACGTCAAGAAGGGGCGGTCCTCGCGGGCCGCCCCTTCTTCATGCCGGAAAGGCGAGACTACTGTACCGGGGCGGCGCGGTTGAACTCGCTCGAGGTCCAGGCGGTGACCACGGCGTCGCCCTGGACGCTAGCGCCCGTGGCGGGCACCGAACGCAAGGTCCCGTCGGCGGAACGGACCACGAAGCTTTCGACGCGACCGGCCGAGTTGCGGGTCAGGCGAACCACTGAGCCGAGCATATTGCCGTCGGAACCGTGGACCATGGCTCCGGTCGAGATGTTCAGGCTGGCCTCCGAGCCGTTGCGGTCGGCGGAGACCTCCGTATCCGACTGGACCGAGGCCGAAGCATTGGCGGCGCTGCTGGCGGCAGAGCGCGCGTCACGGACAGTTCCGCGTGTCAGATCACCGACACCCCGAACGGTCGAACCGACCTGGCCGGTGATGGGCGCCGTCTGGGGCACGCCGACTTGAGCCCCCACCTGGGCTCCGACACCGCCGCCGAGCACCTGGGCCGAGGCGGGAAGAGCGATCGCCAGGGCGGCGGCCGCGGTGGTCAAAAGAAGGGTACGCATAGTGGGCTTCCTCTCTGTTGGGCGCCGCTATGGCGCCATTGAAAGCAGAAACGCGCCGGAGGTCCGGCGCGTTTCATCAGGATTAACAATCCCTATCCGGCTTGAGCCCGGATCAGACCCTGATCAGGCCTGGGGTTGGGCCGGCGGGGTCGCCGGCTCTTCAGGGGCCGGGGTCTCGGTCGGGGTCGACTCGGTCGCCGGCTCTTCGGCGGGCTTGGTCTCAGTCGTCGAGGACTCCGAGGCCGGGGGCGCGGCTTCCGGCGAGGCGGCGTCCGACGCGGGCGGCTCGGCCGCCGGGGTCGAGGCCGGGGCGGCCGACGAAGCGGCGTCCGGCGCGCCCGGGATGGCCGGGGCGGCAGTGAATTCAGCCATCGTCCAGCCGACGGTCACGCCCGTGCCTTCCGGCTTGAGACCGGCGAGCGGCACGCCCTTCAGCTGGCCGTCGGTGCCGCGCACGGTCAGTTCCTGGGCGCCGGCGTTGTTGCGGACGCCTTCCAGCTTGCCGAGGACGGCGCCGTCCGAACCCTTGACGTCGGAACCGGGCTGCAGGGTCAGGGTGCCGGGCGACTGGGCCGGGGCGGTCGCCGGAGCTTCCGCGGGAGCCGGCGTCGGGGCGGGGGCAGGCGTCGGTTGAGCATCCTGGGCGAAGGCGGCCGGGGCGGCGGCCAGCATCAGGCCGGCGATGCCGGTCATCAGGGCGGTCTTGCGGATCATGTCCGTTCTCCGAATATCTGCGCGGCCGGGAGCGCCGCAGGATTACAAACCCGCAATGTTTCGGATTGTTTCCACCGCCCAGAAATGACCCCGGAGCGGTCACGATTGGACGATTCACGGGATCGTGGCATCAGGGTCGAATGACGAACGAAGCCGAACCGCGACGCGGCGTGGGCCGCCGCCTGGCCGGTCTGGCCAGGGAGGCGACGCCCCAGATCTTCGCCGTGGCCGTCTTCGCGGTCGGCGCCCTGATGATCATCTCGGCCGTGACTCCTGCCTTTTCCGACCGCCTGCGCGCGCTCAGCGGGTCGGTGTCGCCGGTTCTGATCGAACTGTCCCATTTCGCGGCCAGCGTGGTCGGCTTCCTGTTGCTACTGCTCTCGGCGGGTTTGTGGCGGCGGCGACGCGGCGCCTACTGGACCGCCCTGGCCGCCATGGGGGCGGGCGTGGTCTTCTCCCTGCTCAAGGGCCTGGACTGGGAAGAAGCCCTGGCCCTGGCCATCATCGCCGCCCTGCTGATCCCCTGCCGAACGGCCTTCAACCGGCGGTCGCGACTGTTGGAGCCGCTGCGGCCCGGCTGGCTGATCCTTCTGACCACGGCGGTGATCGCGGCGATCTGGCTGGGCTTTTTCGCCTATCGGGACATCGACTACACCGATCAGCTGTGGTGGAGCTTCCTGACCGACCGCGAGGCCTCGGGCTTCCTGAGGGCGGCGGCGATCCTGGCCATCCTGACCCTGGCCATGGCGGCTGTGTCGCTGCTGTCCTCACCGGGGTCCGGACGGCGGCGGCTCGGCAATGCGGCGGATCGGGCCAAGGCTCTGGAGGCGCTGTCGCAAGCCGACCACGCCACCCCCGAGGCCTGGCTGGCGACCCTGGGCGACAAGACCCTGTTGTTCAGCCCCTCGGGCCGCAGCTTCCTGGCCTACCGCGTGCGCGGTAGGCGCTGGATCGCCATGGGCGAACCGGCGGGGCTGAAGAGCGAGCGGCTGGACCTGCTCTGGGCCTTCGCCGAACTGGCCGACAGCTACGGCGGGGCGGCGGTCTTCTATTCGGTCGGCGAAGGCGTGCTGGCGGACCTCGCCACCATGGGTCTGGCCATGCGCAAGGTGGGCGAGACCGCCGTGGTGCCGGTCGCGGAGTTCTCTCTGGAGGGCAAGGCCAAGCAGAACCTGAGGACCGCGATCAATCGGGCGGAGCGCGAGGGGGCGAGCTTCGAGGTTCTGCCCGCCGGGTCGGCGAGTGCGCTCGGCGACGAGTTGAAGGCCGTATCGGACGCCTGGCTCGCGGACCACAATGGGGCTGAGAAGGCCTTTTCCCTGGGCCGGTTCGACTTCACCTACCTGGACCTGACCCCGCTGGCGATCGTGCGCCAGACCTCGGAGACCTGCCCCGGGGGACGGATCGTGGCCTTCGCCAACCTGTTGCCCGGCGAAGGGGACGACCGCGAGGTGGCCATCGATCTGATGCGCCACCTGCCCGACGCCCCTCCGGGGGTGATGGACTATCTGTTCATTCGCGCCATCCAGTGGGCGGCGGCGGAGGGCTTCGAGGCCTTCGACCTGGGCATGGCGCCCCTGGCGGGGCTGGAGGATCGCCGCCTGGCCCCCGTCTTCGCCCGCGTCGGCGCCCTGGTGTTCGAGGAGGGCGGCGCCCTGTACGGCTTCCAGGGCCTGCGCAGCTACAAGTCGAAGTTCGCGCCCGACTGGCGCGCCCGCTTCATCGCCGCCCCGGTGTCGACGCCCCTGCCTCTGGCCCTGCTGGACGTCGCCCTGCTGACCAGCGGCGGCTGGCCGGGAATGTTCGGGGGCGGAAACAGTGCGAAACCTGCAGCCCGACAAAAGACGCGATAAGCATCCCTATGGTCTGGCTTCAGCTTATTTCGTGAGGGGACGGCGATGCAGCCCGGCTATGTCGCCCCCTCAAGTACCGAGGATTTCGCCTTGCCGACCCTGACCCACCTCCAGCGACTGGAGGCCGAGAGCATCCACATCCTGCGCGAGGTGGTCGCCGAGGCCGAGCGCCCGGTCATGCTCTATTCCGTGGGCAAGGACTCGGCGGTGATGCTGCATCTGGCGGCCAAGGCCTTCTGGCCCTCGCCCCCGCCCTTCCCCCTGCTGCACGTCGATACGACGTGGAAGTTCCGCGCCATGTACGAGATGCGCGAACGGATGGCGAAGGAGCTGGGCTTCGAACTTCTGGTGCACCAGAACCCGGAAGCGCTGGCGAAAGGCATCAATCCGTTCGACCACGGCTCGGCCCTGCATACCGACCTCTGGAAGACCGAGGGGCTGAAGCAGGCCCTGGATCTGCACGGCTTCGACGTGGCCTTCGGCGGGGCGCGGCGCGACGAGGAGAAGTCGCGGGCCAAGGAGCGCATCTTCTCCTTCCGCTCGGCCGGCCACCGCTGGGACCCCAAGGCGCAGCGGCCCGAGCTGTGGAAGCTCTACAATGCCCGCAAGAGCCCCGGCGAGAGCATCCGCGTCTTCCCCATCTCCAACTGGACCGAGCTGGACATCTGGCAATACATCCATCTGGAGAACATCCCGATCGTCCCGCTCTACTACGCCGCCGAACGGCCCGTGGTGCGGCGTGACGGCCAGATCATCATGGTCGACGACGACAGGATGCCCCTGAGGCCCGGCGAGACGCCGCAGATGAAGTCGGTGCGGTTCAGGACGCTCGGCTGCTATCCCCTGACAGGGGCGGTCGAAAGCACCGCCGACACCCTGCCGGCCATCATTCAGGAGATGCTGCTGACCACGACCTCCGAGCGTCAGGGCCGGGCCATCGACCATGACCAAGCCGGGTCGATGGAGAAGAAGAAGCAGGAGGGCTATTTCTGATGGACCTGCCCTCGAACGCCTACAGGCCGTCGGACCTGATCGAACAGGACATCGACGCCTATCTGAAGGCCCACCAGACCAAGTCCCTGCTGCGCTTCATCACCTGCGGCTCGGTGGACGACGGCAAATCGACCCTGATCGGGCGGCTGCTCTATGACTCGCGCCAGATCTTCGAGGACCAGCTGGCCCAGCTGGAGGCGGATTCGAAGCGGGTCGGCACGCAGGGCCAGAACATCGACTTCGCCCTTCTGGTCGACGGCCTGACCGCCGAGCGGGAACAGGGCATCACCATCGACGTGGCCTATCGCTTCTTCGCCACCGACCGGCGGAAGTTCATCGTCGCCGACACCCCCGGGCACGAGCAGTACACGCGCAACATGGTCACCGGCGCCTCGACCGCCGACCTCGCCGTCATCCTGATCGATGCGAGGAAGGGCGTCCTGACCCAGACGCGGCGGCACAGCTTCCTCGTGTCGCTGATGGGCATCCGCCACGTTGTGCTGGCGGTGAACAAGATGGATCTGGTCGGCTACGACCAGTCGGTCTTCGACGCCATCGTCGCCGACTATGCGGCCTTCGCGGAGCAGGTCGGGCTCAAGAACGTGCTGGCCATCCCCCTGTCGGGCCTCGCCGGAGACAATATCGCGACGAAGAGCGACGCGACGCCCTGGTACGCCGGCCCCGCCCTGATGGAGCATCTGGAGACGGTCGAGCTGGACGCCGACCGGCTGCAGTCCAAGCCCTTCCGCATGCCGGTTCAGTGGGTCAACCGGCCCAACCTCGACTTCCGCGGCTTCTCCGGCCTGATCGCCTCGGGCGCGGTGCGGCCCGGCGACGCGGTGCGGATCGAGCCTTCAGGCCGGACCTCGACCGTCGCCCGGATCGTGACGAAGGACGGCGATCTGGATCAGGCCGTCGCCGGCCAGTCGGTGACCCTGACACTGACCGACGAAGTCGACTGCTCGCGCGGCGACATCCTGGCGGCCGCGACCTCCGCCCCCGAGGTCGCCGACCAGTTCGAGACCACCATCGTCTGGATGGCCGACGAGCCCCTGCTGCCCGGCCGTCCCTACCTGCTCAAGGTCGGCGCCCGGACGGTCTCGGCCCAGATCACCGAGATCAAGCACGAGATCAACGTCAACACGCTGGAGGAGCGGGCGGCGAAGTCCCTGCCGCTGAACGGCATTGCCGTCTGCAACCTGTCGCTCGACCGGCCCGTCGGCTTCGATCCGTATTCGGAGGTTCCCGATACCGGCGGCTTCATCCTGATCGACAGGATGACCAACGCCACGGTCGGGGCGGGCATGATCCGCTTTGCCCTGAGACGGTCGCAGAACATCCACTGGCAGGCGCTGGACGTCACCAAGGCCTCGCGCGCCTCGGATCTGGGTCAGAAGCCGGCGGTCATCTGGTTCACCGGCCTGTCGGGCGCGGGCAAGTCGACCATCGCCAATCTGGTCGAGAAGAAGCTGCGGTTCGAGGGCAAGCACACCTATCTGCTGGACGGCGACAATGTCCGCCACGGGCTGAACCGCGACCTGGGCTTCACCGACGCCGACCGGGTGGAGAACATCCGCCGCGTGGGCGAGGTGGCGAAGCTGATGGTCGACGCCGGCCTGATCGTCGTGACCGCCTTCATCTCCCCCTTCCGCTCCGAACGAAGGCTGGCGCGCGAACTGCTGGGCCCGGGCGAGTTCTTCGAGGTCCATGTCGACACGCCCCTGGCGGTCGCCGAGGCCCGCGACGTCAAGGGCCTCTACGCCAAGGCCCGATCGGGCGCGCTCAGGAACTTCACCGGGGTGGATAGCCCCTATGAGGCGCCGGAGAGCCCTGAAATCGTGGTCGATACGGCCTCGATGACGCCGGAACAGGCGGCGGAAATGATCGTCGAACGCCTGCGCAAGGGCGGTTATCTGCGGCCCGACCCGGAGTTCTCCGAGGGTGGCGGCGTCTAGAACGACAAGCAGAAAAAAGGCCGCGTCAAACGACACGGCCGAAGTTTCTCTTGGGAGGAAACACCCTGGAAGGAGGGTGGGACGCCGAAGCGTCCGTAACCCATCTATGCACGCTGGACCGGATCGCAAGCGCTGCCGTTCCCTTTGCGTTCCGCGACACTCTGTCGTTCACTGGCGGACCGAGTCGCAGAGAGCCCCATGACTGAAACTTTTTCCACCGCCCAGGCCCGCCGCATCGCGTTGGCCGCGCAGGGTTTCGGGACGTCTCCAGCGGGAGTGAACGCCGCCGCCTTTCGCCGCACGGCGCGCAAGCTGGGCGTCATCCAGATCGACAGCGTCAATGTGGTGACCCGCACCCACTATCTGCCCGCCTTCTCGCGTCTGGGCGCCTATCCACGCGATGTGCTGGAGAGCGAGGCCTGGGGAAAGAAGCGCAGCCTGTTCGAATACTGGGGGCATGAGGCCTCGCTGCTGCCAGTCGAGACCCAGCCCCTGTTCCGCTGGCGCATGGCGGCGGCCGAGGCCGGGCAAGGCATCTGGGGCTCCATCGCCCGCTTCGGCCATGAGAAGAGCGACTATGTCGACGGCATCCTGACCGAGATCGGCAAACGGCGCGGCGTGACCGGCGGCGACTTCGCCGAGGGGCCGCGCGGGGCGCCCGGCTGGTGGGAGTGGTCGGACGGCAAGCGGGCGCTGGAATGGCTGTTCTGGACCGGACGGATCACCACCCTGACCCGGCGTGGCTTCGAGCGCGTCTATGACCTGCCCGAACGCGCCCTGCCCCGCGCCGTCGTCGAGGCGCCGACGCCGAGCCCTGAGGACGCCCAGCGCGAACTGGTGCGGATTTCGGCCCGGGCCATGGGAATCGCCACGGCCGCCGACCTGCGCGACTATTTCCGCCTGCCGCTGGCCGACAGCCGGGCGCGGATCCACGAACTGGTCGAAGCGGGTGAGCTGATCCCGGTCTCCGTCAAAGGCTGGAACAAGCCGGCCTTCCTCGACCCAGCCGCGCGCAAGCCCCGTCGCATCGAAGGCGCGGCCCTGCTGTCGCCGTTCGACAATCTGATCTGGTTCCGTGAGCGGACAGAACGCTTGTTCGGTGTCCGCGTCCGGCTGGAGATCTATACCCCCGCCCACAAGCGCGAGCACGGCTACTACGTCCTGCCCCTGCTTCAGGACGAGGCCATCACCGCTCGGGTCGATCTGAAGAGCGACCGCAAGAGCTCGGCCCTGCTGGTCCAGGCCGCCTGGCGCGAGCCGGACGCGAATGCGGAGACGCCGCGCGTCCTCGCCGAACAGCTGCGGGCCATGTCCGGCTGGCTGGGGCTGGAGCGGGTCGAGATCATGGAAAAGGGCGACCTTTCGGCCGCCCTTTCAGAAGCGCTGCGAGAAGCGCCTCAGGCTTCGATGATCGTCTGAACCCAGTTGTGCGGGTCGGCGACGCGGCCGCGCTGGATGCCGACCAGCTTGCCCAGCATGTCGGTGGTGACCGGGCCCGGCTTGCCGTCGCCGATGGTGAAGTCGCCGCCGGGCGAAACCACCTTGGAGATGGCCGTCAGGACCGCGGCGGTGCCGCAGGCGAAGGCCTCGACCACCTCGCCCGAGGCCACGTCGGCGCGCCACTGTTCGAAGGCGTAGGGGGCTTCGCGCACGGTGACGCCGGTGTCCCTGGCCAGTTGGATGATGGAGGCGCGGGTCACGCCGGGCAGGATGGTGCCGCCCAGCGGCGGGGTCTGCAGCGAGCCGTCCTTGAAGACGAAGAAGACGTTCATCCCGCCCAGTTCCTCGATCCACTTGCCCTCGGCGGCGTCGAGGAAGACGACCTGGTCGCAGCCGTTGGCCACGGCCTCGGCCTGGGCGATCAGGCTGGCGGCGTAGTTGCCGCCGCATTTGGCCGCGCCGGTGCCGCCGCGCGCGGCGCGGGTGTAGTGCTCCGACACCCGGATGGTGACACTGTTCTTGCCGCCCTTGAAATAGCCGCCGACCGGCGAGGCCAGGACGACGAACAGATATTCATTGGCCGCGCGCACGCCGAGGAAGGCCTCGGTCGCGATCATGAAGGGTCGCAGATAGAGGCTGCCCTCGCCTTCCGGGATCCAGTCGGCATCGGTCTTGACCAGTTCGGCGACGGCCTCGAGGAACAGCTCTTCGGGCAGGACCGGCATGGCCAGACGCTCGGCCGAGGCGGCGAAACGGCGGGCGTTCTGTTCGGGGCGGAACAGGGCCACGCGGCCGTCGTCGGTCTTGTAGGCCTTCATGCCCTCGAAGATTTCCTGGGCGTAGTGCAGGACCGAGGCGGCGGGATCGAGCGGGATCGGGCCGCGCGGCTCGACCTTGTGCGAGTGCCAGCCCTGACCGGCGGTGTAGCGAATGGTCACCATATGGTCGGTGAACACCCGGCCGAAGCCCGGGTCTTCCATCAGCACGGCGCGGTCGGCGGCGGTGACCAGCGAGGGATGGGGAACGCGGGTAAAGGCGGCGGTCATGGGCGGTGTCTCGCGGCAGATGAGCTTGTGCGCGCATGGAATACCCGCGCACGGCTGCGACACCTAGCCGGATTTTACCGCCAAGGTCGATTCTTTCGACGATCCTGACGCCATCCCTGACGGCGGAGGATGGCGCTACCGCCGCGAGGACGCCTGGGACGCCAGCAAGAGGATAAACAGGCCCAGCGCGGTCGCCGGGGCCAGGTCGCCCGGGCGGAATTCACCGGTCAGGCCGACGTCGCGGAACAGGATGTCTTCGATCAGGTCCGGATCATCGCCGAACACGGTCCAGCCGTCGAAAAGCCGGCCGGTCACCGCCCGCGATTGAATCTGGGTGGTTTCGTCGTTGGCGCCGTCGCGACGCAGGGTGTCGAACATGGCCGCGATCACGTCTGTCGGCCCTTCCAGCACCTGCATCCGATAGTCGCCGTGTTCGAGTTCGGCGCCCGTGACGTCCGCTTTCAGCTGCTGCTTCAGCCATTTCGGCACACCGCCCGCCCCCGGAGCGCTACCGGTGTCAGCAGGACGCCTGCTCCAGAACATCAGCCGCGTCAGGGGCGCCGGCTCTGTCCGCCGCCGGGGGCGCGGCACGCTCGGGCGCAGGATCAGCCCGACGTCGCGGCGCGCCCAGCCCACGGCCAGGTCGGCGTCCTCACGCCCGTCGAAGACCACGCCGAACTTCAGGAAGGCGTTTCTCAGGGCCGACAGGGTGCGCGAGGTGACGTTGATCGGCCCCTCGACGGCCTCGAGCCGCTTGATGGTCTCCAGGCTGACGCCGGCGGCGAGCGCGATCTGCTTCTGATCGACCCTCAGCAGGGCCCGCGCCGCGCGGACTTGCTCGCCTGTGATGGAATATTCATCGACGTACACGGGGACTCCGGGGGAGAGAGACTGCGAAGCACTAACATGAATGGCCAAGCTTCGAGATATGATCGTTTTTTGACAAACACGCTTGGCGCGAATGGATTGTCACGCCACCGCGTAACGTTGATTCACCTTACGATACAAGCCTCTGGCTCCCTCCGCCGTGGCGAAGGTATCCACGACGCCGAGAACGGTCTCCGAGCTGCCCAGGCACAGGATTCCGTCATCCGCGAGGGCGCGATCCAGATGTACGAACACCTCACGCTTGCGCTCTACGTCGAAGTAGATGAGCACATTGCGGCACAGGATGATGTCGAACACGCCCAGCCCTGCGACACCTTGCAGCAGGTTGTGGGGACGGAAAGAAACGATTTCCCTCAGGGCGGGCAGGACGCGCCACTCCCCTCCATGCGGCTCGAACCACCGGGTCAGACGCTCGGGCGGCAGACCGCGGCGGACCTCGAAGTCGCTGTAGAGGCCACTGCGCGCCTTGGTCAGGATGCCCTCGGACATGTCGGTGGCGACGATCTCGAGGGTCCAGCCTGCCAGCTGGGCGTTTTCCTTCAGGATCATGGCCACGGACCAGGGCTCCTGACCGCTGGAGCAGGCCGCGCACCAGATCCGCAGCCGCCTCGACGCCCGGCGCCGGCTGATCAGAGCGGGCAGGATGGTCTTGCCGAGCTGTTCGAACGGCGCGCCGTCGCGGAAGAAGGAGGATTCGTGGGTTGCCATGGCGTCCACACACTGACGGATCAGAGCATCCGTCGCGCCCGAGCGCAGCTTCGCCAGCAGGCCCTCGACGTCGGCCAGGCCGGCGGCCCGCGCCACCGGCTCCAACCGGCCACGCACCAGATAGGCTTTGGACGCCGAGAGGACGAGACCCGAACGGTCGCGCATCAGCTTGCAGAAATAATCGAAATCAGGACCGGTCATGCACGTTGCTCCGAGATCCGGACCAGCCAGGGGCCGACCTCGTCGAGGGGAAGAAGGGTTTCGGCCAGGCCCGTGGCGGCGACGGCGCCGGGCATGCCCCAGACGACGCTGGTGGCCTCATCCTGGGCGGCGATGCGCCCGCCGGCCCTGGCGATGGAATCGACGCCCCTGGCCCCGTCCGCGCCCATGCCCGTCAGGATCAGGGTGACGACGGCGGAGCCATACACCCGGGCGATGCTGCGCAGCATCGGATCGACGGCGGGGCGGCAGAAGTTCTCGGGCGCCTCCTGGTTCAGGCGGATGATCGGCGGCACGCCGACGCCCGGGCTCTCCACCGTCATGTGCCAGCCGCCGGGAGCGACGTAACAGCGGCCGGGCAGGACGGGCTCGCCGTCGACGGCCTCGGCGCAGGGGCGGTCGCCGGCGCGGGCCAGCTGTTCGGCGAACGGGCCGGTGAAGGCGGCCGGCATGTGCTGGGTCAGCAGGATCGGCTGCTCGACCGAACCCCGGATCGCCTCGAACACCTTGAGCAGGGCCGGAGGACCGCCGGTCGAGGCGCCGATGGCGATGACCGCGGGACGGACGAACTTGCCTGTATGCGGTCGGGTCTTCGGCGGAGCGGCCACGACGGTCGCAGGCGCGGCTGTGGGCGAGACAGCGGGGGCCCGCGGTGTGCTGGCGCGGGCCCGCCCAAGCGCCTTCACCTTGGCCAGAAGTTCCTGCTGGAAGGCCTCGGCGGCGCCCAGGCCCGTCTCCGGCTTGGCCACATAGTCGCCGGCGCCCATGCGCAGGGCCTTGAGGCTGATCTCGGCGTTGCGGCGGGTGAAGGTCGAGGCCATGACCACCTTCACCGTCGGATGGCGCTCGCGCATCCGCGCCAGGGCGGCCATGCCGTCCATCACCGGCATCTCTATATCCAGCACCACGACATCGACCGGCCGCCGGTCCAGTTCGGCCAGGGCCAGCTCGCCGTTGGCCGCGGTCGCCACGACGGTCAGCGCCGGATCGGCCCCGAGCTGACGCGAGATCATTCCCCGGACCACGGCGGAATCGTCGACGACCATGACCCGGATGGCCGAGGCCTCCGTCGGCATCGCCGGGCTGGCTAAGGTCACAGTCTCATACCTCGGGAAAATCGGACTCGGAAAACAGGACCGGCCGGGCGCGACGGCCCGGCCGGAAGGATCGGTCGCCGGATCAGGCGGCCAGCAGGGCGTCCATCTCGCGGCGCAGGGCCTCGGCCTGAACCGACAGCTCGCCCGAGGAGGTCGTGACCTCGCCGCAGGCGGTGTTGGTCTGGGCGATCGCCTCGTTGACGCCGATGATGTTGGTGGTCACCTCGCGGGTGCTGGCGGCGGCCTCTACGACACTGGCGGAGATTTCGCCCGGCGCG
>DBBK01000186.1 GCA_002292165.1 Brevundimonas sp. UBA986
CCTCCACCAGGCGACGGCCGGTGACGACCACGTCTCCGACGGCGGTCGAGTCGGACGAGGGGGCGGCGGTTTCGGCCGCGACGGTCAGGTCCAGGCTGCCGACCTGGCCGACGCCGATGCTGACGGTGTCCGAACCGGTCTCGCCCTGGGCGGTCGTGGCGGTCACCTCATAGGTGCCGGGGCGCAGGCCCGACAGGGTATAGCCGCCGTTGGCGTTGGCCGTGGTCCGGGTGACGAAGCCGGTGGCGACCTCACGGGCGACGATGGTCGCGCCGGGCTCGGCGGCGGCGCCGTCGGTGACCGAACCGCGGACGGTCGAGGTGGCGTTCTGGGCCGAGGCCATGCCGGCCGATCCCAGCAGGGCGGCGAAGGCCATCGCCGAGGCGCCCATGACGAGCGCGCGGTTGCGTGAGCGAGTGTTCATCCTAGACATCCTGGATTTCCCCCATGAGAATTTCGTCCGGCGCGGTGGGTTTTGCCTCCGCCGGAGATGATTGGGCCGATGCATCGGCCGTGCTGGATCCGCGCACGACGAGGGTCGGGCGGAGGATTTCGTTGTTGGCTTCTTCGCTGTCCGGCGACTGGATCAGGCCGACCAGCCGCTCCACGGCGTGCTTGCCCAGACCCGCGATATCGATGCGCAGGGTGGTCAGGGCGGGCCGCACCAGTTCGGCGATCGGCACGTCATCGAACCCGACCACGGCGACCTCTTCGGGACAGCGGACGCCCGCCTCCTGCAGAGCCAGCAGGGCGCCCACGGCCATCATGTCGTTGGCGGCGAAGATGGCGTCGGGCCGCTCGCCCGAGGCCAGCATCCGGGTCACGGCGCGATGCCCCGACCCTTGGGTGAAGTCCCCGTCCAGCACCTGGGCGATCACGCCCGAGCCCGCCAGGGCCTCGGCGTATCCCGCCAGCCGCGCCTCGGCCTCCAGGTTGCCCGAGGGGCCCGAGATATGGGCGATGCGGCGTCGACCGAGACCCAGCAGATGCTCCACCGCCGTCATGGCGCCGGCGCGGTTGTCGATGACGATCGAGGGCCGGGCCGCGTCCATGGCCCCGCCGTTCATCAGCAGCACAGGCGTCCGTCCGGCCAGGCTGGCCGTCAGGCTGGCGGCGTTCAGATAGGGCGACAGGACGATCAGGCCGTCGACCCGGCCGCGCATCGACCGCACCGCGGCCGAGACCTCGTCGGCGTCGTCGTGCGAGCTGGAGACGATCAGGTGCAGCCCATGCGCCCGCGCCGCCACGTCCATGCCGCGGATCAGCTCCGAGAAGAACTCCCCGAACAGGTCCGGCAGGATCACCCCGACCGTGTCGGTGCGGCTGGTCGACAGGCTGCGTGCGCCGGAATGCGGCACATATTTCAGGACGTCGACGGCCTGAAGGATGCGCTGGCGGGTCGGCTCATTGACCACGCCCACGCCGTTCAGCACGCGCGACACCGAGGCCACGGACACGTCCGCGTGGCGCGCTACGTCACGGATCGTCGCGGGCTTCATGCCGCGAGTCCGTACGCTGATGGCTGTGCGCCCGAGGGTTGCAAATGATCCGTCCCTGATCCGTTGCTCGTACCGGCCCCCTTATCGAAGGTCCGTCGATAAAAACGATGTAAGCGGTTACATGGCACACTAGCTATCGGCCCCGCAAGTGCCGTAGTTTGGTCACAACCCCAACCGTCGCTGTAATGCGGCGCCACAGGGTTCGGTTCCGTACGGTGCGACTCCATGTCCCCCAGCTTTGCAGGCCCCTCCCCCGATGACCTCCAAATATCTGTTTCCAGACAATTTCCTGTGGGGCGCGGCGACCGCCGCCTATCAGATCGAAGGCTCCTCCATGGCCGACGGCGCGGGGGAATCCATCTGGGACCGTTTCGTTCATACGCCGGGCATGATGGCCAATGGCGACACCGGTGACATCGCCTGCGATCACTACAACCGCTGGCGATCGGACATCGATCTGATGACCCGGCTGAACCTTCAGGCCTACCGATTCTCCGTCTCCTGGAGCCGGGTCATGCCCGAGGGGCGCGGCCGGATTAACCCGGCGGGCCTCGACTTCTACGACCGTCTGGTTGACGGCCTGCTGGAGAAGGGGATCGAGCCCCTGTGCACCCTCTACCACTGGGATCTGCCCGCCGCGCTGGACGATCGCGGCGGCTGGTTGAACCCCGACATCGCCGACTGGTTCGCCGACTACGGCCAGGTCCTGTTCGAGAAATTCGACGGCCGGGTGAAGACCTGGGGGACGATCAACGAGCCCTGGGTCATCGTCGACGGCGGCTATCTGCACGGCGTCCTCGCCCCCGGCCACCGCTCCGCCTACGAAGCCGTCATCGCCGGCCACAACGTCCTGCGCGCCCACGGTGCGGCCGTTCGTCGCTATCGTCAGGTCGGCAAGCACGACATCGGCATCGTCCTCAACATCGAGCCCAAATATCCGGCCTCCGACCGGCCCGAGGATGAGGCCGCCCGCAAGCGCGCCGAGGCCCAGATGAACCGCTGGTTCCTCGATCCCCTGATGGGCCGCGGCTATCCGGAGGAGCTGAAGGACGTCTACGGCGACGCCATGCGCGACTTCCCGGCCGAGGACTTCGACCTGATCGCCGAGCCGACCGACTGGATGGGGCTGAACTGGTACACCCGCGCCGTTCCGGAAAACGCCCCCGACGCCTGGCCCGTCCGCGCCCGTCCGGTCAAACAGGTCCAGCACGCCCACACCGAGACCGGCTGGGAGGTCTATCCCCCCGCCTTCACCGACACCCTGGTCTGGCTGCACGAACAGACGGGCGGGAAACTGCCCCTGATGGTCACCGAGAACGGCTCGGCCTGGTACGACCCGCCCCACGCCATCGACGGCCGCATCCACGACCCGATGCGCGTCGACTACCTCCAGAACCACCTCAAGGCCCTGCACGACGCCATCTCAAAGGGCGTCGACGTGCGCGGCTATATGGCCTGGTCCCTGCTCGACAACCTCGAATGGTCGCTGGGCTACGCCAAGCGCTTCGGCATCACCCACGTCAACTACGCAACCCAGGAACGGACCATCAAGGACAGCGGGCTGCTGTATGCCGAGGTGATCCGGACCAATGGCGGGGTGCTGGGTTAGGCCCCCACGCCGTCATCCACAAACCCCGTCATCCTCGGGCTTGTCCCGAGGACCCAGACGTCCGCGTGCGGGATGATGATCGCGTGCGGAGACGCATCAACGTTTCGCTTCACTGTCCGATTTCGCTGAACCTTGGGTCCTCGGGACAAGCCCGAGGATGACGGATTTGGCGTGTGAGAAGACCCTACTCCAGCCGGAACTGCACCGGCAGGATGCCCGTCTCTCGGCCCGGATGGGCCTTGATCCAGGTCTCGGAGATGACCCCGGCCTCAAGACCCCTCATCGCCGCCTCGGCGAAGCCCTCATCGGCGGGGCGCTCGGAGATGGCCTTGCAGTCATGCAGGCGGCGATCCCGGCCGATCTGACAGCGCAGCATCACCGTCCCGCCCCAGACCCCGCGCGACGCGGCGCCTTGCGGATACTCCAGCCGGGGCGCCGTCTCCCACTGCGGCGCGATCACCTGCGACGCCACGACCTGTCCGACTGGCTCCGACGGCGCCGGCGACGTCTGGGCCATGGCGGGCGCCGCCGTCATCAGGAGGGCTCCGGCGAGCAGGGCTATGCGCTGGATCATGATCGTCTCCCCTCAACCGACCGTAGCAGGCGCGGGGATACGCGGGGTGTCAAGCGGTTCGCCCGACCTTCCCGCTCCACGCGCATCGCGCTACCGTCCCGGGTCGGACTTCGGGGAAATCATGTTCGTGCTCATCATGGCGGCCGCGCTGCAGACTGTACCACCGATAGCCGGAGAACTCGGCGAGGTCGTACGCCCGCCGGAACTTCAGGCCCAAATCGCCGCCCATCCCGAACGTCTTGAAAACGCGCGCTGGACGGATGCGCCCTGGCCAAATGCGGAATGGCCGCGGGCAGCCTGGGAGGCCTCTATCGAGGGCGAAGCCACCCTGTCGTGCGTGGTCGAGATCACGGGCGTGGCGCGAACCTGCGCAGCCATCGCGGAAACGCCCGAGCATTCCGGGTTCGGAGAAGCCGCCCTGTCGGTGTTCCGGGAATTCCGCTGGCAGCCCGCCTTGTTCAATGGTGAGCCGGTTGAGAGCCGCGTCCAGTTCCGCATTCCCTTCACCTTCGGCCCGACCGTAAAGTCCGGTCCGGATCTCCGACAGGTCATGACCGCGATCACGGCGGCGGGCTATGCGACCGGCGCCTGTCGCCGCTTCAGGGACCCGACCACGGTCGCGCGTTGGGATGCTCTCCAGACCGCGATCGACGAGCACCCAACGGCGGACTACCGCTTCTACGACCACGTCTTCGTCGACGGCTACGTTCGCGGACGAACCTTCGCTGCCGAGCACGAGGCCCCCACCGCTACCCGCTGCGACGAAATCCAGCGTTGGGCGGACGACCTGAAAACGGCCGCCCTGCCCGCCTTGCAAAAGCTCGACGCACGCTTTCCGCCCGACGACCGTGGGCAGTTCAGACCAGAGGCTGAATAGGTCGGCCCGGCCCAAAAACCTCACTGCCAACCTCGCATTCCCGATAGACCCCGCCCTTTGAAATCCCTCGCCCTTCCGACCCTCACTGCCCTTTCGGCTCAGCACGCTCCGCCTACGTGCTAGCCTCTGCTTCTGGTCTTTGACATCACCGGCGAAAGGCGTCCGCGACGGCAGCGATCCTTGCACTCTCATTGCACTCAGAGTGCAAATCCATACCACGATATGGATCGTTCAATTTCAGCGAGATAGGCAATGAACCTAACCCAGAACTTTCAAAATTGCACTTTTGGCGCCCGCTTTTTCCGCGTGCAAAACCGCCTCGGTCAGCGCGCCTTGCGCCGTCCGTACAGCTGCTCGATCAGGTCCAGCCGCCCGGCCTCGGGGACCGGCTTGATCACCGGCCCGTCGTTGGTGAACTCCAGCAGCTGGTCGACTTCACCGCGCAGGTCGGGCCAGCGCAGACGACCCTCGCCGTTGGGGTCCCCCTCGCGGGCGAACTGGATCCAGTAGCCGCTCATCAGGTCCGCCGCCCTCTGGTCGCGCGCATCGGTCGCCCAGGGCGAGGCGCTGAGGGTGTCGAAGACGTACTGGCGTTCCGAGGCGTGGGTCGCCCCCGCATGCGGCTCGTTCATCGCCGCCGAGACCACGTCGAAGCGGTAGAGGAAGGTCGGATGGCCGTTGGCCGCGTGCAGCCGGGCCAGATGCCGGGCGGGCTCGTTGAACACCAGGTCGCTCAGGACATGGGCGTCATAGCCCTCCTGCCCGCCATAGCCGGTCAGGAAGGCGGCCTTCTCCTCGGGCGTCATGGCGTCGTCGATCTCGCCATAGGGGGTCAGGTCCGAAGGCTTCATCCACCAGAACTCGGCCGAGTTGGTGCCGATGATCAGGGGCACGGGCGCCTCGCGCCCATTGGCGAAGGCCGTCTCGATATCCTCTTTGATTACAACGCCATCGTTCAGGATCAGATCGCCGCCATAGAAGCTCGGCGCGGGCTGCAGCAGCCGCTCGGCCGGCACGGCGCGCAGGGCCTCGGCCGTCGGAGCCACCCCCGCCTGCTCCGCCCACGCCGCCCCCCGCGCCCGGGTCGAGCGCGGCGTCTGGCCGCTGGCGTCATGGTCCGCCACGTCCTCCAGGGCGACGCCCTGCTGGCGGCCGAGCCCCGACTCGACGATGGCCTTGGAGAACAGACCGCGCGCCCCTTCGGCGACCATCAGCTGGCTCACCGCCACGCCCCCGGCCGACTCCCCGAAGATGGTCACCTGCTGCGGGTCGCCGCCGAAGGCCGCGACGTGGTCCCGGACCCACTTGAGCGCCAGGATCATGTCCATGACGCCGTAGTTGCCGGCCGCCTCGCCTGCGGGCCGCTCGGCCGCCAGGGCCGGATGGTCGAAGAAGCCCAGCCGCCCCAGACGGTAGTTCAGGGTCACCACCACCACGCCCCGGCTGGCCAGGCTGGTCCCGTCGTAAAGGGCCGCCGTGCCCGAGCCGTTGATGTAGCCCCCGCCGTGGATCCAGACCATGACCGGCAGCGGATGGTCCCTCTGCGCCGGTGTCCAGACGTTCAGCGTCAGACAGTCCTCGCTCATCGGCAGGGGCCCGACGCCGTTGTCGCCATTGGCGGGCGGCTGGATGCAGATGGCCCCGACCTGCCCGGCGTCGCGCGGCCCGGTCCAGGCCTCGGCGGGGACCGGTGGCCGCCAACGCAGCGGTCCGACCGGCGGCTGGGCGTAGGGCACGCCCTTGAAGCTCTCGACCGCCACCCCGGCGCGCTCCGCCTCGCGCCCCACCAGCTGGCCCCGGCCGATGGCGACCACAGGCTGTTCGGAAGGCGGGGGATCCTGCATGGGCGAGGTCATCAGAAGGGCGGCGCCGAGGAGGGCTGTCAGGGGCATGGGCCCACCCTAGCGACCCCGGCCGCCTCGCCCAACCCCACATCTGCGACCCCAAGGTGTCAGTGCGACGACAAGCCATTGAACCGAACGCCAAGCTGTGCGTTTAGACGCGCGCATAGTGGGGATGGCGTTGAAAGAACTGGCGAAGTCCGGCGACCTGGGCGCCGATCTGGCGGCGGCGTTCGACGCCTCGCCCAACCCCTATATGCTGCTGACGCCCGAGCTGCGCTACGCCGGGATGAACCGCGCCTACCTCGAGGTCACCCAGCAGACGCGCGAGGCCCTGATCGGCCGCTATGTCATGGAGGCCTTCGACGCGGGCGGCGACGACCACAACGCCAGACGGCTGCTGGGCTCGTTCCAGAAGGTGCTGGCGACCGGCGAGACCGACCACCTGCCGGTGCTCCACTATGCCATCCCCCTGCCCGACGGTCAGGGCGGCTCCCACTATGTCGACCGCTACTGGAGCTGCACCCACAGCCCGATCCTGGACGCCGGGGGCACGCTCCGCTTCATCCTGCAGCACACCACCGACATCACCGAGCTCCAGCTGTTGCGGCGTCAGGCGCGCGAGGGCGGCGGGGCCGAGAGCGCGCTGGACGCCATCGTCGGCGGCGGCGTCATGGCCCGGGCGCAGAGGGTGCAGGAGGACAACCGCCGGCTGGAGGTCGAGCGCGGCCGCCTGATCGACATGTTCATGCAGGCGCCGGGCTTCGTCGCCGTCCTGAACGGCCCCGACCACGTCTTCGAGATGGTCAACCCGGCCTATGCCCAGCTGGTCGGGCACCGCCCCGTGACGGGCCAGAGCATCCGCGACGCCCTGCCCGAGCTTCAGGGTCAGGGCTACTTCGAGCTCCTGGACGACGTCTACGCCACCGGCGAACCGTTCGAGGGCAAGGAGAGCCAGGTCCAGCTCCAGCACACCCCGAACGGCCCTCTGGCCACCGTCTATCTGAACTTCATCTACCAGCCCATCCGCGACGCCGACGGTCGGATCACCGGCATCTTCGTCCAGGGTCATGAGGTCACTGACAGCGTGCTGGCCGCCCAGCGCCAGAAGCTGATGATCGACGAGCTGAACCACCGGGTGAAGAACACCCTGGCCACGGTCCAGTCCATCGCCATGCAGACCGCGCGGTCCCACGATGATCCCCGGACCTTCGCCGAGAGCTTCCAGTCGCGGCTGATGGCCCTGTCGCACACCCACGACCTGCTGACCCGGTCCCACTGGGAAGGCGCCGACCTGGCCGAGATCCTGCGGCACGAGACCGAAGCTCACGACCCCTTGCGCCTGCTCGCCAACGGCCCGCCCGTGGCGCTGGGCCCCGCCGCGGCCCTGTCCCTGGGCATGATCTTCCACGAGCTGGCGACCAACGCCGCCAAGTACGGCGCCCTGTCCGACGCCCGGGGGCGGGTCATGGTCGACTGGTCCGTCGCCGATCAGACCGACCGCCGGCTGACCATCGAGTGGCGCGAGCTGGACGGCCCGCCCGTCTCCACCCCCTCCCGCCGGGGCTTCGGCAGCCGGCTCATCGAACGCAACGTCCGCCATGACCTTGGCGGCGAGGCCGAACTCACCTACGCCGCCGACGGCTTGCGCGCGGCGATCACCCTTCCGCTCGACAGAGGACACGACCAATGACCCAGGCCCTGGAAGGACGCACCATCCTGGTGGTCGAGGACGAGTCCCTCGTCGCCATGCTGCTGGAGACCATCCTCGAGGACATGGGCTGCACCCCCCTTGGGCCCGTCTCGACGGTCGAGGAGGCGCTGAAGGTGGTCGCCGGCGACGCCCCGTTCGACGGCGCCCTGCTGGACGTCAATGTGGCGGGCAAGGAGGTCTTCCCCGTCGCCGCCGCCCTGAAGGAACGGGGCGTGCCCTTCGTCTTCTCGACCGGCTATGGCGAGGGCGGCCTGCCCGAGGAGTGGCGCGGCCAGCCCACCCTGCAGAAGCCCTTCACCGAGGACGCCGTCCAGCAGGCCCTGATGAAGGCGCTCGGAGTCAGCGTCTAGCGCCTGAGATCCTTGAGCACCGCCCTGGCGGCGTTGTGCCCCGGCGCGCCGGTCACCCCGCCGCCCGGATGGGCGCCCGAGCCGCAGAGGTAGAGGCCCGGCACCGGCATCCGGTGGTCGGCGTGGCCCAGCACCGGCCGGGCGCTGAACAGCTGGTCCAGCGTCAGCCGCCCGTGGAAGATGTCGCCGCCCACCAGGCCGAAGCGCCGCTCAAGATCGCGCGGCCCCAGCGCCAGCCGCCCGACCACCGAGGCCTTGAAGCCCGGGGCGTGCCGGTCGACCGTCTCGATCATCAGGTCCGCCACCGTGTCCCGATGCTCATCTGCGAGGTCCGGCGAGACGTGCTGGCAGAACAGGCTGGCGACATGCTGTCCGGCCGGGGCCAGGCTGTCGTCCAGGGTCGAGGGGATCAGCATCTCGATGATCGGGTTCCGGGACCAGCCGTGCAGCCGCGCCTCGGCATGGGCCCGGTCCATATAGGCCAGGCTGGGGGCCATGATGATCCCGGCCGTCAGGTGATCCCCGCCTCCGGGCAGGCTGGTGAAGGACGGCAGCCGGTCCAGCGCCACGTTCATCCGGAAGGTGCCCGAGCCCGAGGCATAGCCCCGCATCCGCTCGGCGAAGTCCGCCGGGACCACCGCCGGATCGACCAGCCGGTCGAACAGCAGCCGGGGATGCAGGTTCGACACCACGGCCCGGCCGCGCACGACCTCGCCGGCCTCGGTCACCGCCCCGACGACCCGGCCCTTCTCGGTCAGGACCTCGGCGACGGGGGTCTCAAGCCGCACCTCGACGCCCTGTTCGGCGCAGGCGGCGGCCATGGCCCGGGTGATGGCGCCCATGCCGCCGATGGCATGGCCCCAGACGCCCTTCTTGCCGTTCACCTCGCCGAAGACGTGGTGCAGCAGGACGTAGGCCGAGCCCGGCGTATAGGGACTGGCGTAGTTGCCGACGATCGAGTCGAAGCCGAACAGGGCCTTGATCGGCGCGCTCTCGAACCAGCCGTCCAGCCAGTCGCCGGCCGACTTGGCGAACAGGTCCAGCAGGTCGCGCCGCCCCTGGACGTCCAGCCCCGCCGCCTGCCGCCCCAGCCCCGCCGCGCCGGCCAGCTCCGGCAGGGCGGCCAGCCATCCAGCCGTGGTCATGTTGGGCGGCGCCTTGAGGATCCAGTCGCGCAGCACCGCCGCCACGACCTCCAGCCGCCGTTCGTACTCGGGCAGGCGCCCGGCGTCCTTGGCCGAGAAGCGCGCCACCTCGCCTTGCGTCCGCCCCTCCCCGGCCAGCAGATACCGGCCGTCGTCCAGCGGCAGGAAGTTGGAGACCTTGCGCTCCACCACCCGCAGGCCGTGCCGGGCCAACTCCATGTCGGCGATGACCCGGGGGTTGAGCAGGCTGACGGTGTAGCTGGCGGTCGAGTTGCGGAAGCCCGGGTGGAAGGTCTCGGTCACCGCCGCCCCGCCGACCACCGCGCGGCGCTCCAGCACCGTCACCTTCAGCCCCGCCCGCGCCAGGTAGAAGGCGCAGACCAGGCCGTTGTGGCCCCCGCCCAGGATGACGACGTCGGTGGTGCTCGTGGTCATCGTCGGCCCTCGTTGGACCCCGAGGCCTAGCGCGCGTCGCGGTCGGAGGGAAGCGGGCGGGATCGCCTCAAGCGGCCCGCGAGGCCGGCCGCCAGCCGCCCTCGCCCCGCTCCGCC
>DBBK01000052.1:0-7367 GCA_002292165.1 Brevundimonas sp. UBA986
GTCTACAGCTTCTGCATGTGCCCGGGCGGCACCGTGGTCGCGGCCACGTCGGAGCCAGGCCGCGTGGTCACCAACGGCATGAGCCAGTATTCGCGCAATGAGCGGAACGCCAACTCCGGCTTCGTGGTCGGCATCTCGCCCGAGGATTACGGGAGCGACCACCCGCTGGCGGGCATCGAACTGCAACGGGATCTGGAGACCCGCGCCTATGCGGCCGGCGGCGGGGACTATTTCGCGCCGGGCCAGCTGGTCGGCGACTTCCTGGCGGGCCGGCCCTCGACGGCGCTGGGGGAGGTGATTCCCAGCTACAAGCCCGGCGTGACGCCGACCGATCTGGCGCCCCTGATGCCCGACTATGTGATCGCCGCCATGCGCGAGGCCCTGCCGGTCTTCGGCCGCAAGATCCCGCGCTATGACGACGCGCAAGCCGTGCTGACGGGGGTGGAGACGCGCAGCTCCTCGCCGATCCGCATGACGCGCGGCGCCGACTTCCAGAGCCTGAACGTGCGCGGCCTGTTCCCGGCGGGCGAAGGCGCCGGCTATGCGGGCGGCATCCTCTCGGCCGCCGTCGACGGCATCAAGGTGGCGGAGGCCGTGGCGAAGTCGATGACGGGGCAGGCGGCGGCCTAGGCCGCGTGAGACCTGTCTTTGGGCAAGAACGGGCTCACGGCATCGAGCGCCAGCCCCACATAGCGGTCCTTCTCGCCCACGGGCGCCACGTAGTGGATCGCCTGCTCGGCATCCTCCACCGTCGCCATACGAGCGATCATCCAGGCCGCAAGGTATTGTGAGGCGAGGCAACCGCCGGCGGTCGCGATGTTTCCGTGAGCGACAAAGGGTGCATCGATAACCTCGACGCCCGCCTCGATAACCCACGGCTTCGTCGTCAGGTCCGTGCACGCCGGCAGGGAGCCCAAAAGCCCCAGCTTCGCCAGCAGCAGCGTTCCGGAACATTGCGCCCCGATGAGTTGGCGGGCCGGGTCCAGTTTCAGACTGTCGAGGATAGTGGCGTCGTTTGCGATATCCCGGGTTTTGATCCCGCTGCCAATGAGGACGGCGTCGGCCTCTCTGGCGAATTCCAGCGGCCGCTGACGCTTGATCGTCACGCCGTTCATGGACGTCACCTCCGGCGTGGGCGAGGCGATGTGCGCCGCCCAGCCCTTGGCGCGCATTCTGTTCAAAATGCCGGCGGCGATGAACGAGTCGAGTTCATTGAAACCGTCAAAGGTGAGGATAGCGATCTGCACGACAAGGCTCCGGGCGGCCCACAGGGGCCCTGTCAGCATAGACGTTCAAACCTGGCCGTTGTCACGGCCTATCCGCATCCGGACCGTGTTCGGGGCTCCCGGAAACGCCCTAGTGCCTCGGCCGCGGCGGGCCGTTGTCCTCGCGCTGGCGGGCCTGGTACGCGTCGATGAAGTCGAGCTGGCGCAGGAGTTTGTTGTGCGGGTCGAGGATGATGTGGGCGCCCTCGGGGGCGGTGAAGTCGCCCTTGCCGTCGCGCATCGGCAGGGTGCGGAGCTGGCCGTCGACCTCGACCTCGACCGGCATGGGGAAGGCGCCGGCGGTGTCGGCCCAGGCGATCGTGGCGCGGTCGCCGTCGCGGGTCAGGACCAGCTTGGGCAGGGCCGCCTGATAGACATAGGTGGCGAAGAACCAGCCGAGATCCCTGTGGCTCTCTTCATTGACGATGCGGATGAAGTCCGGGGTCGAGGCGTAGAGGGGCTCGAAATTGCCCGGGCGCGGATCGGGGCGGCCATAGACCAGCCGGGTCAGGGACCGCTTGAAGGCCTCGTCGCCGATCAGCAGCCGCAGCGAATGGGCGACCAGCGCCCCCTTGTTGTAGAGGTCCAGCCCCGGGCCGGTCGCGTCGGTATAGACCGTGGCGGAATCCTGCGGCTTGCCGGAGACCAGAGGGAAGGTGTTGTGCAGGGCCAACCGCATGGTCGCCAGCTCGGCCTCCATATAGCGGTCGCCGTTCAGCCAGCGGGCGTAGAGGGGCTGCATGTAGGAGCCCAGCCCCTCGTGCAGCCACATGTCGTCCCAGCTGGTGTTGGTCATCTGGTTGCCGAACCACTCGTGGGCCAGCTCGTGCTGGAGCAGCCAATCGTAGCCCTTGCCGTCCAACTTGTAGGCGTTGCCGTAGGCGTTGATGGTCTGGTGCTCCATGCCCAGGTGCGGGGTCTCGACCACGCCCATCTTCTCGTCGCCAAACGGGAAGGGGCCGACTTCGGATTCGTAGAAGTCGAGCATCTTCGGGAACTCGGCGAACAGGGCCTCGGCGCGGTCCTGACGGTCGGAGGCCAGGCGCCAGAAGTGCAGGGGCACGGTGTTGCCGAAGCGGCTGTGGTAGTCGGCGGTCATCTCGACATACGGCCCGATGTTGAGCGCGACGGCGTAGGTGTCGGGGTGGGCCGCGGTCCAGTTCCAGGTGGTCGTCCCGTCGCCGTTGTCGGTCTTGCCGAGGAAGCGGCCGTTGGACGGCGCCGAGAGGTCGGAGGGGACGGTGATGTGCAGATCGGCGCGGGCGGGCTCGCCCTCCGGATGGTCGATACAGGGCCAGAACAGATCGCAGCCCTCGCCCTGGACGGCGGTGGCGATCCACGGCTTGTGGTCAGTGGTCTGGGCCCAAACGAAGCCGCCGTCCCACGGCGCGTTCTTCGCCTGATGCGGCGCGCCGGAATAGGCGATGCGGAGCGAGGCCGTCTGGCCGGCGGCCAACGGGGTCGGCAGGGTGACGGTCATCCGGCCATCGGGATTGGCCCACTGGCTCGCGTCCAGCGGCTGTCCGTCGATTGAGACGGACGAGACGGCGAAGATGGTGTCGAGCTCGACCACGAGCTGTTCGAGCGGGGCGGTCGCGGTGAAGTCCAGCGTCGCGACCGCGTCGATGGTCTTCGTCTCGGGCATGACCTTGAAGGCCAGGTCCGCCTTGTCGAAGCGCATGGCCAGCTGTTCGGGCGTGCGCGGCGTGCCGGTGGTCAGAGTGAAAGCGGTGCTTGCCGAGGCCGGGGCGCGGGCCGGACTCGCCGTCTGGGCTGACGCAGCGGTCGCGGCCGCCATCGTCAGGGCGGCGAAGGAGGCGGCGAGAAGAAGCCGGGACGCAGTCATGAAAGCTCCGAACAATGTCGGGCGACCCTAGACCGGTGCGGGGCGGGCTGTCGAACGCCCTCGGCCGTCAGAAGAGTTCGGGGCGACGCAGGCGCAGGGCCGAGAGCAGGACCAGGGTCTTCATGTCGTTGAGCGTTCCGTCGTCCTGACGCCGGGCGAGGTCGGCGAGAGGGGCCTCGATCACCTCGATCTCCTCATTCTCCTCTTCCAGCCCGCCGCCGGTCGCGACGCGGTCGGCCAGGGCATAGGCGCCGAGATAGAGGGCGATGCGCTCGGTGGAGACGCCGGGGCAGGAATAGGCGGAACCGACGCTGTCGAGGACGCCGAGGGTCGCGCCGACTTCCTCGAGGGCCTCGCGGCGCACGGCGACTTCCTCGCTCTCGCCCGGATCGACGAGGCCGGCGGGGGCTTCCAGCAGATGCGGATCGGCGGCGCCGTCGACGAGCGGGCCGGTGCGCATCTGGCGGACCAGCAGGGCGACGCGGCGTTCGGGATCATAGGGCAGGACGGCGACGGCCGAGCCGTGATCCTCGACCTCGCGGCTGATCACCACGCCGGAGTCGAGCTCGATGGTCGCCTTGTAGAGTTTCGACCAGCCCTCGTAGACGGGCGTCTTCGAGATCAGTCGGCTCATGCGGGCTCCGGGGGTTGGAGAAGTGGCGACTCCGGAGGGACTCGAACCCCCGACCTCTGCTTTAGGAAAGCCTTGCTCTATCCGGCTGAGCTACGGAGCCACACTGGGGGTGACCTAGCCGTTCGAAGCTGGCGGGAAAAGCCCCCGTGACGCGGGGCGGAGCCTGCGCCGGGTGATCCCCGCAAAAAGGCGTTTCGAAAGCGCTGTTCTCGCTTGTGGTTAATCGCCCTTAAGATACAATATCTTGTAGGGAACAAATCCTGAATCGGGCCGTGTCGGTGATTCGGTCCTGATTCGTTTCGTGCCTGTTCCGCCCCCGGAAGCGTCGCCGTTAATCGGCTGATTGATCCCGATCGCCGGGCGGCCGATCCGGCTTTGACATCTCCTCCGTTTCGATCTGAAACTGTCTCTTGAACGGAGATCGCGAAATGGCGACCACGGGAGAAGGAAGAGGCGTCTGTCTGATCGTCGGCGCCGGAGACGGTGTCGGGGCGGCGGTGGCGCGGGCTTTCGCGCGGGATAGTCTGGCGGTCTGCGTGACCCGTCGGCCCCGGCATCTGGACCAGCTTGAAGCCCTGGCCGCCTCGATCCGCGACGAAGGCGGCGAGGCCCACGCTTACGGCGTCGACGCGAGAGACGAGGCGGAGATGATCGCCCTGGTCGACCGGATCGAGGCCGAGGTGGGGCCGCTGGAGGTCGTGGTCTTCAACATCGGGGCCAATGTCCGCTTCGGGGTGCGCGAGACCACGGCCCAGGTCTATTCCAAGGTCTGGGAGATGGCGGCCCTGGCCGGCTTCTTCGCCGGGCGCGAGGCGGCGCGGGTGATGACGCCGCGCGGAAGGGGCACGATCCTGTTCACCGGGGCCACGGCCTCGACGCGGGGCGGGGCGGGCTTTTCAGCCTTCGCGGGGGCCAAGGCGGCGCTCCGGCAGCTGGCCCAGTCGATGGCGCGGGAGTTGGGACCGCAGGGAATTCACGTCGCCCACGTCGTCGTCGACGGGATGATCGACGGCGCCTTCATCCGGTCGATGGTTGCGGATGCGGAGGCCCGGCTGGCCGACGACGAAATCGTCAGGCCCGATGAACTCGCGAAGAACTATGTCTGGCTGCACCGCCAGCATCGCAGCGCCTGGACGTTCGAACTGGACCTGCGCCCGTGGAAGGAGACCTGGTGATGCCAGCCCCCAAGACCATCGACTTCATCTTCGATTTCGCCAGCCTGAACGCCTATCTGGCCTATCGCGCCCTGCCAGACCTGGTCGGGCGGACGGGGGCGACGGTGAACGTCATTCCCTGCCTGCTGGGCGGGATCTTCAAGGCGACCGGCAACCAGGCGCCGTTCTCGGCCTTCGCCGGGATCAAGGGAAAGCTGGACTATGAGATGCTGGAGATCCGCCGCTTCGTGAAGGCGCACGGCATCGTCGACTTCCAGATGAATCCGCATTTCCCGGTCAGCAGCCTGCTGGCCATGCGGGGTCTGTGCGCCTGCGAGCCCGGCGAGGAGTTCGACCGCTATACGGACGCGGTGCTGGCCGGCTTCTGGGAGCGCAGCCTGCCGATGGCCGATCCGGCGGTGCTGGCGGGGGTGATCGACGAGGCCGGGCTGGAGGCCGAGCGGCTGCTGACCCTCGCCCAGACCGATGCGATCAAGGCCAGGCTGGCGGACAATACGGCGGCGGCGGTCGAGCGCGGGGCTTTCGGAGCGCCGACCTTCTGGGTCGGGGACGAGATGTTCTTCGGCAAGGAACGGCTGGGCCAGATCGAGGACCTGCTGTTCGAGGCCTGACTCGCTGGCCTGATCAGCCGGGAATGAACAGGACCAGGACCGGGATGACGATCCCGGCCAGCAGCAGCCAGCGCGCCGTGACCTTCCAGCGGCTCTGCATGGCCCCCATCCAGATGCCGAGCGCAGTCGAGACGAACAGTCCGATGGCGACCACCAGCGAGAACCATTGCAGCAGGGTGCGCGAGAGGGGCGTCTTCGGCGCGGCCTCGGGCGCACGGGCACGCCCGCCGGGCTGGGCGGGACGGGGCGGACGCGGGGGCGCCGTCAGGCGCTGGCTCTTGTGCAACTCGCCCAGGGTCTTGATGACGGCGGGCGGGGTGTAGCCGGGCTTGGCGTCGTTCAGCCGGAAGATCTGGAAGGCGCCGCTGGCCGCGAACATCAGCAGGCTCGGGGCGATCAGCATGCCCAGATAGAGGTGAGCCTGACGGATCAGGACGGGCCAGTGGATGTGGGTCGATCGGGCCAAGGCGGTCGCTTTCTGAAACTGCGGCGCTTGCGGATGCCACGATTTCGGCGCTCTGGCGAGGGGCGGCCGTCAGTGCGGGAAGGCGGCCGGGGTGATCTCCGGGGCGGATGGCGTCGGAGCGGGCGCCGACGTCGCAGCGGCAGGGACGGCGGAGGCCGAGGCCGTTTCCGCCGAGCCCTGGCCGCAGCCTCGTCCGGCGTAAAGGCCGTTCAGATAGTTCCAGCGGTCGCGACGGGCGTCGGCCGCAGCCTCCTTCTTCTCGCCGTTCGAGCCGGTCAGGGCCTGGGCCCCGGCCATGGCCAGACCCGCGCCGGGGACCAGAAGCGAGGCGCCGGCGCGGGCGACGCCGGCGGCGCGGCCGAGCAGGCCAGGACCGCGTTCGCCCATGTCGGCGCTGATCGTCGCGGCCTCATCGGCCATCTGGGGGCAGGTCAGGGCGTCGTCGCCGGCGCGGACGACCGTGCCTGGGGCGTCGGCATTTGCCGTCTGGGCCAGAACGGGCTGGCCGAGGGCCAGAATCGTAGATGCGGCGAGGGCCGCTGTTACGGGGATACGCATAGAAAGCCTCCACTCCACCCCCGAGGCCGGTCTAACGGGCGAGGCGGGCAAAGCGTTGCTCCGAAGCGCTCGGCGCCGCTTGAGCAACCGAAACAGAATCGCCACCTTATGCAGGTCATGAGCGATCGCCCCACCGGCCTTGGCCCCTCCCGCGTCGTCGCGGTGCTGGGCCCGACCAACACCGGCAAGACCCACCTCGCGGTCGAACGGATGCTGGGCCACGCCTCGGGCATGATCGGCCTGCCGCTGCGGCTGCTGGCGCGCGAGATCTATGAGCGGATCGTCAAACTGCGCGGCGCCTCGGCCGTGGCCCTGATCACCGGCGAGGAAAAGATCATCCCGACGCGGCCCCACTATTGGGTCTGTACCGTCGAGGCCATGCCGCTGGAGCGCGAGGTCGAGTTCCTGGCGATCGACGAGATCCAGCTGGTGGCCGACCCCGAGCGGGGCCATGTCTTCACCAGCCGGATGCTGCACGCCCGCGGCAAGTTCGAGACCATGTTCCTGGGCGCCGGGACGATGGCGCCCCTGATGCGGCGGCTGATCCCGGATCTGGAGATCGTCACCCGCGAGCGGCTGTCGCATCTGACCTACGCCGGCTCCAAGAAGCTGACCCGGTTGCCGCGCCGGTCGGCCATCGTCGCCTTCAGCACGGATCAGGTCTACGCCATCGCCGAGCTGATCCGGCGGCAGCGCGGCGGGGCGGCGGTCGTGATGGGCTCGCTGAGCCCGCGCACCCGCAACGCCCAGGTGGCCCTGTTCCAGTCAGGCGAGGTCGACTTTCTGGTCGCCACCGACGCCATCGGCATGGG
>DBBK01000052.1:7438-10797 GCA_002292165.1 Brevundimonas sp. UBA986
CGCTGGCTGCACGCCCATGAGATCGCCCAGATCGCCGGCCGGGCCGGGCGGCATGTGCGCGACGGCACCTTTGGCGTCACCGGCGAATGCGAGGAGCTGGACGAGGATCTGGTCGAGCAGGTCGTCTCGCACCAGTTCGATCCGGTGCAGGCGGCGGAGTGGAGGAACGCCCGGCTGGATTTCGACACCCTGCCGGACCTGCTGCGGTCGCTGACGAAGACGCCGGAGCGCGCCGGGCTGAAACTGACCGCCCAGTCCCTGGACGAGACCCTGTTGCGGCGGGCCATGCAGGACGAGGACATCAAGCGCATCAGCCGGTCGCGCGGGACGATCATGCGCCTGTGGGAATGTTGCCAGCTGCCGGACTTCCAGAAGACGACGCTGGATGAGCATATGCGGCTGTCGCGCGACATCTTCCAGGCCCTGACCGGCAAGCGCGGGCGGCTGACCGACGACTGGATGGCGCCGCGCTTCGCCGAGCTGGACCGCGACGACGGCCAGATCGACCAGCTGTCGGCGCGGCTGTCGGGCGTGCGGACCCTGAGCTATATTGCCGCCCGACCCGACTGGCTGGATCAGGCCAAGGGCTGGCGCGAGAAGACGCGGGCGCTGGAGGACCGGCTGTCCGACGTCCTGCACGAACGGCTGACGGCGCGGTTCGTCGACCGCAAGACCACGGCCCTGATGCGGTCGCTGAACGACCGGGCCGGGACGCTGGCGGAGGTCGCGGACAACGGAGTCGTGACCGTGGACGGGGAGGCCGTCGGCCATCTGGAGGGCGTCAGCTTCGCCGGTCAGACCGGCGGGTCGCTGCTGGCCGACCGCACGCTGAAGGCCGCGACCCTGCGCGCCGTGGGGCCGGAGATCACGCGGCGGCTGGGACGGCTGGCGGCCGATCCGGATGAGGCCTTCACGGTGACGCCGGAGGGCGAGGTGCTGTGGTCGGGCGCGCTGGCGGCGAAGATCGTCAACGCCGAACCGTTCAGCCCGCGCGTGCGACTGGTCGGTGATCTGGGCCCGCAGGCGGCGCGCGACCGGGCGCAGCGGCGCATCGAGGCCTGGCTGGCGACGGAGGCAGGCCGGGCGCTGCGCGATCTGAAGCGGCTGAAGCAGGCGGTGGAGAGCGGGGGCTTGAAGGGCCTGCCGCGCGGCATCGCCTTCCGTTTGCTGGAGGCCGGCGGGATCATCGACCGGCGCGACGTCGAACGCGATCTGGCGGCGCTGAGCCAGGTCGAGCGGCGCACGATCAAGACCTTCGCCATCAGGGTGGGCGTCCATTCGGTCTGGCTGCCGGGCGTGCTGAAGGCGCGCGGGCGGGTGATGGCCCAGGCCTTCGCCGCGGGCGAACCTTTCCGGGCGTCGGGCGAGGGGCTGGCCCTGCTGCCGCTTCCGGGGCCGTCCGTGCGCGCGCTTTCGGCGTTCGGGCGACGGGCGGTGGGGCGGTGGTCGGCGCCGGTCGAGCTGCTGGAGAAGCTGGCCGAGGCCAAGCAGGCGGCCGGCAAGGGCAACATCCCCGACGCGACCCTGACCGAACTGGGCCTGAAGGCGGTGGAGGCGGGGGCGCTTCTGGCGGCGCTGAAGACCACCCGCGCCCAGCAGCCGGACCGGCCGGGCAAGCCGGTGGTCATCAAGGATTCGCCCTTTGCCAAACTGGCCGAGCTGACTGCGGCGCCTCAGCCTGCGCCGCGCAAGCGGCCGAGACGGAAGAAGGCGGCGAACTAAGGCTCAGACGGCGGGGGTTCGACGGGCGGGCGAGAGGCGGGACGCGCCCCAGCCCAGCGCCGCGCCGAGCGCGCTGGGCCACATTTCCTGCGCGATGAACAGGAACGGGAAGAGGATGCTGGGCAGGGCCGGGTGATTGCCGACGGTCGTCCATGGATCGGCCAGCGCCTGGCTTAGAATGAGCAGGAAGAACTGCGGCATGGCCCCCATTGCAAAGGCGAAGGGGAAGAATGCGCCCGTCCAGGCGGCGCGCCGGGGCCAGAGCAGGGCGACGCCGAAGCAGAGACCGGCCTGCAGCAGGGGCGTGGTAACGGCCATGAAGGGCATCCACGACAGGCCGCGTGGCGTCAGGGTGTCGACGAGGGCGAAGAAGATCTGGCCGTTGATCCAGCTGCCCGCGAGGATGAGGGCGGCGAGGGTGAGACCGAAGGGGGCCTCGGCCCGTATCCGCCAGCCAAGCACGTTGGCGAGGCAGCCCGTGGCCCACGCCAATGAACCGGGACCGTCCTGAAGCGCCTCGAACTCCTGACGCATCGCCAGCGACCATTCCGTGCGCGAGGCGGGGGTCAGGACGGCGGCGAGGGCCATCAGAGGGCGGGCGATCAGGGCCTGAAACGTCATGCGAGCGATTCTTTCGGCGAGAGGGCAGGGCGGGCGGCCGCAGCGGCGCGCAGGGCGGCCTTGCCGGCGGCGGTGATCCGGTAGGCGTGGCGCGGCGGACGGCCCGGAATGCCCGGCTCCAGCCACTGGCTTTCCAGCATGCCGCGCTCGGCCAGGCGGATCAGGATCGGATAGAGGCTGCCCGACTTCAGCCCGGTCGCGGCGGCGATCTCGAGTCCGTACAGCCAGGACTGGGGGTTCAGGGCGAGCGCCGCAAGGACGGTCGCGGTCTGGACGGAAAGGCGTCGGCCGGAGGCGGTCATGGTTATAACTCTACATATGTAGAGTTTTCCGTCAAGCGGCGGGGAACGGCGATTTTCGAGCCTCGGCGTCTTGTGCTCGCGACCGGAAGGCGCAGGTTTGGACGCAGGCAATGAAAGGATGATCGCCCCCCATGAACGAGAGCTCGGTCCGCGTCGATGTCTGGCTGTGGCGGGCGCGGTTCGCCAAGTCGCGGTCGATCGCGGCGGATCTGGTCGAGCGGGGCGCGGTGCGGCTGACCCATCAGGGGCGGCAGACGCGGCTCGACAAGCCCAGCCGTCTGGTCCACCCGGGCGATGAGATCACCTTCGCCATCGATGGCCGGGTGCGGGCGGTGCGCGTGGAGGCGCTGGGCGAGCGGCGCGGACCGCCGGCCGAGGCCCGCGCCCTCTATGTCGATCTGGGCGAGCCGCAGGCGGAGGGGTCCGCCTGATCCGGTCGCGGCCGGTGCGACAAGAAAGCCATGCTGTCGGGCGTCGATAGAACCGCTGAGTTGACACCCCCGGCCGCCGGGGCCATGTCCCCGAACCGCCCTCTCTTAACCGCCTGACGTGATCTCCGCCCGCCATGACCTACATCGTCACCGACGCCTGCGTGAAATGTAAGTTCATGGACTGCGTCGAGGTCTGCCCCGTCGACTGCTTCTATGAGGGCGAGAACTTCCTGGTCATCGCGCCCGACGAATGCATCGACTGCGGCGTGTGCGAGCCGGAATG
>DBBK01000201.1 GCA_002292165.1 Brevundimonas sp. UBA986
CAGCATGCCGGGGAAGCCGGCGTCGACCAGCGACACCTGCTCGTTCGGGCCCGCGCCGAAGCCCACGGCGGCGCCGGAGAAGAGCTTGGCCTTCGAAGCCACCTGGGCGTGGATCTCGAGTCCCATGACGAGTTCCCAGGGCCCGGTCCGGCCCTGAATGGTTTTGGCGGTGGTGGTCGCAGTGTCGGTCATCCGGTCGTCCTAGCGCCGTCGGGCGCGTCGAGAAAGTCCCTGTCTTGAGGATGTCGCCAAAGCAGGGTCATCTGGCGCGCATTCCACGGAGAAGAAGATGCAAAAGACCCTGTTCGCCGCCGCCGCGGCCTCCCTGCTGATCGCCGGCGCCGCCTCGGCCCAAACGGCTCCCGCCCCGGCTCCGGCGCCCGCCCCCGCGGCCCACGCCGCCCACCCGACCATCGAAAGCTCCATCGAGGCCCTGATGGCCGATCCGGAGACCAAGGCCGTGGTCGAAAAGCANNGCACCTGCCGGGCGTCGACAAACACCCCGCCTATGAGCAGTTCAAGTCCATGACCTTCCGTCAGGTCGCTCCCTACTCCCAGGGTCACATCACCGATGAGCTGATCGCGGCCATCGACGCCGACCTGAAGGCCCTGCCGGCCCACTAAGACCTTCCCCGAACGGCCCGGAGATGCGGCGTTTTGCGCTCCGGGCCGGCTTCCGGCTCACTTTACTGACTCTTTGACCAGGATTATCGTCCCGCCTGAGCCGCCCGACCAGAGGCCGCCGGGAGGACGATATGGACAACAAAGCCGGCATCAGGCGCCGCCGCCTGCTCCAGACCGGAGGCGCGGGTCTCGTCGCCGCCAGCGCCGCCCCCGCAGCCGCCCGGACCGCACAGGGACGCCGCAAGCCCGCCCCGCCCGGCTTCCTCTGGGGCACGGCCATCTCGGCGTATCAGAGCGAGGGCAACAACACGAACGCCGACGCCTGGCTGATGGAGAACCTGCAGCCCAGCATGTTCCGCGAACGCTCGGGCGACGCCTGCGACAGCTATCACCGCTTCGACGACGACTTCGCCCTGGCCCAGGCGCTCGGCTTCAACTGTCATCGCTTCGGCGTGGAGTGGGCGCGGATCGAGCCGAGCGAGGGCGTCTTCTCCAACGCCGAACTGGACCATTACTCCCGCATGCTGGACGCCTGCGTGGCGCGCGGCCTGAAGCCGGTCATCACCCTGAACCACTTCACCACGCCGCTGTGGTTCGCGAAGCGCGGCGGGTTCGAGGCGCCGGATTCGCCCGATCTCTTCGCCCGCTATTGCGCCAAGGTGGTCGAGCGGCTGGGCGACCGGATGCACATCGTCACCACCTTCAACGAGGCCAATATCCGCCTGCTGGTCGATATGATGCCCTCGACCCGGGCGGCGAAGGAGACGGTGGCGGCGGCCATCGCGGCGGCGGCCAGGGCGACCGATTCCCCGCGCTTCTCCCGTCTCGCCTTCGCCGATGCGCAGGTTGCGGGGCCGTTGATGCAGGAAGCCCACCGCAAGGCCTATGACGCCATCAAGGAGATCCGCCCCGACCTGCCGGTCGGCATCACCCTGACCACCCAGGACATCCAGTCCCCGGGCCGACCCGATCTGGTGGAGCGGTATCGGGACAAGCTCTACGGCGACTGGATCGCCGTGGCGCGCAGCCATGCCGATGTCTTCGGCGTCCAGACCTACACCCGCTTCACGGTCGGAGAGGACGGCGTCCTGCCCCCGCCGCCGGGCGCCGAGCTGACGATGTCGGGCTATGAATTCTATCCTCAGGCCCTCGCGAACACGATCCGCTGGGCCCACGCCGCCGTCGGCAAACCCGTCTATGTCACCGAAAGCGGCACGGCCGTCGCCGACGACGCCCGCCGCATCGCCTTCATCGACGCCGCGCTCGACGGGGTGCGGGAGTGCCTCGACGAAGGCATTCCGGTGCACAGCTACCTCTATTGGTCTCTGCTCGACAATTTCGAATGGACCTCAGGCTATTCGATGCCGTTCGGCCTGGCGGCGGTGGATCGGGTGACGTTCGAGCGGAAGCCCCGGCCGAGCGCGCTGCACCTGAGCCGGATCGCGAAGGCGAATGTGATTTAGACCCCTCTCCCAGAGGGAGAGGGAGGGGCCCATCGCATAGCGATGGGAGGGTGAGGGGTTAGGTCGCCGCCAGTCGCGCCTGACGCCGGATCTCACCAAGAACCCCCGCGATATCCGACAGCACGCGCTCATTCGGAAACCGCAGCACGCACCAGCCGAGCGCCTCCATCTCCTGCTGCCGCAGATAGTCGTTCAAATGGGCTTCGTCCTGATCGTGAACGCCGCCGTCCAGCTCGACGACCAGCCGAAGCGGCTCACAGGCGAAGTCCGCGAAGTACCTCCCGACCGGGTGCTGCCGCCGGAACTTCAGTCCGTCGAGACGCCGACCGCGCAGGGCCTTCCACAACGCCTCCTCCGCCCGCGTCTGCCGCTGGCGCAGTTCCCGGGCGAAGTCAGTCGGATCGCCTGTCATCGACCCTCTCCCACAGGGAGAGGGCTTGAGCGCACGGCGGCAATAGCCGTCGTGCTTGCGCGAAAGGGTGAGGGGTCATGTCGTGGGAAAGTGATCACAGGCCCTGCCCTCCCGGACAGAGCTTAACCCCTCACCCTCCCACTCGCTACGCTCGCGGGCCCCTCCCTCTCCCTTTGGGAGAGGGAAACAGACTCACCACCACTTCTCCGCCTTGCCGGTGAAGCCGGCCGCCTTCTCGAGCGCGGCGCCCACCTGGAAGACCGTGGCCTCGTCCAGGGCCTTGCCGATGACCTGCAGGCCGAGCGGCAGGCCGTTGGAGTCGATGCCCGCGGGCACCGACAGGCCCGGCAGGCCGGCCAGGTTGGTGGTCACGGTGAAGACGTCGTTCAGGTACATCCGCACCGGATCGACCTCCTTGTCGCCGATGGCGAAGGCGGCCGAAGGCGTCGACGGCGTCACGATGGCGTCGACCTGGCCCCAGACGTTGTCGAAGTCCTCGGCGATGCGGCGACGCACCTTCAGGGCCCGGACGTAGTACGCGTCGTAGAATCCGGCCGACAGCACATAGGCGCCGATGGTCAGGCGACGCTGGACCTCCTGGCCGAAGCCCTCGGCGCGCGAGGTTTCATAGAGGTCGGTCAGGCTGGTCGCCTTTTCGGCGCGATGGCCGAAGCGCATGCCGTCGTAGCGGGCCAGGTTGGACGAGGCCTCGGCCGGGGCGACGATGTAATAGGCCGGCAGGGCGTACTTCGTGTGCGGCAGGCTGATCGGCACGATCTCGCAGCCGGCGTCCTTCAGCCAGGCGATGCCCTGGTCCCAGAGCGCCTGGATCTCGGCGGGCATGCCGTCCACGACATATTCGCGCGGCACGCCGATGCGCAGCCCCTTGACCGACTTGCCGACCGAAGCGGTCCAGTCGGGGGTCGGGACGTCAAGGCTGGTCGAATCCTTGTCGTCGAACGAGCACATGGAGTTGAGCAGCAGGGCCGCGTCTTCCACATTCTTCGCGATCGGTCCGGCCTGATCAAGCGAGCTGGCGAAGGCCACCATGCCGAAGCGGCTCGCGCGGCCATAGGTGGGCTTGATCCCGACCGTGCCGGTGAAGGCGGCGGGCTGGCGGATCGAGCCGCCGGTGTCGGTGCCGATGGCCAGCGGCAG
>DBBK01000027.1 GCA_002292165.1 Brevundimonas sp. UBA986
GGGCGGGGATGCGGCGACCGTCGCCAAGCTCGACGCCATGTTCGACTTCGACAATTCGAAACTGGACTACTCCCACGCCGAGGACATCGCCGGCCTGATCGGCCAGTACATCCACGGCAATGAGCCCAGCCACCACTCGGCATACATGTACGTCTATGCGGGCGCGCCCTGGCGCACCCAGGCCCGGCTCAAGCAGATCGTCGACAGCCAGTACCACGCCCGCCCCGACGGCCTCGCCGGCAACGACGACCTCGGCCAGATGTCGGCCTGGCTGGTGTTCACCGGCCTCGGCTTCTATCCGGTCACGCCGGGCTCCAACCAGTACGTCATCGGCCGCCCCTTCGTGGACCGCGCCGTGCTGAACCTGCCCAACGGCAAGACCTTCACCGTCGTGACCGAGGGCCTGTCGGACGCCCACCCGTATGTCGGGTCGGTGTCCCTGAACGGCCGTCCCCTGACCCGCAGCTGGATCGGCGACGACGAGATCCGCGCCGGCGGCGAACTCCGCTTCGTCATGAGCGCGCGGCCCAACCGGAGCTGGGGCGCGGCGCAGGGCGCGCGGCCGTATTCGATGACGGGGTATGGAGCGGACTAATTTGCCTCATCACCTCAGAGATCGAACGCGACAATGACCGACGCTCTCCTTCGCGATCATGCTCTGACCTCCGAGCTCGAGACGATCAAAAAGGCCATCGTCTCTTGGGCGACGAAGCACGGCCTCTGGTACGACGCTGGCTTCAAAATCCCTTTTGAGCACCGGAACGAAGCGCCTCGCGAGGGCGAGGTTCTGTACATGCATTTCGATGGACCGCTTCACTCTGTCTTCAATCCGGAGAGTGATTGGGCCGACAAGCTTGAGGACGAGTTTCGCACAATGCTCGAAGGCATGGGCTTCTGGTACGAACTGGAAGACCACGTGACAATGAACATCACCCCACACGATGAGGCAAAGCAGCAAGACTTTCTTCGCCTCCAACGCTGGCAGTGGATTCAAAAGCTCTCAGAACGGCGTCTCTACGACTTTCATTCGGAAGTTTTCGAGCACTTTGCGACAGACCAATCCGCACTTCAAAATCTTCACTGGCGACAGTTTGAAGAGTTGCTCGATTCTGTATTCCGCAATCAGGGCTTTCGAACCGAACTTGGACCGGGCAGTGACGACGGCGGCATCGATATTCGTCTCTATCAGAGCGAATCGATCCCCGAGATTGTGACTCTCGTTCAGGCCAAAAAGTACAAAGGCCCGATCAAGCTGGAGCCAGTCGCGGCTTTGGCGGGGATCGCTCAGATGGAACGGGCCCAGCGAGCCTTGTTTGTCACGTCGTCTCGTTATCAGCCCAAGGCACGCAACTTCGCTCTGAACACCCACGACCGCCTCGACATGCCACATGTGGACATCGCTGACGGCAGTCGCGTGGGTGAATGGTGCGCGTCGATCTCAAAGCAGTTGAACGACTACTTCCTGTCGGGTGAGGCCCATCCCCCGCCCATCCTTCACTCGCGACCTCAGACCGAGCTAACCGGAAAAATTGTGGTCGCCTCTCACGGCTACAACACTACATGGAACACGTTCGCGGTCATCGAAGCCGACTACCCGTATGAAGTGATCCTACGTCCGATCGGCTCCAAGGTCGTCGCGCATGATGGCTACGGGCAACGAGGGACCGAAGTTGCGGACGTAACCAGACCCACCGGCCGGTTCAATCGCGGTCGAATTCTCGCATTCAAGAACGATGCCAATGGTCGCCCTTACTATTGGGGTGACCGAAAACTGTTCACGCTTTGGGACGGCAAGCCCAGGCATTTTGACTACTGCGATTAGCGCTTCCAGCGCGGCTGCGGCGTTGGGGTAATTCGCCGATGGCGGTGCAATTTTGGCTTGAAGTCGCCATCTGCGCACACTCTGGCCGCCCAGCGTCGGCGCTGTTGCGATTCACCGCACAAACCCCCTGAGCACATTCGCCTCCGTGCTCAGCTGGAGCCGGCCGTAGTCTACCCGCTTCGCGTCGGCGAACAGCAGGTAGTAGTACTTCATCTGCTCGGACCACCAGTAGCCGGGGCAGTTGTCGCCCTGCTCCATCGGGCGGGTCGTGATGTCCTTGAGCGAGGTGTAGCCGAACGCCGCCTTCGAGGTGGCCTTCATGTTGCGATAGTGGATGGCGGCCAGACCGCGATACCGGTCGTCGCGGTCCCCCAGCCACAGATTCAGGCAGGCGTCGGCGAACTCCGGGCGCAGGCCGGTGCGCTTCGACCGCGCCGTGCCCGTCGTCACATCCGTGCTCTCGGGGATGATGACGTACCTCTCCTGCATGGCCGTATAGGTGGCCAGGAAGTCGTCGCCGGCGGCCTTCTGGCCCACCTGACCCAGAAGCCCGGCCAGATAGGCGCCCAGCACGGTCTGGGAGGTGTTGGTCACCGCCCCGGTCTCATAGTCGACCATGGGGAACCACAGCTTGTCCTCGTAGCGATGGCCCTGATGGGCGACCATGGCGGCCATGCAGTCCTGCGCGGCCGTCTTCATTTCCGCGTCGCCGAACATCTCCCAGCTGTCCCAGAGGTATTCGTAGAAACTGTCCGCATAGACGTCGATCGAGGCGTTGCGGCTGGTGAACTTGCCGGTCTCGGCATGGATGTTCGCCGCCATCAGGCCGAGCGACGAGCGCATGTCCAGCGCATGCTTCATCGCCCGTTTGGCGGCGGCGTAGTAGCGATCGTCGCCGGTCAGCTGCCCCAGCAGGCCGAACTCGGTCGCATAGGTGCCGATCTCGGCGAGGTTGGTCTCCGGGTCGCGCACCGCGCCGGTCTTCAGGTTCACATAGCGGTACGGCAGGCCGTGCGGCGAGGCGTCGAAGGCCTTCATCAGCCGGTCGGCCAGATCCTTCGCCTTGGCCAGCAGCACCGGATCGCCACAGGCCAGATGGGCCGACAGCAGGCCGCCGACGAGGCGGATATTGGTCTCGAACACCTGGGCCTCGCCGTCGATGTCGAAATCGAGGTTGGCCTTGACCCAGTCGACCCCGGCCCGGAACTCCTCGTCCAGCTCCATGATCCACAGGGTGTCCAGGGCCTCGACCAGCGACAGGCCCAGGTCATGGCCCTCGATGAAGAAGGATTGCGACGTGCCCGAGACCGGGTTGATCTCGTCCTTGCCCCAGGCCTTTTCGACATAGTGGTCCCAGGCCCATTTGAACTCGGCCTTCACATCGGCGCCGAGGCTCGCCCAGTCCTCTGACGGCATTCCCTGTCTTGCGAAAGCCGGCGTCGCGGCGGCGGCGGCCATCAGGGCCAGGGTCGAGCGGCGGGAAAGGGTGCGCTGAATCATGCGCCCACCTTCGGCCAAAGCCGTGATGGTTTCCAGCGGGATCGAAAGCGGTCTAGCGCGCGGTCAGCAGATGGAAGACGGCGAAGGTCGCCGCCGCGAACCCCAGCACCACGGCAGGGGTCACGATCCGGACGTGCCGGTGCAGAAAGGTGATGAACTCACCGACCATCGCCCGCGCCCTCCCCGGCGCCTCAACGCTCGCCTGACCGATCGAACGCGTCACATGTGTAACATGAAACCGTTCAAAAACCGTGTTCAAGTTTTCGCGTTTTGCGAGCGGGGGCGACGCCGGGCTCAGACCAGCCGGCTCTGCACCACGGCGGCGCCGATGAAGCTGGCGAACAGCGGGTGCGGCTTGAACGGCCGGCTCTTCAGTTCCGGGTGATACTGGACGCCGATGAACCACGGGTGGTCGGTCCGTTCGACGGTTTCGGGCAGGATGCCGTCGGGCGACAGGCCGGCGAAGACCAGACCCTTGGCCTCGATGGCCTCGCGGTAGTTGATGTTGACCTCATAGCGGTGGCGGTGCCGCTCGCTGATGGCCGTCGAGCCATAGATCTCGGCGATCTTCGAGCCGGCGGTGAGGGTCGAATCATAGGCGCCGAGGCGCATGGTCCCGCCCAGGTCGCCGCCCTGCTGGCGCAGGACCCGCTGGTTGCCCTGGGTCCATTCGGTCATCAGGCCGACGACCGGCTCCTCGGTCGGGCCGAACTCGGTCGAGGAGGCCTTGGGATAGCCGGCCTGGTTCCGGGCCGCCTCGATCACCGCCATCTGCATGCCGAAGCAGATACCGAAATAGGGAATGTTGCGCTCGCGGGCGAAGCGGGCCGCCTCGATCTTGCCCTCGGAACCGCGCTCGCCGAAGCCGCCGGGCACCAGCACCGCATGGGCGCCCTGCAGACGCTCTTCGCAGGCGTCGCGGTCGCCCTCGAAGGTGTCGGCCTCGACCCAGTCGATGTTGACCTTGACGTTGTTGGCCACACCGCCGTGATGCAGGGCCTCGATCAGGGATTTGTAGGCGTCCTTCAGCACCGTGTACTTGCCGACCACGGCGACGGTGACCTCGCCGTCGGGCTGAAGCCGGCGGCGGGCGATCTCTTCCCACATGGTCAGGTCGGGCTTCGGCGCGTCGGTGATCCCGAAGTGCGCCAGCACCTCGGCGTCCAGACCCTCGCGGTGATAGTCCAGCGGCACCGCATAGATGTCGGCCGAGTCCATCGCCTGGATGACGCCGCTTTCGCGCACGTTGCAGAACAGGCCGATCTTGCGCTTCTCCTCGGCCGGAATCGGCTGTTCGCAGCGGCACAGCAGGATGTCGGGCTGAATGCCGATGGAGCGCAGCTCCTTGACCGAGTGCTGGGTCGGCTTGGTCTTCATCTCTCCGGCGGTCTTGATGAAGGGCAGCAGGGTCAGGTGCACGAAACAGCTCTGGCCGCGCGGCAGGTCCTGACCCAGCTGGCGGATGGCCTCGAAGAACGGCAGGCCCTCGATGTCGCCGACCGTGCCGCCGATCTCGACCAGTACGAAGTCCACGTCCTCGCCGATGTCGGTGAAGGCGGGCGTCAGGCAGAAGGATTTGATCTGGTCGGTGACGTGGGGGATCACCTGGACGGTCGCGCCCAGATAGTCGCCGCGACGCTCCTTCTCCAGGATGGTCGAATAGATGCGGCCGGTCGTGATGTTGTCGGACCTGGCCGCCGACACCCCGGTGAACCGCTCATAGTGGCCCAGGTCCAGGTCGGTCTCGGCGCCGTCGTCGGTCACGAAGACCTCGCCGTGCTGATAGGGGCTCATCGTCCCCGGATCGACGTTCAGATAGGGGTCGAGCTTGCGCAGACGCACCTTGTAGCCGCGCGCTTGCAGAAGCGCGCCGAGAGCGGCGGAAGCGAGGCCTTTTCCGAGAGAGGAAACCACGCCGCCGGTGATG
>DBBK01000068.1:0-8298 GCA_002292165.1 Brevundimonas sp. UBA986
TTCCTGCTGCAGGGCGGCGACTGCGCCGAGAGCTTCAAGGAGTTCTCGACCGACAACATCCGCGACACCTTCCGCCTGATCCTGCAGATGGCCGTGGTCCTGACCTTCGCCGGCCGCAAGCCGGTGGTGAAGGTCGGCCGTATCGCCGGCCAGTTCGCCAAGCCGCGCTCGTCCCCCGTGGAAGAGATCGGCGGCGTCGAGCTGCCGTCCTACCGCGGCGACAACATCAACGGCTCGGGCTTCACGCTTGAGGAGCGGCTTCCCGATCCCCAGCGGCTGATCAAGGCCTATAACCAGTCGGCCTCGACGCTGAACCTGCTGCGCGCCTTCGCCAGCGGCGGCTATGCCGACCTGTACAACATCCATCGCTGGACCCTGGGCTTCGCTGACAACGGCGCGGGCGCCCAGTACCGCGAGCTGGCCGACAAGATCACCGAGGCCCTGGCCTTCATGGAAGCCGTCGGCGTCACTCCGGAGACCCATCCGGACCTGAGCCGCGTCGAGGTCTTCACCTCGCACGAGGCTCTGCTGCTGAACGTCGAGAGCGCCCTGACGCGTCTGGACGGCGGTTCCGGCGAATGGTTCGACACCTCGGCCCATATGCTGTGGATCGGCGAGCGCACCCGTCAGCTGGACGGGGCCCACGTCGAGTTCATGCGCGGGATCAAAAACCCGATCGGCGTGAAGTGCGGCCCGACCATGGAGCCGGACGACCTGCTGCCGCTGCTGGACAAGCTGAACCCGGACAACATCTCGGGGCGGATGACGGTCATCGGCCGCTTCGGTCACGACAAGGTCGGCAAGCGCCTGCCCAACCTGATGAAGGCGGTCAAGGACAGCGGCCACAAGGTGATCTGGTCGATCGACCCGATGCACGGCAACACCTTGAAGGCCGACAACGGCTACAAGACCCGGCCCTTCGACCGGATCATGACCGAGGTCCGCACCTTCATCGATGTGGCCGAGGCCGAGGGCGTTCACCCCGGCGGCGTCCATCTGGAAATGACCGGCCAGAACGTCACCGAATGCATCGGCGGGGCCACGGCCGTGACCGAGGACGATCTGTCAAGCCGCTATCACACCCACTGCGACCCGCGCCTGAACGCCGACCAGGCGCTGGAGCTGGCCTTCCTGGTGGCCGAGCGGCTCAAGGTCGGGCGTCTGAACCAGTCGCGCGCCGCCTGACTTCGGTCAGGCGCTGAAGGCTTTCGCGAACAGCGGGGCGGCTCTTTCGATGGCCGCCTCGGCTTCGGCGCGGTCGGCCGTCTCGTTGTCGAGGCCATAGCCGAACATGTCGCCGCCGCGCAGGGCCTGGACCCCGATGCCGTCGGGCCGGGAGATCAGGCCGACGCCGTTGTAGTAGAGGCTGTAGCGGACCTCCGGCTGGGGCGGCAGCCAGGCCATCTGGCCGCGCACCGGGACGATGCTCTCATCGCCGAACAGGGCGCGCGCGCCGTATCCCGTGCAGTTGACGATCACCGGCTCTTTCAGGGTCGCGAGGTCGGCGGGCGTGTTGAATGTCCGCTGCTCGATGCGTCCGCCCTCGGCGATGAAGTCGGCCATCAGCCTGTGGCCCAGCTCGGCGATATTGAACTGCATGTTCGAGGTCTGGCGCGCGGAGGCGACCGGGAAGGGGTGCTGGTCCGGTGTCAGGGCGTGCGAGTGGGGCGTGATGTCCCTGAGGCGGCCCTCGCCCTCATAGTCGGCGAAACGAATGACGCCGGGCGGAGGCGGCGGGGTCGAGGCGGTGATGGCCGGGTTCGACGACGGCGGGGACGGCGGGCCGGACGGCTCGGTCGAGGGCGCGGTATCGGACAGGATGTAGCGGTCGAGGAAGGCCACGGGCTCGCCGGGCTGGCCGACGTATGTCTGATGCATGGCCCAGGAGGCGCGGGCCATCTTTTCCCACAGGTCGGGGAAGGCGGCGTCGACCTTGTTCTCGTCGGCGATGCGGGAGGAGGGCGTCCAGGTCCCGGTGGCGCGGGCCGAGCGGGTCTGGGGCAGGCGGTCGGCGGCGTAGATGGTCACCTTCGCCCCCGCGCGCTGCAGCGTGGTGGCGGCGGTGAGGCCGAGCGCGCCGCAGCCGATGACGGCGATATCCGTCGTCCCGCCCGCCATGGCGAGCTCACGCACGATCTGGGCCGAGCCCCACGACAGGGACCAGCCCGAGCCGCCGTGGCCATAGTTGTGCACCACCCGCTTGTCGCCGATCCGCTCGGCCTCGATGCGTGGGCCGGCGGCGCGGAAGGGGCGCAGGCAGACAGTCATGCGGGTGATCCGGTCCGCCCTGAGGTTCATCGGGGCCAGAGGCGGAACGATGAAGCGGGGCGTCGGGGTGAGCAGGGGAGGGGCGGATGCGGCGCCGGTGACGCAGCCCGCCAGGCTGCCGGCGCCCAGACCTCCGAGACCCATCAGGACCAGACGACGGCTCTTCAGCATGGCGTCCGTCATCGGCTGTTTCCCCTGAAGCTTTGGCGATGTTCGAGGCTTAGCGGGAATGTCGGGGCTTGTCCCGCGCGCCCGGGCGCCGCAAAGGCGATGCGTTGTGGACGCGTTGCGGACATGGCGTCCGGATTTGATGCCGGAGCGAGGCGAGAAGACAGATGACCACCCCGGATACGACGCAAGACGACCGCAACGCCCGCGTGGCGTTTCAGGGCGCGCCCGGCGCCTTCAGCCACGAGGCCTGCGTGGCCCTGCGTCCGTGGGACGAGGCCGTGCCCTTCGAGACCTTCGCCGAGGCGCTGGCGGCGGTTCGGGATGGCGACTGCGACATGGCCCTGATCCCGATCGAGAACTCGACCATCGGGGCGGTGGAGCCGGCGGCGACGCTGGTGCGCGAGTCGGGCTTTCCCATCCTGGCCGACGTCTGGCGGCCGATCCGGCACTGTCTGATGGCCGTCGAGGGCGCGCGGATGGCGGACATCCGCACCATCGAAAGCCACCCCATCGCCCTGGACCAGTGCCGCCAGACCCTGTCGCAGATCAATGCGAAGATCGTGGTCGCCTTCGACACCGCGGGGGCCGCCCGCGACGTCGCCGAGGCCGGCGATCGCAGCCGCGCGGCCCTGGCCCCCATGGCCGCGGCCGAGGTCTATGGCCTGTCGATTCTGCGTCACGACCTCCAGGATTCGGCCGATAACCGGACGCGTTTTGTCCTGCTGGGGGCGCAAAAGGGTTGACGACGCACGATCGTTGCGTGTCTTAAGGCCCAACGGACCGTCCTGGTCCGCGATTGGACCCTCCCATGTCCCCGCTGCGCGCTTCCGTTCTGACCCTTTCGACCCGTTCGCGCGCGGTTGCCGGCTTTTATTTTAGCGGCTCCTATTACGGCTTTCGATACGCCGGCTGAGGCCTCGAGCGCGCTTCGCTCCTGACAGCCTCACCGGCGACCGCTCGGACCCCGAGCGGCTGTGCGCCTGTTCGCACCCTCCCATCGAAATTCCCGTTCTTGCGAAAGCCCTTCTTAAATGACCGTCTCCACCCTGAATCCGAATTCCAACATCAAGCAGGTCTGGCCCGCTGACATGAATCCTGCCGACATGACGCCCGAACAGATGGCCCTGGCCGCCCTGCGTCACGAGATCGACCTGATCGACGACCAGTTGCTGGAGTTGTTCGAGCGCCGTCTCGCCATCGCCGCCAGCGTCGGCAAGGCCAAGGACGCGCCGCACGGCCCTCACACCAAGCTGCGTCCCGACCGCGAACAGACCGTCCTGGGTCGCGTGCTCAGCCAGTGCCAGCCCGAGAACGTCGAGGCCGTGTCCGGCCTGTGGCGCGAGATCGTCGGCTGGGGTCTGGCCCGTCAGGGCACGCTGCAGGTCCAGGTCTGGGCCCCCAACGACCCGACCCGCGCCTTCGACGGCGCCCGCCAGCGCTTCGGCATGGCCGCCGACATCCGCATGGTCCGCGATCCGCAGGCGGCGCTGGCTTTTGCGGCCGAGGGCCACGGCGTCGCCGTCCTGGCCATCAACACTGACGACGCCTGGTGGGTGGGTCTGCGCCGCGAATGGTCCAGTCTGTCGGTGTTCGACGGTTTCGGCCTCGGCGGTGGTCAGCCGACCGCCCTGGCCGTCGGCAAGATCGATCCGCCGGCCCTGCCGACCGGCCGCCGCGTGGTCGTCGCCGCCGGCGGTGACGCGGGCGACGGCGGNNCCCGCCGCTGGGGCCTGGCCACTGACCACGGCTGGACCCTGGCCCTGACCGACGCCGACCTGGCCCCGGGCGAGGTCGAGGGCTGCGTCGGCGCCATCGGCTGAGGCTCTTGACGCGACGATAGTCAGGGACGAGCGTTCCCGAACAGGCGGCCTCCGCCGTCGGGTTCGGGAACCGTCCATGCGTAAACACCTTGCTCTCGGCGTCCTCCTGCTGGGTCTGGCCGCCTGTGGCCAGTCCGCGAAGACCCCCGAACCGTCCGACGCCCAGTCAACCGTTGGGCCGGGGCCCACCGAGACCGCCGCGCCGTCTCCGGCGGTGGTCTATCCCGCCGGGTTCAGTCTGACCTCGCCTTCAGCCGGGGCGACGACGGCCAGCCCGCTGACGGTCACGGGCGTGGCGCCCAATGACTGGTATTTCGAGGCGGTGTTCGACGCCGTCCTGCTGGACGCCCAGGGCAATCTCCTCACCCAGGCGCCCGCCCAGGCCCAGACGGACTGGACCAAACCCGGCCCCGTGCCCTTCAAGGCGGTGCTCACCTATGCCGTCGATACGGCCCAGGCGGGGACGGTGGTCCTGACCGAGGACCAGACCGGCAAGGGCGAGGACGGCGATGACGCTCCGGTGCGCGAGGTGCGCATCCCGGTCACCCTGACCGCGAGTAACTAGACCGCCATATTGTCGATCAGCCGCGTCTTGCCGATGACGGCGGCGACGAGGATGCGGGCGGGCCCGTCAACGACGCCGTCGGCGAAGACGGACAGGTCGTCGGCCCGGCGCACGGTGACATAGTCGATGCGGTCGAACCCGGCCTTGAGGATCGCGCCATAGGCCTCGCGCTCGACGGCGGCGAGGGGACGCTTCGCGGCGGCCTGATCGGCGGCTTGACGCAGGATCACGTTCAACTGACGCGCCACGGCCAGCTCGGCTTCGGACAGGTAGGCGTTGCGCGAGGACAGGGCCAGGCCGTGGTCGTCGCGCAGGGTCGGGCTGCCCACGATCTGCGTCGGGATGTCGAGGTCGGCGGCCATGCGGCGCACCACCATCAGCTGTTGCCAGTCCTTCTCGCCGAAGACGGCGACGTCGGCCTGGACCTGGTTGAGCAGCTTGGAGACCACCACGGCGACGCCGCCGAACATGGCCGGGCGGAACTCGCCCTCCAGCCCCTGTGAGGGCCCGCCCTTCGCCGCATCCCCGACCGTGACCGAGGTGACGAAGCCGGTCGGATACATCTCCGCGACCGTCGGGGCGAACATCACGGCGCCGCCCGCGGCGGTCAGAAGCTCGGCGTCGCGGGCCTCCTGACGCGGATAGGTGCCCAGATCCTCATGAGCCGCGAACTGGGTCGGGTTGACGAAGACGCTGGTCACGACCCGGTCCGTGCGGCGCAGCGCCTCCCTGACCAGGGTCAGGTGTCCCTCGTGCAGGGCGCCCATGGTGGGAACCAGACCGACCGTCAAACCTTGCAGTCTCCAGCCCCGAACAACCGCGCGCAATTCGCTCACGGTCCGGATGATCGGCAGGGTCTCAGGGTTTTCGGGGATGGTTATGACGTTAACCCTTCGCTTTAAGCGTGTTCGTGAACGGCGTTTCAAAGCCTGTTTCGTAGGGTTGCGCTTATGACGCCCAGCAGAATGCTTCGTCCAGTCCTGGTTTGCCTCACGCTGTCGGGGGCCGGTCTCACGACCGCGTCCTGCGGTATGGTGGATGCGGACCCGCACCGGTTTGAGTCCCTCGCCCAGAAGGTCGCCGACATCCGTCTGGATGGGTCGGAAGCCCCGGCTTCTTCAACACCGGCGCCGACGCCCCTGACGGGCACCGCCGCACAGTCCGGCCTGCGCTCGGCCCTGCGTGTAGAGGTCATGGATCCGCACGCCCTGTGGGACGCCCGCGACGGGATCAAGTCCGAGGCGGTGAGCCAGGCGGTCGAACGACAGGCCTCCGCTGTCGCCGAGGCCGCCGCGCCCGCCGTGGCCCGCGCCGTCGTCCAACAGGTTTCCACCCGCGCGACCGAGGCGGTTCGTCCGTCCCAGGCCGCCGGGCTGCGTCCCGCCGCGACCGGCGGACGCACCGTCATCCAGCTGGGCGCCTATTCCAGCGAGGCCGCCGCCCGCCACGCCTGGACCACGGTCAAGGCCGGCGCCGCGCGTCAGGTCCTGAACGGTCTGTCGCCCGTGTTCGAACAGGCCACGGTCAACGGGCGCGCCCTGACGCGGCTGAAGGTCGCGGCCCCGGCCTCGGCCGCCGTCGCCATCTGCCGCGCGGCCCAGGTCAGCGACCCGTGGTGCGCGCGCCGAGCCTAGAGACGGGGCGTAACCGTCCGTCCACAGCTACGCATTAACCCTTTGTTGACGTTGGCGGAGCGGCGCCCGAGTCTGGCGACCATTGACGACGCGTGAGTGAGTCGTCGCCAGCATCGGGTCATCGCAAAATGGCGCAGCCTCAGGTCGTCGTCGTCGGCAATGAAAAGGGCGGGGCGGGCAAGTCCACCCTGGCCATCCACATCGTCGTGGGTCTGCTTCACGCGGGCCACAAGGTGGCGATCATCGATCTGGACCTGCGCCAGCGGTCCATGTCCCATTTCTTCGCCAACCGCGCCGCCTGGACCGCCGCCAACGGCCACGTCCTGCCCATGCCGGTCGAGCCGGACCTCGGCGACGGCAAGGCCCTGGCCCGGGCGTCCGAAGAGGACCAGCTGGCGACCTTCGAAGCCGCCTACGCCCAGTGCGGCGAGGTCGACATCATCCTGATCGACACCCCCGGCGGCGACACCGCCCTGTCGCGCGCCGCCCACGCCCGCGCAGACCAGATCGTCACCCCGATGAACGACAGCTTCGTCGACTTCGACCTGCTGGGTCAGGTGGATCCGGTGACGCTGGAGCTGCTCAAGCCCTCCATCTATTCCGAGAGCGTCTGGGAGGCCCGCAAGCAGCGCGCCATCAAGGAGGGCCGCCACGCCGCCATCGACTGGCTGGTGGTGACCAACCGTCTGGCCGTCGCCGAGGCCCGCAACCGCCGCCGTCTGGAAGAGCGTATGGCCAAGCTGGCCAAGCGCGTCGGCTTCCGCGTCGGGCCGGGTCTGCGCGACCGGGTCATCTATCGCGAGCTCTTCCCCTTCGGCCTGACGGTCGCGGACCTGTCCAACGACGTGCGTCCGGTGGCCGTGTCCCTGGCCCACGTCGCGGCGCGGCAGGAGATGCGCAACCTGATGCTGGCCATGGGTCTGGACGAGGCCTCGCTGAACAGCCTGTCCGCCCTGGACGCGGCGGCCTGAGCCAGCAGGCATTATGGGTCTGATCTGGCTGGCCCTGGCGGCGATCGCCGTCTGGGCCCTGGTCCGGCTGGGCCGACAATCCGAGAAGCCCGGCAGGGGGCAGTGGCGCATCGCCGCGACCGTCCTCGGCGCCGTCCTGCTGGCCGGGGCGGTGCTGGCGGGGTCGCACGGGGCGTATCTGGCGACGGCCGGGATGGTCGCGGCCGGCGCCTATCTGATCTTCAGTTCGCGCATTCGGGCCGTGGCGCCCCGGGCCGCCAAGTCCGAACCCCTGTCGGAGGCCGAGGCGCGGGCTATTCTGGGCGTGTCGTCCACCGCCTCGAAAGTCGAGATCAACGAGGCGTGGCGCAGGCTGATGGGCCGCGCCCATCCCGATCAGGGCGGCACCGAAGGTCTGGCCGCGCGGGTGAATGCGGCGCGGGACCGGCTGCTGAAGGGCTTGCGGTAATCGCCTACGACAGGGTTTGAACCTGCACCCAAGGGACCGCTGTAGCGGTACGTCTACCTATTCCGTCACGTTGGCGTCCCCAATGTACCAGAACGCACCTGACGGCGCGAACCTGCTCAACAGGTCGACGGTGTCCCTTGATTCATGAGGCGGAAGCGGGCGCCTGTGCCTCCGGGCGGCCGATCAAGCCCCCGGGCGGATTACCGAACAGGTCACGCGGCGGGCGGCGAGCGCCTCGCAGGCGTCCTCGGCCTTGGCCTGGGTCATGCCGGTGAAGCGCGAGCGGAACCAGCCGTCGTTGGACTGTACCGCGCGCTCGGCGTCGGTGAACTGGGCGCGGAAGCGGCGGTTGACCTCGGTCAGCCAGTCGCGGGCGACGGACTCGCTGCGGAAGGCGCCGACCTGAACCGCCCAACGGCCC
>DBBK01000068.1:8336-13237 GCA_002292165.1 Brevundimonas sp. UBA986
CCGGGCCGGAGCCGTCGTGCGCGGCGCGGCGACCCCGCCGTTCAGGGAAGCGGTCAGGCTGCCCGGATCATTGGCGACGACGCGATTGTCCGGACGGGGCGCGGGGGCCGGAGCCGGCGGCGGCTGGTTGGCGACGGCGGCATAGCTGCGGGCGGTGCTGGACGGCGGCGCCGTCTCGGGCCCGGCCACATGGATGGGCGATGACACCGGCGCGGTCGGTCGCGGCTGGGCGCGCGAGGGCAGGGCGGTGTAGGCGACGGCGGTGGAACCCTCGCCGTCCTCATCGTCGCGCACGGGAGAGCCGCGCTCGCCGTTCAGGGCGGCATAGGCGACCGGGCCCGCGCCATCGCTCATACCGGCGCCGTCGACGCCGAAGCCGCGCTGTTCGAAGAAGGTCTGGGCCACCTGGATGTTTTCGCCCTGGGCGCGGCGGTTCTCGACCTCGAAGCCGGTGTTCATCAGCTCGGCGACATGGGCGTTGCGGGTGGCGCTGGAGCGGCCGCCCATGACGATGACGATCAGGCGGCGGTGATTGCGCACCGCCGAGGCCGCCAGGTTGTAGCCCGAGGCGTTGGTGAAGCCGGTCTTGATGCCGTCATAGCCGTCGCCGCCCAGCAGCAGACCGTTGGTGTTGCGGTACTCGCGGCCCTGGAAGGCCCAGTCGTGCAGGCCGAAATAGCTGTAGTACTGCGGGTAGTCGCGCATGATGGCGCGGGCCAGGATGGCCAGGTCGCGGGCCGAGGTGACCTGGCGGCTGTCGGGCAGGCCGTTGGGATTGACGTAGTTGGTCTGGGTCATGCCCAGCTGACGGGCCTTGAGGGTGGCCATGGCCGCGAACCGGGCCTGGGAGCCGCCGACGTGCTCTGCCAGGACCATGGCCATGTCGTTGCAGGAGCGGACCGTAGTGGCGCGCATGGCGTCGTCGAAGCGGATCGTCTGCCCGGCGGCGAGACCCAGTTTGGACGGCGGCTGGGAGGCGGCGAGGGGGGAGACGGTGACGACGTCGTCCAGCTTGACCCGTCCGGCTTCCAGAGCCTCGAACGTCAGATACAGGGTCATCATCTTGGTGACCGAAGCCGGATAGCGCGGGCTGTCGGCGCGGCGGGCGAACAGAACCTCGCCCGTCTGGGCGTCGACGACGATGGCGGCGTAGCGGGCGTTGTCGGACGACTGGGCCTCGACCATCGAGGTGATCGGCGACAGGGGCGAGATCGAGACGGCGGTCACCGCCAGAACAGCCATGACGCCGACGGCGATGCGACGGAAGAAAGCGGTCATCGGCAACCGAATAGCCTCGTAACTGTGACGTCCCTGTGGCCAGAGACGCAACGCGAATGTTGGGCGGCCCCCCGGCGCAATGGGTGAACCCTAGCATGCGATCTCGGGGTTTCGCGGTGGTTAACGAGGTCTCAACGGAGATTTGAACGTTTCGCCCACGACGCGAAAGCTGAGCCGTTTTCGTCGTTTGTCAGGTTATCGCCGTTCATATTGTGCAGTGCACAAAAATCCTTGACCCGTGTTCGCACATGCACCATATGAGCCCTGTCGCGAGGGAGCATTCCGTCGCGAGAGCAATCAACACGGGTCCGTCGACACGAACGGGGCCCGATCACCGGGTTCAGGAGACTTCACATGGCCGACACCGCCGAAGCCGTCAAAAAGACCGTCGAACAAACCGCCTCCGCCGCCAAGGCACAGGCCGAGAAGGTTCAGACCGCGAGCGCCCAGGCGTTCAAGGACGGTCTGGAAAAGACCACCGCCTCGCTGACCGAGCTGGGCGCCCAGTCCAAGCTGAACCTCGACGCCGTGGTCGCCTCGACCACCGCCGCCCAGAAGGGCGCCGAGGCCCTGCAGGCCCAGGCCCTGTCGTACGGCAAGACCAGCTGGGAATCGGGCGTCGCCGCCGCCCAGTCGATGTCGAAGGCCCGTTCGGTTCAGGAGCTGATCGAACTGCAAACCAGCTTCACCAAGTCGGCCATGGAAATCTACATGTCCGAAATGACCAAGATGACCGAAACCCTGACTGCTTCGGTCAAGGACAGCTTCAAGCCGATCAACGAGCGCGTCACCGCCTCGGTCGAAAAGTTCCAGGCCGCCCGCTAAGGCGATCTCACGGTTCAGTAGCGTACCAGAAGGGCCCGGAGCGAAAGCTCCGGGCCCTTTTGTTTATTCCGGCGCGGAAGCCGCCGCATGGTCGATGCTGAAGGCGCGCGACAGCCGCCACTGGCCATCGGCGTCCAGCTTCCAGAACATCGAGAACCGCGCCCGCCCGACCAGCTTCTCCGGCCCGTCGCCCCGGCGCTCGTAGAAGAGGTGGGTCCCTTCCTCGACGGCGCCCGCGCCCGGGATGGCGTAGACGCGCATCGAACCGGGCACGAGTTCGCGGCGCGAGCGGAAGGCGTCGGGGGCCTTCTTCGCCTCGCAGCCCTTCTGGTAGTCCGCGACGAAGGCCGTCCGCGTCGACATCAGCCCGCCCCGGTCGTGGTAGAATTCGATGTCGTCGGTCACCAGATCGGCCAGGGCCGCCGGGTCGCAGTCGTCGAACATGACGCGGAACAGGACAGTGTCCCGATCCGCGATGGCGGTCGACAGGGCCGGCTCGCTCGGGACGGTCACGGCGGGCGTCGAGGCTGCGTCCTGACCGGGCAGGGCCAGCGCCAGGGCGAGAAGAAGAGCGGGAATGGTCATAGGTTCGTCTCCGCCATCGCAGTTCACGGCCAGACTCACGATGTGTCCGTGGGGCGCCGGAGTCCCGTGAATCTTTGGTCATGGCCGGCCCTTGGGATCGAGCTGAGCGCGACCTCGGCCCGCAGCCACGCCTAGCCTCGCGCGATCGAGTCCTGACGCTCGTTCCATTTGCGGACGTTCACGCCCCGGATCAGCAGCCACAGGCAGAAGCTCGTCTCGCCCACCAGCACGGGCAGCAGGATGGCCGGGCTGAGCATGCGGGCGAACGACGGCGCCAGCAGTTCGGCGAACGAGGCGACGAGGTAGCAGAGGCCGGCGATCTGCATCAGGACGCCGATGAACCGCGGCAGATATCCGGACCGCCAGATCAATGTCCCGCTGACGAGGCAGGCCGCGCCGAAGAAGATCAGGGCGATATTGAACGCCACGCCGTGGGCCGTCAGGGCGAAGGTCGCCATGGCTTCGGACAGGGCGCCGCCGGAACCGCCCGAGGCGAGCGGCACGACCATTAGCTGGAACATCTTGCTGACCGCCTCCACCGCGAGGGAGGCGAGGTTGAGCAGCAGGAACAGCAGGGCCAGCCCGCGTCCGGCCGGCCGGAGCAGCATGTATTCGATCCAGAGCTGGACCACGGCGATCAGGGGGATGACGAGGTTCGCCGCCAGACCCCAGGTCCAGAGGGAGGAGTGGGCGAGAATCGCCCGGATCGTTCCGGCGTCGTCGCCCGGAACCGTCACCGTGTTCATGACGATGCCCTCGGCGAGCGCCCCGGCCACGATGACCACGAGATAGATGGCGCCGGCGAGGCGGGCGTAGGCGAGCGGGCGGCTGCGGATGTCAAAGGGCATGAAACGGTCCGGATCGGGGAGGGCGCGGCGTCTGGCTCAGCGCCAGCGGTCGCCGCGCGCCGTGATGAAGAGGGAAACGACCCGGGGCCAGGGCGTCACGATGGGGAAGACGACGACCAGCAAACAGGCCGACAGGGTGGACCAGGCGCCGTCATCCATCCGGCCCTCGATCAGGCGCGGAACGGCGACGAAGCCCAGCCACAGCGCTTTCCAGAGCATCTCGAAGAACAGCAGCGGCAGCATGCGAACGGGGTAGCGCAGGCCGAGAACCGCCAGCAGGCCGATCGCGCCCAGCATGCACTGGACCACGCCTTCCATCAGCTCCCAGTCGGAATGGTCTGTCAGGATCCCGGGCCAGACCTGCACGCCCAGCCCCACGGCCAGCAGCAGATAGCCGGCGCGCAGTCCGTACAGTCGCCAGAGGGGCAGGGGCGCGTCTTCAGCGCCGGCGACGGGGCCGGGTGCGAGGGCGGCGTCGGTCACTATTCGACATCCTTGAGGATCTTCTCGATGCCCTCGAGCCGCGCCTGCATCTCGGCCAAGCCGGCGCGGGTGCTCTCGGCCAGGGCTCTGTAGGCCTCGTCCTGATCCGTCTTCGCCTTCGCCTGACGGATGATGGCCAGGTAGCGCATCCCGAACACCAGAAGGATGGTGCCGAGCGGCAGGCAGATCGTCAGGAGGTAGAGATGTTCCGACACGAATGGTCTCCTATTTTTCCGTCTTGGCCGTCAGGGAGGCGGCGGCGTCCACGATGGACCGGGGTGTGACTTCCAGATGGAAGGGGGCGATCTCGAAGTAGTTGAGCGCCTTGCCCTCCGACGAGAGTTCGAGGTGGCTCTTCACGAGGCCGGCTTCTTCCAGCTTGTTCAGATGCAGATGCAGCAGGGGGCGGCTGATGCCGATCTCCCGCGCCAGCTGGCTGACGTAGTTGCGTCCACCGGCTTGCAGGGCGGCGAGCACCCGCAGCCGGTGGGGGTTGTCCAGGGCGGACAGGACGGTCAGCAAACGATCACCCGGGGTCATAACGCATCCGCCCTTTCATGTGTAAGAAATATCTGACGCATGAAAGGTGTCAAGCAGCTTTTCGGATGCTCGAGCATTGTTGGGGGAGCCCGGCGGGCACGGCGGCGGGCGAGTTTCAGGGCCCTGAACGCTGTTCACGAAACCCGTGACTGGACGAGGCTTAAAAACCGTCGAACACTGCCTATCTAGTGTTTCGACTCCCCGAAACTCCGGAATGCGAATGCCGTCACAAAGGCCAGGCGATCAACAGGGTGGAGGCCTCGGCGCCACCACGATCACCGAAACAAAGCCCAAGCTTCAGAAGCCCTCGCTGTATCGGGTGCTGATCCTGAACGACGACTA
>DBBK01000043.1:0-1910 GCA_002292165.1 Brevundimonas sp. UBA986
TGATGCGCAGATAGTAGAAGGCCGCCACGACCGAAGCGACCAGACCCGCCGCCGCCACCATCCAGTAGCCCGCGCTCGCGGCCGCGCCGAACACATAGTACTTGCCCCAGAAGCCCGAGAACGGGGGCATGCCCAGCACCGACAGGGACAGGACGGTGATCGCCACTGCCGTGACCGGCCGGGTCTTCTTCAGGCCGGCGAGATCGGAGATCTGGCGGATCGGCTTGCCGCCCTTGCCGAGCGACAGGATGATCGAGAAGAAGCCGAACTGGTCGATGACGTACAGCGTCATGAACATCAGCATGGCCTGGACGCCGACGGTCGTGCCCGCCGCGATGCCGAGGATGGCGTAGCCGATGTTGATGATCGAGGAATAGGCCAGCAGGCGCTGGATGTCCTTCTGGGCCAGGCCGCCGAACGAACCGACCGCGAACGAGATCAGCGAGATCAGCACCAGCACCTGGGCCCACTGGCCGTGGATGCCGAGGAAGGCGCCGTCCAGAACGCGGACGATCAGGACCATGGCCGCGACCTTGGGGGCCGTGGCGAACAGGGCGACGACCGGGGTCGGGGCGCCCTCATAGACGTCCGGCGTCCACATGTGGAACGGCGCGGCCGAGACCTTGAAGGCCAGACCCGAGATCAGGAAGACCAGGCCGAAGATCAGGCCGGCGCCGACGTGGTCGCCCGAGGCGACGGCGGCGATGTCCTCGAAGCGCATCGAGCCGGTGAAGCCGTAGATCAGGCTGGCGCCGTACAGCAGCAGGCCCGACGACAGGGCGCCGAGGACGAAATACTTCAGACCGGCTTCCGAGGCCTTGAGGTCGTCGCGGTGGAAGGCGGCGAGGACATACAGGGCCAGCGAGTGCAGCTCGATGCCGACGTAGAGCGAGATCAGGTCGCCCGAAGAGGCCATCATGCTCATCCCGACCGAGGCCAGGACGATCAGGATCGGGAACTCGAACTTGGCGATCTTCGCGCGCTGCATCCAGCCGCCGCCGAGGATCACGGCGACCGCGCCCGACAGATAGATGACGACCTTGGCGTAAACAGCCAGCGGGTCGGCGACCAGGGCGCCGTGGAAGGCCGCGCCCAGCGGGCCGGTGGCGGCGACGGCCGAGGCGGCGATCAGCAGGGCGACCGACAGGATCGAGATCAGGCGCGCGCTCTTCTCGCCGATGAAGGCGCCGAGCACGAGCAGGACCAGACCGCCGATGGCGAGCGTCAGCTCCGGCGCGGCGAGATGAAGGGCGGAGGAAAGGTCAGGCATCAGGATCTCACCCACCGATCGCGGCACGGTACGCGCCGACGACGGCGTCGACGGAGGCGGCGGTATAGTTGAGCACCAGGTCGGGCTGCACGCCCAGCCAGATGGTGCCGATGATCAGCGGGACGAAGATCGCCAGCTCGCGCATGTCGATGTCCTTGATGGTCGCCAGCGCCGGATTGACGATCTCGCCGAACATGACGTTGCGGTAGAGCGTCAGGGCGTAGACGGCCGAGAAGATCACGCCCGAGGCGGCGACGAAGGCCACCCAGGTCGCTGCCTGGTAGCCGCCGGTCATGGTCAGGATTTCGCCGACGAAGCCCGAGGTGCCCGGCAGGCCGACGTTGGCCATGGTGAACATCAGGAAGATGGCCGCGTACCAGGGCATGCGCGAGGTCAGGCCGCCGTAGAAGCTGATCTCGCGGGTGTGCATCCGGTCATAGACCACGCCGACGCAGAGGAAGAGCGCGCCCGAGATCAGGCCGTGGCTCAGCATCTGGAAGACGGCGCCCTGCAGGCCCTGGGCGTTGCCGGCGAAGATGCCCATGGTCACGAAGCCCATGTGGGCGACCGACGAATAGGCGATCAGCTTCTTGATGTCGGTCTGACGGAAGGCGACCAGCGAGGTGTAGACGATGGCGAT
>DBBK01000043.1:1980-6051 GCA_002292165.1 Brevundimonas sp. UBA986
CCGTAACCGCCCAGCTTCAGCAGGATGCCGGCCAGGATGACCGAACCCGCCGTGGGCGCCTGGACGTGGGCGTCGGGCAGCCAGGTGTGGACCGGCCACATCGGCATCTTCACCGCGAAGGAGGCGAAGAAGGCGAGCCACAGCAGCGGCTGGAACTCGGCCGGGAAGTGGAAGGCCTTCAGCTCCGGAATGCTGGTGGTGCCGGCGTAGTAGGCCATCCACAGCATGGCCAGCAGCATCAGCACCGACCCCAGCAGGGTGTAGAGGAAGAATTTGTACGAGGCGTAGATCCGGTTCGCCCCGCCCCAGATGCCGATGATCAGGAACATCGGGACCAGGGTGCCCTCGAAGAAGATGTAGAAGAGGAACAGGTCCAGGGCGGTGAACACGCCGATGACCAGGGTCTCCAGGATCAGGAAGGCGATCATATATTCGACGACGCGCGTCTCGATCGACTTCCAGCTGGCCACGATGCAGATCGGCAGCAGGAAGGCCGTCAGCAGGACGAACAGGATCGAGATCCCGTCGACGCCCAGATGATAGCTCGCGCCCGCGAACCACTTGTGCATCTCGACGAACTGATAGGCGGTGTTCGACGGGTCGAACTGGAAGACCAGCACGATCGAGACCGCGAAGACGGCCAGGGTCGTGATCAGGGCGATCCAGCGCGCCAGCGGCGCGGCGGCCTCGGCGGACTTCTGCGTATACCGCGCGGCCAGGAGCACGAGGGCCCCGACCAGCGGCAGGAAGGTGACGATGCTCAGGATTGCGGGCACGGTCAGCCTCCGAACGCATAGAGAGCGAAGGCGAGGAAGCCGGCGACACCGACCAACATCACGAACGCATAGTAGTAGACGTACCCCGACTGGAACTTCGACAGCCAGCCGGCGGACTTCAGCGAGGACCAGGCCGCGCCGTTGGGGCCCAGGCCGTCGATGATCTTCACGTCGCCGATCTTCCAGAAGACGTCGCCGATCGCCTTGGCGCCCTTCACGAAGACGGCGTCATACAGCTCGTCGAAGTACCATTTGTTGTAGAGGAAGGCCCAGACGGGGCTCTTCTGCTCGGCCCAGTACTTCGCGACGCCTTCCTTGAGGACGTAGATCCAGAAGGCGATCAGGGCGCCGAGAACGGTCAGGACCAGCGGAGACAGCTTCACCCACATCGGAACCTCGTGGCTCTCGTGCAGGACGTGGTTGTGGGCGCCGGTGAAGATGGCTCCACGCCAGAACTCGTGCTCGCCGTGACCGATGAAGTTCGGGGCGAAGACCATACCGGCGAAGACGGCGCCGACCGACAGCAGCAGCAGCGGCACGACCATGACCCAGGGGCTCTCGTGCGGATGCAGCGGGCCGTGGTGGTGGTCGTCGTGCGCGTGATCGTCATGGGCGTCGTGACCCTCCGGCTCGGAGTGGGTCTCGATCTGGGCGTGCGAGGCGTGATCGTCCGCATGGTCGTCATGCGCGTGCGCGGCCAGGGCCTCTTCCGTCCACTGGGGCTTGTTGTGGAAGGTCATGAAGATCAGACGCCACGAATAGTAGCTGGTCAGACCGGCGGCCATGATGCCGATGAAGAAGGCGAAATAGCCGGCCGGCGAGTGACCGCTGGAGGCGGCGGCGAAGGCGCTCTCGATGATCGAGTCCTTCGAGTAGAAGCCGGCGAAACCGCCCACTTCCGGAATGCCCAGGCCGGTGATGGCGATCGTGCCGATGACCATGACGGCATAGGTGATCGGCAGCAGCTTCCACAGGCCGCCCATCTTCCGCATGTCCTGCTCGTGATGCATGCCGTGGATCACCGAACCGGCGCCCAGGAACAGCAGGGCCTTGAAGAAGGCGTGCGTGAACAGGTGGAACATGGCGCCCTGGTAGGCGCCGACGCCGGCGGCGAAGAACATGTAGCCCAGCTGCGAACAGGTCGAGTAGGCGATGACCCGCTTGATGTCGTTCTGCATCATGCCGACGGTCGCGGCGAACAGGGCCGTGATGGCGCCGACGATGGCCACGATCAGCGAGGCGGTCGGGGCGTATTCGAAGATCGGCGACAGCAGGCAGACCATATAGACGCCGGCGGTGACCATGGTCGCCGCGTGGATCAGGGCCGAGACGGGCGTCGGGCCTTCCATGGCGTCCGGAAGCCAGGTGTGCAGGAAGAACTGCGCCGACTTGCCCATGGCGCCGATGAACAGGAGGAAGGCGGCCAGGTCGATCGCCGACCAGTCATGGCCCAGGAACTCCCAGGTCGTGCCGGCCTTCGACGCGATCATCGGGAACAGCTCGGCGAAGTTGATCGTGCCGAACATCCAGAAGACGGTGATGATGCCGAGCGCGAAGCCGAAGTCGCCGACGCGGTTGACGACGAAGGCCTTGATGGCGGCGGCCGAGGCGCTGGGCTTCTTGAACCAGAAGCCGATCAGCAGATAGGAGGCCAGGCCCACCCCTTCCCAGCCGAAGAACAGCTGCATGAAGTCGGCGGCGGTGACCAGCGCCAGCATGGCGAAGGTGAACAGCGACAGATAGGCGAAGAAGCGCGGGCGGCTGTCGTCTTCCGACATATAGCCCCAGCTGTAGAGGTGGACGAGCGAGGAGACGCTGGTCACCACGATCAGCATGGTCGCCGACAGGGCGTCGATGCGGATCGACCAGACCGACTTGAAGTCGCCCACGGTGATGAAGGGCGCGATCTGGACGGTGAAGGGCTCCAGGCCGCCCCAGGTCCACTGGCCGAAGACGGTCCAGGCCACGGCGCAGGCGAAGAACAGCAGACCGGTCGTGACGGCCTGCGACGGGATGTTCCCGATGCGGCGGCCGAAGAAGCCGGCGATGGCGGCGCCCAGAAGCGGGGCGAAAACGCCGAGAGTGACGAGCAAGTGCAGGTTCACGATCAGCCCTTCATGACCGAGGCGTCGTCCACGGCGATATCGCCGCGGTTACGGAAGAAGGTCACCAGGATGGCGAGGCCGACGGCGGCCTCCGCGGCGGCGACCGTCAGGACGAACATCGCCATGATCTGCCCCTGCACGTCGTGCAGATAGGTCGAGAAGGCGACGAAGTTGATGTTTACGGCGAGCAGGATCAGCTCGACCGACATCAGGATGATGATGACGTTCTTGCGGTTCACGAAGATGCCGAACACCCCGATGGTGAACAGCATGGCGGCGACCACGAGATAGGCGTGCAGGCCGATCATCAGCGAAGCTCCTCGGGGTTCAGGCCCGCGCCGGAGACGGCGCCCTTGATCTCGATGGCGGTCTTGGCGTTGCGCGTGACCTGATCGTGGATCTTCTGACGGCGAACGCCGGGCTTGTGGCGCAGGGTCAGGACGATGGCGCCGATCATGGCGATCAGCAGCACGATGCCCGCGGCCTGGAAGAAGTAGACGTAGTCGGTGTAGAGCACCCGGCCGATGGTCTCGATGTTCGAGGCGTCCGGGGTGGCGACCGCAACCGCCGTCGCCGTGGCCCCTGCCCCGCCGGTCACGACCTTGGCGGTGATCAGGATCATCTCGATCAGCAGGATGGTCGCGACGATGATCGCCAGCGGCATGTAGCGGGTGAAGCCCTCGCGCAGGCCGACGAAGTCGACGTCCAGCATCATGACGACGAACAGGAACAGCACCGCCACCGCGCCGACGTAGACCACGACCAGCAGCATGGCCAGGAACTCGGCGCCCAGCAGGACGAACAGCCCCGCGGCCGAGAAGAAGGCCAGGATGAGGAAGAGCACGCTGTGCACGGGATTCTTCATGGTCACGACCAGAAGGCCCGAGACCACGGTGACCGTCGCCAGCAGATAGAAGGCAATGCCTTGCAGCATGATGGGCCCAGCGCCCCTTTTCGTCCTGAACCGCGATCCGTGAATCGCGGCTCCGTTTAAGCGAGATGCGCCTTAGCGATAAGGCGCGTCGAGTTCCAGATTCTTCGCGATCTGCCGTTCCCAGCGGTCGCCGTTTTCGAGCAGGCGTTGCTTGTCGAAATAGAGTTCCTCACGCGTCTCGGTGGCGAACTCGGAGTTCGGTCCCTCGACGATGGCGTCCACCGGGCAGGCCTCCTGGCACAGGCCGCAGTAGATG
>DBBK01000163.1:0-5509 GCA_002292165.1 Brevundimonas sp. UBA986
GCCGGCCTGGGCGGGCGGGCCGTGGACATTCTGCACCTGGGCCTGGTCATGGTGCGCCCGGATGTACGCGGCAGCGGACTTTCGGCGACGCTTTACGGCCTGACCTGCGTCCTGCTGTTCGTACGCCGGCAGTGCAGACCGGTCTGGGTGTCGAGCGTCACCCAGGTGCCCGCCGTGGTCGGCATGGTCGCCGAGACCTTCTCCGACGTCTGGCCGGGCAGGCCCGCGGCGCGGCGATCCTTTCAACACGAGCGGCTGGCGCGGCAGATCATGGGCCGGTGGCGACGCGCCTTCGGCGTCGGCGAGGATGCGGGCTTCGACGCCGGTCGCTTCGTGATCACCAACGCCTACACCGGCGGTTCCGACGAGCTGAAGAAGACGTTCGAGGCCGCCGCCAAACACCGCGAGGCCGTCTACAACGCGCTCTGCGCGGCTGAGCTGAACTATGACCGGGGCGACGACCTGCTGCAGATCGGCCAGATCGACATGCGGGCCGCCGCCCGCTACCTCGGCAAGGTCGCGCCGCCGGACACCGTGCCCGGCCTGATCGGCGGCTTCGCCCTTCTGATGATCCAGACGGCCCTGCTGCCGCTGGTGCATTGGCTCGACCACACCCAACCCTGGGGGAGTTTGCGCGCATGGAAGCGATGACGGCATTCGACTACGCCGAATTCACCACCCGCAACCTGGGCTTCGTCACGGCGGCGGAACAAGCGGCGCTGAAGGACGGCGCCGTCTTCGTCGCGGGCGTGGGCGGCATGGGCGGCGCCTGCTTCCTCGCCCTGGTCCGGGCGGGCGTGGGGCGGTTCGCGGTCTGCGACATCGACGTCTTCGAGACCTCGAACATGAACCGTCAGGTGTTCGCCTTCACCGACACCCTGGGCCGGGACAAGGCCGAGGCTGCCTGCGCGGCGGCGCGGCGCATCAACCCCGAGGTCGAGATCGAACGGCTGGGCGCCGAATGGGTCGATCGGCTCGCGGNNAAGCCGCTATCCGGTCATCGTCAACGGCACGGACGACGTCGCGGCGGGCGTGGCCCTGTACCGCGCGGCAAAGGCGGCGGGGGCGACGGTGATCGACGCCTATGCCTCTCCCCTGCCCTCGGTCATCGTGGTGCGACCATCCGACCCGCGCCCCGAGGAGCGGCTGGGCTATCCGACCCGCGGCAAGGCGCTGGAAGCGATCCGGCCCGAGGATCTGAGGGCGAGCTTCATGAAGGAGCTCGAATACGTCATGACCCATTCATCGTCGGCGAAGCACGTCGATCTGGAGGCCGCGACGGCGCTGGCGGCGGGCACGGCGCGGCGCATGTCCCTGGCGCCCATGGTGATCTCCACCGGCTGTCTGATGGCCTATGAAGCCCTGTGGCTACTGATGGGCCGCCGGTCGGCGACAGACTGTCGGGGCTGGTTCCTCAATCCCTTCGCCGGCCGGACCGAACGGCCGCTGTGGGCGCCGCTCGCGGTGCTCAAAGGCCTCGTCGTCCGCGCCTTCATGGCCCGATTGCTGAAGGGCGCGGCATGATCCGACTGGAGACCCAGGCCCTGCTGGACGGCTTCGCGGCGGCGGGCCTGGCGGCCTATGTCGCGACGCTGCTGGTCCGCCGCGCGGGCGGGCCCCTGACGCCCCGGCTGGTGTTCCTGTTCGGGGTGATGTCCCTGTTCTACGGCGTGCGCAGTCTGGCGGTCCGGACCGGCTGGCCCGTCTTCGAGGTCGCGACCTTCGCCGTCATCTCCCTCGCCCCCCTGGCGGCCCTGCTGCTGGCGGAGGGGCTGCTGCGCCGCCACGCGCCGCGGTCGATGATNNCGATGAAGATCGCGGTCTTCTCCGCCTCCTCCATCGGACTGGGCTTCGCCCTGTTCACCACCAGCCATGTCGCCTTCGGCTCCAGGATCGCGCTGGCCATCACGATTCTGCTGTCGCTGATCTCCATCCTGATCCTGCTCTGGACGCGGGACCGGCGATCCCTGTCGCGGGCCGAGAACGGCGCGGTCCGGCGTCTGGCCATCGGGCTGGCCGTCGTCATTCCGCTGATCGCCACCGACTTCACCGACCTCGTGGCCTCGCCCATCGGCCTCAGTCCGATCGCCGCCCTGGTCATCGTCCTGCTGGCCCTGTCGAACGGGATCAGCGACGGGCGCGACGTCTGGATCGACGCCGTGGTGATCGTGGCGACTACCCTGGCCCTGACCTGCGGTCTGATCGAGCAACTGGATGTCACGCGCTTCGACGACCGGGCGCGCCTGTTCGCCCTCGTCGGGGCGGTTCTGATCACCATGACCCTGATCGTCCGGATCCAGCCCTTCGGCGCCGTGGCCCGGCGCACCCATCTGCGGCAGCGCCTCGGCTCGGCGGACGCCCGCTCGCTGGACGCCTTCCTCGGCGACCTGTCCGAAGAGCCGATGCTGAAGGATTTGTCGGTCCTGACCGGCCCCGACCTGGCCGACTATCATCCGGAACAGGTGCTCGAGACCCTGGAGCGCCAGCCCCTGTGGAGCGCCGCCGCCCTCGAGGCCGGAGAGGAAATTGTCAGTGACGGCGCGCGCGAGCCCCTGATCGATTTGTTGGCGAGCGCGGACGCGACCCACGTCGGCCTGCTGAGCCGCTCGCCGCTCCGGATCGGTCTGGTCCGCCTGCCCGACCTGCTGCGCAACACCGAGGCCGAGATCGATCTGGCCCTGGCCTTCCGCATGGCCCGGCTGACAGCGGAGAAGGCCGCATGACCGCGACGGGCGTCGAACTGCGCGAGGGCGATCTCGAAGGCTTCTTCCGGGTCCCGTTCGAGATCTATCCGACGGACAGTCCCTATGTGACGCCGATGCACGCCGATCTGGAGCGTTATCTGGATCCGGCCCGCAATCCGCTTATGCGCGACGACGGCGGCCGCCTGACCTTCTTCACCGCCTGGCGCGACGGACGGCCGGTGGGGCGGCTGACGGCACATACCCACCCCTCCTCCAATGCACGGCACGGGCTGAAGCGGTGCCAGTTCGGCTATTTCGACTGCGAGGATGACATCGGAACGGCAAGGCTGCTGTTCGACGCAGCGGAGACTTTCGCCCGCGATCAGGGCTGCGACGAACTGGTCGGCGCCTTCAATCTGACCGCCATGCAGCAGGCCGGCGTGCTGACCGAGGGGTTCGGCAACCACACCTATACCGACATGGTCTGGGGCGCGCCGCATCTGCCCCGTCTGCTGGAGGCTTGCGGCTATGCGCCGATGTTCCCGATGTCGACCTTCGAGTTCGACGTCGGGCCGGACACCGCCGACGCCCTGCTGGGCGACCGGCAACGCGCCGTCCTGTCAGACCCCGACTGGACCTGGATGCCGATCACCCGCGGCGAGTTCAAGGCCCGGTTCGAGGAGGCGCGCCAGTGTCTGAACGACGGTTTCAGCGACAATCCGATGTTCGTGCCCCTGACCCCGGCGGAGTTCGACTTCCAGGCCGGTGAGATGATGTGGATCGTCGATCCCCGCATCGCCTGCGTGGCCCACTACAGGGGCGAGCCGGCGGGGGTGGTCATCTGTATCCCCGACCTCAATCCCTTCCAGAAGGCGACGCGCGGCCGGGTGGGTCCCATGACCCTGTTCCACTTCGTCCGCGAACGGTTGAGGCGGCGGCGGGCGGTGATCATCTTCTATTCGGTGAAGCGGGCCCTGCACGGGCAAGGGCTGAACGGCGCCATGCTGCACCGGGTGATCAAGGCCCTGTTCGCGGGCGGCTATCGCCAGTGCGGCGTGACCTGGATCGCGGACGAGAACACAGCCTCCCTGCGCCAGATGGAGAAGCTGGACGCCCGCCGGCTGCAGCGGCTGAACCTGTTCCGGAAGGGGTTGTGATGGCGCTGGACGAGGCTCTGTTCCGGACGCTGGTGGCCCAGGCCGCCCTGTCGCCGAGCGTGCACAACACCCAGCCGACGCGCTGGCGCCTGACGTCCGACGGCCGGGTCGAGGCGCTGGAAGACGGCGCGCGCCGGTTGACCGTCGGCGATCCGGAAGGTCGAGACCTGAACGTCAGCCACGGCTCGGCGGTGGAGGGCTTTGTTCTGGCCGCGAGCCTCAGGAGGCTGGCGGTTGACGTGCAGCCGGGTGACGGCGTGGTGGCGAGGCTGAGCGTCGGACCGGATGGCGCGGCCGATCCATTGGCGGCCTTTCTGACGACGCGCCGCACCTGGCGCGGCAAGTTCGAGCGGGGCGAGGACGCTGCGGCGGCGATGGCGCGGCTGGAGCCCGCGGACGACCTCACCCTGGTGCAAACGCCGGATCAGGTGGCGGGTCTGGCGGACCTCTACGACGCGGCCAGTCTGCGCTGGTTCCGCAATGCCCCCTATCGCGCCGAGCTGGTGTCGTGGATGCGGCTGTCGCGCCGCCATCCGCTGTGGGCGGTCGACGGGCTGAACGCCGAGGCGATGGAGATGTCGCCCGTCGAGGCCGCCGGCGCAGGGCTCGTCTTGCGTCCGGGCGTGTTCGAAGGCCTCGACCGGATCGGACTGGCCAATCCGCTGGTCGCCGAGGCGGCCGTGGTGCGCAGCGCGTCCGCCATCGCCCTGTTCCATCGCCCGGTCGGCGAAGACCCGTTCGAGACCGGCCGCCGCTTCCATCGCGTCTGGCTGGATTTCGCCCGGGCCGGCCTGAGCGCCTCCCCCATGGCCGTGCTGGCGGACGACGTCGAGGCGCGAGCGAAGGTCCAGGCGGACTTCGGCATCGGCGCCGACCGTCGGCTGATAACCGCCTTCCGGCTGGGCATGGCCCCGGTGCGTGACCTGCCGCCCAAGCCCCGCCTGCCGCTCGAGGCCCTGATCGTCTGACCTAGAGGCCCTTCAGATACTCGATCAGGTCCCATCGCTCGGCGACGGTCAGGCCCTCGACCTGGGCCTCATGGCCCCGGTTGGACCGGCCGGGCAGTCGGGTGTCGTACAGCGCCGGGGTGGACCAGGGCCGGTAGCCCGCCGGATAGACGCGGACGCCGTCGCGGTCCTGACCCGCCACGCCGACGCTCCGGAAGTCCAACCGGTGACCGCCCACGAGGAAGCGGTCGGAGCGCGGCCCCAGCAACAGGAACTGCGCCAGGGTCGGGACCGAGCCGTTGTGCATATAGGGGGCGGTGGCCCAGAGGCCGGACAGCAGGGGCGCGGCGTATTCCCCGGTCGGCCGGGCGTCCATGACCGCGTCATAGCCGCCGGTCGAGGCGTAACGCGTCAGATCGGTGGTGAAGGCGGCGGCGCGCGCTGGATCGGACCCCACCCGCCCATGCCAGTTGGGGAAACGCTGCAGACGCGGACGGACGGCTGGTCCGTCATAGGTTCCGTGGCAGGAGGAACAGCGGCTCGCATAGATCGCCGCGCCGCGCGCCGCCTTGTCCGGATCGATGGCGCCGGGGAAGGCCTGCGGACGGCGCGTCTCCAGCCAGGCGAAGGCGCGCTCTGCGACCGGGATCTGGCGATGGGCGGCGCGGGGCGACTGACCCATGCTGGGCACGGTGAAGAAGCTGGTGATCGCCGCCAGCCG
>DBBK01000163.1:5534-16272 GCA_002292165.1 Brevundimonas sp. UBA986
CCCCCAGCCGGTCGCGGTGCGCCGGGGTCAGGTCCTCGCGCGCCATGGGCCGCCAGCGCGCCTGCCCTTTCGGAGCGTAGGCGCCGTCGTAAAGCAGGGCCGAGCGGAAACTGCGGTCGGCGAGGTCGGGGATGGAGGTGAAGCCCGCCTCCTCGCGGCCATAGGGCGCATGTCCCTGAAGCTTGAGGGCCGCGACGCCGTTCGTGACCCCGGGCGAGCCGTTGACGAAGGGCAAGGGTCCGGCGCCGTCGGGAATGGCGGCCAGTCGGCGACGCGCCAACGGCAGGACGGCCCAGCGCAGGCTGGCCCTCTCCCAGACGCCGGTGTCCGGGAACAGGGTCCGCACCGCCTGGAGAAGCCTGGGCGTATTCCGGGTCTGGCGCTTCAGGGCCGTTGTCACCGCCCGGGTATAGGCCTCCAGATCCAGACTGGTGTTGGGCGAGCCGAGCCAGGCCGCGTCAGGCTGCGGCGCGCCGTCGGAAGAATAGGCGGGTCCGGCGTGGCAGGAGGCGCAGGCCAGATTGGCCACCGTCACCCTGACCGGCGGCAGGCCGGGCGTGACCTCTCCGACGCTGATCCCCAGCGGGTGATCGCGAGCGGGCATGATCGGCTGATCCGCCCCCTCGATCCGGTCCGGCCAGAGGAAGCCGAAGCTCTGGAGCCGGGCCCGAAGGTGGGCCTGATCGACGCCGCCGCCCTCGGGATCGTCGAGAACGAGGGCCGCCGCCACCAGCTTCCACGGCACGGCCACCGTGTTCATGGCCCTGAAGTTGACCGCCCCGAAGTCATGTCGGGCGAAGGCCTCGGCGCCGTTCTCCGGCGCCGGTGCGAGCGACGCCGATGCGGTCAGCAGCAAAAGGGACAGGCCCAGAGCGACACGCGTCTTCATGTCCCTGCCCCCTCCAGAAGAAACCGTTCGACGGCGGCCGCGAAGGCCCCGGGCTGTTCCCAATGCGGATAGTGGCCGCACTGATCCAGCAGGATTCGCTCTGACATGGGCAGGAGCGCGACGGCGCGATCACTGTGATGCGCGGGAAACACGCGGTCCTGTCGCCCCCAGACGACCAGGGCGGGCCGCTGGAACCGGCGCGCCAGGGCCTCGAAACCGGCGCGGTCGCGTACCCCGAACAGGCCCACCCCGGTCTGGAGCGTGCGCACGAAGGAGAGATCGCTGCCCGGCTCCCGGGCGTATCGATTGACCCACTCGACCAGTTCCGGCGTCACATTCCGCGGATCGTGGATGGCGAGGTTCAGGGTGATCCTGTTGTTGGCGGGTGTCGGACGGCCAAGCCAGTCGCCGACCAGCGCCAAGGCCGGAAAACGCATCAGGGGATGGGTCTCCCGACCGAAGCCGCCCGGCGCCGCGAGCACGGCCCTGTCGATCCGGTCCAGGTTCCGATCCGAGAAGCGGACGATGACGCCGGCGCCCAGGGAGCTGCCGACCAGATGGGCGCGGTCGATCGCGAGGGTGTCGAGCACGGCCCTGAGCTGATCGGCGAAGAAGGCGGAATCATAGGCCGCGACGGGTCGGTCCGCCTCGCCGAAGCCGGGCAGGTCGAAGGCGATCACGCGAAATCTCTGCGCCAGCCGCGGCAGGATGCCGTCCCAGATCTGGATCGCATTGGCGAGGCCGTGGATCAGCACCAGCGTCGGCTTGTCGCCGCCGGTATCGACCACCCGCGTCTTCAGGCCGTTTACGAGCTCTGTTCGGTATGGCTCCACCGCCTCTCCTTACGACACCGATCCTGAAAGAAGGTGAAGGGCGCGTCGTCCGGCGGAGACCGGTCCCCGGATGAAGTTTTAATGAAACCTTCCACACCGCGCTGAGGCCTCGAAGGCCGCCGCCGTTGAAGACCGCAGGGGGTGCACGCGACCGGACCGGAGGGTCCGTCCCGCGTCCGCCGATCATTCGACCTGCGGAGATCATCAATGTCCAAATCCACCACGCGCCTCGGCGCGAACAGCCGTGCGGCCCGCCTTCTTCAAGGCTGCGCCGTCGCCGCCCTGATCGGCGCGCCGACCGCCGCCCTGGCCCAGCAGACGCCGGCGCCCGAAGACGCCACCGAGGTCGAGGAGGTCGTGATCACCGGCTCCTTCACCACCAGCCTGGCCGACGCCCTGACCATCAAGCGCCGCGCGGACTCGATCTCTGACGCCGTCTCGGCCTCCGACATCGGCAACTTCCCGGCCGTCAACGTCGCCGAGGCCCTGCAGCGGGTGCCCGGCGTCTCGATCTCGCGCGAAGCCGGCGAAGGCCAGTTCGTCAGCGTCCGGGGCCTGGGCCCGAACTTCCAGTCGGTGACCCTGAACGGCTCGCCGATCGCCTATAACGAAAACGTCCGCAACTCCGACCAGAGCGGCCGCCAGTTCCAGTTCCGCGTCATCCCCGCCGACCTGATCTCGGCCATCGTCGTGACCAAGGCCCCGACCGCCGATCTGATCGACGGCGGCATCGGCTCCAACATCGACATCCGCACCGCCGACGCCCTGGAGATGAAGCCCTTCGTCACAGCCCGCGCCTACACCCACTATGAAGGCCGCACGGAAGCGAACACGCCGAACGGCTCGATCTCGCTCGGCTGGCGCAACGCCGACCGCACCCTCGGCGTCATCGCCGGCGTGTCCCTGGCCACCCGCGACGTCCAGTTCGACCGCGTCCAGACCACGGGCTACACCAACCGCGTCGTCAACGGCGCGACCGTCGCCGTGCCGAACGAGATCCAGCTGACCCTGGAGCAGGAAGAACGGACGCGCATCAGCGCCATGGCCGGCCTGTCGTGGAAGCCCAGCGACGCCTTCGCCCTGCGCGCCGACGTCCTGTATTCGCGCTTCAACAACACCATCGACGAGGACCGGATCAGCTTCGGCTTCGGCGGCCGCTCGGACTTCTCGACGCGCCTCGTCGCCGGCAGCGCCCGCGTCGTCAACGGCGTCCTCTACGCCGGCCAGATCAGCGGCGGCCGCGTCGACCGCAGCGCGGAATACTCGGAGCAGCAACACGAGAACCTGTCTCTGCGCGGCCAGATCGACTGGAACGTCGCCGGCTGGACCATCACGCCGTCGATCAGCTACTCCGAGGCCCTGTCCAGCCTGCCCGTCCCGCTTCAGCGCATCGGCGGCGCCACCGCAGAGAACCCGGCCGGCCTGCTGTACAGCTATGACTTCGGCAGCAACCCGATCGGCGATCGCCACTACGCCTCGGTCCTGACCAACCTCGACCTCGGCAGCCCGACCTCGACGACCGCCACCACCTACCGCACGCGGCCGATCAACTCGGAAGACACCGACACCACCGCTGTCCTGAACATCGAACGCGACCTCGGCGCGCGCTTCGTCGGCGTGGACTTCGGCACGTTCAAGTTCGGCGGCCAGTACACCGAGCGCTCGCGCGACTATCAGCGTCGCGACCGGGTGCTGACGGCGCGTCCGGGCGTCAACGTCAACACGCCCGAGTATCTGAACGTTCGGCTTCCGGGCAATGCGTTCGGTAAGTCGATCGGCAATCTCTATCCGATGGGCCTGACCTACAATCGCGGCCTGTACGGCACCGCCTATGTCATCCCGGGCGAGTCGGACGACACCAACGCACAGTCGAAGGACCTGGTCCCCACCGGCGCCGACCTGCAGCAGTCTTATGGCGTCGACGAGGCCGTCAGCGCCGCCTACGCCCGCAGCGACTTCAGCGCCGAGGTCGGGCCCTTCCCGCTGACCGGTAACCTGGGCATCCGCTGGGTCTCGACCGACACCACCGTCAAGGGCACGCTTCTGACCGCCGGCCGCAACGGCGCAGGCGCGGTGACCACCATCGTCAACCCGCAGACCTTCGAAGGTTCGTATGAAGAGTTCCTGCCCAGCCTGAACCTGAATTTCGAGCTGCGTGACAGCCTCTATCTGCGTCTGGGCGCCTCCAAGACCCTGACACGGCCGTCGCTGGCGGACCTGCGCACCGCCGTCGTCCCCAACAGCGGGCTGGTCACCCAGGTGTTCCTGAACGGTCAGACGGCGCTCGACACCGCCGCTCCCAGCACCAAGGTCGGCGTCGGCGGCAACCCCGAACTGCGCCCTTACACCTCGATCAACTACGACGCCTCGCTGGAGTGGTACTTCAACGACTTCGGCGCGATCTACGGCGCGGTATTCAGGAAGGACATCTCGGACTTCATCGGCGGCGTCGCCCGCAACGAGCAGATCCTGTTCGCCACCCAGGCCGGCCAGACCCTGACGGCGGACCTCCTGATCACCCGTCCGCAGAACATCGGCGACGCCTCGGTCGAGGGTTTCGAACTGGGCTTCTCCTACAAGCTGGACTGGGGTCTGGGCCTCGCGGCCAGCGCCACCTTCACCGACTCCTCGGCCGACATCGAGGCCACGCCGGGCGTCTTCACCACCGCCGGTCTGCAAGGCGTGTCGGACCAGAGCTTCTCGATCAGCCCCTTCTTCGAAAAGGGTCCGTTCGAGGTTCACTTCAGCTATACCTACCGCTCCGACTTCACGGCCAACGGCAACATCACCCCGGGATCGAACGCCGTGATCGACAAGAACGCCGCCATCGTCGCCGACGGCTTCGGCTCCCTCGACTTCGGGGCGTCGTGGCAGGTGACCGACACCTTCCAGATCTTCGCGGAAGGCACCAACATCACCGATGAGCGTCAGGCGGTCTATCAGGGCAGCGAGGATCGCCCGTTCCAGCTTCATGAATACGGCCCCAGCTACAATCTGGGCCTGCGGGCGACCTTCTGAGCGCCCCACCGACCCTGACGACAGGAAACGCCCCCTCTCCGCGAGGGGGCGTTTTCGCGCATCCGAAAGACACCGTGGCGACCCGGCGTCTGCGCCAGGAACTGGTCGCCTTCCTGCTGCGCCGCGGTCAGCCGGCGGAGACCGCCGAGGATATCGTCCAGGAGGCCTTCCTGCGCTTTCACCGCGCCGGCAACCAGATCGACGACGCCGACGCCCGGCCCCTGCTCTTCGTCATCGCCAAGAACCTGCTCAAGGATCACTGGAAGAGCGCGGGCCGTGAACAGGCGCGGCGCGCGCCTGCGTCGCCCGAGGATCTGGAGACCGTTGGACAGGCCATGGCCGACGACGCTCCGGCGCCCGACCGGGGACTTCTGGGACGCGAGCAACTGGATCAGGCCCTGACGGTGATCCGGGGCCTGCCGCCCCGCACGCGCGACGCCTTTCTGCTGCATCGGTTCGAGGATCTGACATATCGTCAGATCGCGGATCGTCTCGGCGTATCGGTCAGCATGATCGAGAAACACCTGGCCGAAGCGCTCAAACGGCTGAAATCGGCGCGGGATGATTGAGGTGTCCGTGGTTTGTGTCGTTGATAAGACAGTCGGGGCGTCCTGCCCCGGACCTTCATTCGCCCTCGAAGGCTCTTTGTCCTGATGCTTGATCGCCTGCCCCGCCTGTTCGAACCGACGCCGCGCACGGCGGAGGCCTGGTTGGTCCGCATGGGCCGGCCGGAGGTGAGCGCGCGCGACCACGAAGCTTTCGAGGCCTGGCTGGACGCCGATCCCGCCCGTCTGGATGACTATCAGGCGCTCAAGACGGCCCAGCGCGAGGCCCGCGCTCTGAAGTCAGAGCTGACCGCCGAGCTGGCGGCGATCCCGGCCCGCCCGCGCCGGTCGGTCACGGCGCGACCGCGCGGTCTGCTCATTGGCGGCCCCGTCCTTGCGGCGCTGTGTGTGGCGGTTGTCGGCGTCGCCCTGTGGCCCCGGCTCGCGCCCGATCCCATGGCCGGGGCGACGACCTATGCCGCTGCGACCGGCGAAATCCGCGAAGTGGTTCTGGCCGACGGATCGCATGTGACGCTGGACACCGGCTCGACCATCCGCGTGGCCCTGGCGGACGACANNCCGCCATGTCGTGCTGGATCGCGGCCAGGCCTATTTCGCCGTGCATCACGACACCGCCCGTCCGTTCGAGGTCGGGGTCGGGGATCGTCAGGTCGTCGTGACCGGCACCCGCTTCGTCACGACCCTGTCGGGCGACGCCGCTTCGGTCGCCCTGCTGCAGGGTTCGGTCTCTCTGAGGTCCGGTTCCGGCCAGATGTTGAAGATGAAGCCCGGCGACGGCGTGGCCTATCGCGTGAAGCAGGCCGGCCAGAGCTGGAGCCGCATCGACCCGGTCGAAACCGCGCCGTGGCGTGAACGCCGGCTGGTCTTCCGCGACGCTCCCGTGACCGAGGTCGTGGCCCAGCTGTCGCGCTACACCCCCGTCCGGCTCGTGGCCGACCCGGCGTTGGCCAGGGTGAAGATCACGGCGGTCTTTCCCCTGGATGGCGAGGATTCGGTGGTGGAGCGGATTGACCGGCTTCTCCCCGTCGCGATAACCCCGTCCGGCCCCCAAACCGTCACGGTTCGGCCGGAATAAATATCGCAGAGCTGTCATCTGCGCCGTCTAGACCGGAGGCAGCGACGGACCGCGTCGCGCCTCCCCGTCCCGCCGTCGCATGCCGACCTCCAGAGCGCTCGCCCTCACAGCCGCCGCGTTCGCGGTCGTGCTTCCAACGCCAGTTCTGGCGCAGACCGCGACCTCCATCGACATTCCCGCCCAGGACGCCCGCTCGGCCCTGGTCGCCCTGTGTCTGAGGACCGGCTGCGCGGTCAGCTTCGTCTCCGAGCCCGAGGCGGTCTACCGCACCCGAGCCGTGCATGGCGCCCGCACCTGGCAGGCGGCGCTGGGGACCATGCTGGAAGGGACCGGCCTGGGCTATCGGCTGGTCGACAGCCGTTCTGCCCGCGTCTGGGTCATGCCCCGGCCTACGCTCGCGCCCTTGGCTGATTCCGCGCCGACGGAGGTCGCCCCCGTCGAGGTGATTGGACAGTTCGCCGAAAGCATCGACACGGCCCTGACGGAGAAACGCCGCGCAGCCGTCATTCAGGACTCGGTCTCGGCCGCCCGGATCGGCGAACTGCCCGCCGCCAACCTGGCCGAGGCCCTGCAGCGCATCCCCGGGGTGGCCATCGAGCGCGAGGTCGGCGAGGGCCAGTTCGTCAGCGTGCGCGGTCTCGGCCCCCTGTTCCAGTCGGTGACCCTGAACGGCGCACCGGTCGCCTTCAACGAGAACATCCGCAACTCGACCCAGAGCGGGCGGCAGTTCCGGTTCCGGGCCCTGTCCGCGGATCTTCTGGCCGGCGCCACCCTGACCAAGTCGGCGACCGCGGATCTGGTCGACGGCGGCATCGGCTCCAACATCGACATCCGCACGATCCGGGGCCTGGGCGGTCCCGCCTTTCTCAGCGGTCAGGCCGTGAGCCATCACGAGGACCGTTCGGGCGACACGACCGGGGAGTTCAGCCTGTCGGGACGCTGGCGAAACGCCGACCGTCGCCTCGGCCTCGTCGGAGGCGTCTCGACCCAGGACCGCAACGTCCAGTTCGACCGGCTGCAGACCCAGCGCTATCGCGACATGGTCGTTGATGGTCAGACGGTCGCCGTCCCCAACGACATCCGCACGACGCTGGAGCGCGAGGATCGGACCCGCATCAGCCTGTTCGCCGGCGCCCAGTGGCGGCCCAATGACCGGGTGACGATCGACTTCGACACCCTGGCCTCCCGCTTCGAGAACGCCATCCGCGAGGACCGCATCGTCTATGAGCTGGGCGAACGGGTGACGCCCGGCGCCATCGTTCCCGGCAGCGTCCGCATCACCGACGGCGTCCTCACCGGCGTCGCGCTGACCAACGGCCGGATCAGCAACAACCTCGAGGTCTCGGACCAGATCCATGACAACATCGCCTCCAGCCTGTCGCTGGAGACCGACTGGGCCGGTTGGCGGCTCCAGCCCCGCGTCAGCTATTCCCGCGCCCTCTCGGGCCTGGCGACGCCCCTGCAGCGCATCGCGGCCGTGTCGCCGGAGGGCGTCGGCTATGTTCTGGACTTTGGGCCCGATCCACTGGGCGAGCGCAGTATCACGCGCCTCAGGACCAGCTTCGACCTGACTGATCCGCGCCGGCTGACCCCCTCGCGTTACGGGGTGCGGGCCATCGATGTCGACGATGATGACCTGACCCTCCAGATCGCCGCCGAACGGGCGTTGGACCGATCCATCGGCGGCCTGAGGTTCGAGCGCCTGCGCCTCGGCGGCCAGTTCAGCGACCGGGGCCGCGACTATGAGCGGCGCGACCGGGAGGCGGCCCTGCGGCCGGGGCGAAGCGTCGATCCGTCCTTCTACGACATCATGATCCCCTCGAACGCCTTCTCCGGCGTGATCCGCGACGGTCAGGGGCCATGGGCGGGCGCCGATTTCGACCGGTTCCGCGACGCCTTCGTCGTGCCGGGCGAGTACGACGGCGTCATCTTCAGCGCCGGCGATCTGGCCCCGACCGGTACGGACATGCAGGGTTCGTATCGCGTTGGAGAGCGCCTTGCCGCCGCCTATGTGCGGCTGGATCTCTCCGGGTCCATCGCGGGCCTTCCGGCCTCGGGCGACATCGGTCTGCGCGCCGTCTCGTCGCAAACGGAGGTCGAGGGCTCGATCCTGGGCGTCGATCCGGCCGGGGCGCTTCAGGTCCGGCCCCTGATCCACAACGGGTCCGGCATGGACTGGCTGCCCAGCGCCAATCTGACCGTCGAGCTGGGGCCGCGCACCCTGCTGCGCTTCGCGGCCTCTCGCACCCTCACTCGTCCCTCCCTGGCCGACCTCGGCGCCGCCACCGTGCCCGCCAGCACCCTGGTCAGCGCCGTCTTCGAGCGCGGTCAGGCCGAGATCGATCATCCCTCCCCCTTCACCATCTTCACCGGCGTGGGCGGCAATCCGGACCTCAAGCCTTATTCGGCGGTCAGTCTCGACGTCTCCTTCGAGCATTATTTCGACGGCTTCGGCGGGTTCAGCCTGGCGGCCTTCCACAAGGTCATCGACGACTATGTGCTGGTGGTGAACCAGACCGAGCGCCTGACCTTCGCCACCCGGGTCGGGCCGCCCGTCCTGGTCGATGTGCTGATGTCGCGGCCGCGCAATGTCGGGCGGGCGACGGTCACCGGGCTGGAGGCGGGCTATAGCCGGCGCTGGTCCTCGGGCCTCGGCCTCTGGGCCAGCGCGACCCTGACGGACGCCGTCAGTCACGAGACGGGCGGCGGCCCCACGACCGACCTTCAGGGCGTCTCCCGCGCCTCATACTCGATCAGCCCCTTCATCGAGCGCGGCCCGTTCGAGGCCCATCTGAGCTGGACCTGGCGGTCGCCGTTCCGCTCCATCGCCGACCTTCAGGGCGGGGGCGTCAGCGCCTTCGTCGTCGGCGAGGCCGGGGTGCTGGACGCCGCCGCCTCCTGGCGTCTGGCCAAAAAGGTGAGCCTCTTCGCCGAGGCGAGCAATCTGACCGACGCCGTCGACGTCGCCTATGACGGCGTCCGCAGCCGCCCTCTGCAGATCACCCGCTCGGGCCGATCCTTCGGTCTCGGACTGAAGTTCAGTCTTTAAATCTCAGCGAAGGTTGACGAAGATCGGATTGCCATAGGCCCACAGGTCCGACCATGGGTCCTCGCCGGGCAGGTCGGCGACGGGCTCCAGCTCCGTCCCTCCGGTGGCGCGCACCCTCAGATAGATCGGATGGTCGACGCCGTGCAGGAGGTGGCGCACCGTCAGCATCTCGCCGTCGCGGGTCCAGTCCGACGCGGTGAAGCGCTGCTCCACCCGGGTCGTCGCGTTGTGGTCCGCCGTCCGGTCGGGGCTGGGCCCGGTGACGTCGCCGACGATCAGGTCGATGCGCTTGACCTCCGGCGTCCGCCCAGCCGAATTGGCCGCCGCCGGATCGCGCAGGCGAATGGTCACGACCACGTCCGCGCCGGTCGGAATGGTCAGGTCCTGGCCCATTCTGGCCTCGCCCTCGCCGCCCGAAGCCGTCACATCCATTGCCGTGACCAGATCGCCGGTCGAGACGAAGATCTGGCCGGAGCGCAGGCCGTCGAGGATGCCGTCGGAGGTCGGTCGGGCCATGACCCAGGTCTTGGAGTACTCGCCGGGCCAGAAGTCGTCGCCGCCCTCGCTCCAGTGATGATGCGAGTCCGAGGTCGCCGTGATCCACCAGTGACGCCCCTCGCCCAGCATGGCGTCCCACAGGCCGCCCAGCGTCGCCGTCATCTGGTCGAAACCGCCCATGGTCGGGTAGCGGCGATAGATGCCGCGCTCGCCGGTCGGCTTCAGGCTGGTCGCCTGATGCCCCGGCGCGCCCTCCATGCCGATGGCCACGCGCGGGGCGGCGTCCTGCCAATCGCGTAGCGACGCAGCGTCATGCTCGCCCCAGACACCGAAACCTTCGGCCGAGCGCGATGGGTGGTTGGCGATGACGATCGGCCGGGGCGAATAGCCGTCGACGGTCTGGAGCAGCTCCAGCATGGCGGCGCGCGTGTCGTGGGTCGCGTCGGCGGGCCAGGGCTCGCGCGAACCCCAGCGGGCCTCGATGCCGCGCAGCATCTCGCGTTCGCCGTCGTGGATGGGGATGATCAGGCTGGAATGCTCGCTGCCGGGGGTGTCCAGCTCCATGCCGTAGAACTGGATGACGCCGGGCGTCGCGGCGCGCGACTGGAGCAGTTCGGGCCAGGCCTGTTCGGCGTTGATGGCCGAGTGGCGCGGCCCGCCGTGGTCGGTCGACACCATCCAGCTGAGCCCGAACCGCCCGGCCGCGGCGCCGTTCTGGACGATGGTGTGCGGCCCGTCACCGCCGATCGTCGGGACGGGAAGCGCCGCCGGATCGGCGGGGTTCGGGGCATAGGTGGCGCTGAACCGGCT
>DBBK01000163.1:16289-20547 GCA_002292165.1 Brevundimonas sp. UBA986
CCCGCCAGCCAGCGCGGCGCATCTGCATCCTGGGCCGAGGCGACGCCGGCCGCCCCGGCGAAGCCAAGGATCAGCGCCGAGGCCAGGCTCAGGCGCCGGGGAAAATCGTGCGTCATCGGGGGCGTTCCGTGCGGTGGGTTCGCCGACGCGTCAGGCGCGGCGCTCCAACACGACAACGATCCGGACCGGCGATCCCTCAGCCCGAGGCGGCGAATTTCGAACGGCGTCGGCCCGCGTCAGAACCCGAAAGTCAGGCCGTCCACATGCGCCCACCAGGCGTCGCGATCCCTGAAGTCCACGCCCCCGTCCCAGCAGGCCCCGACATGGTAGGTGAAGGGCACGCCCGGCTGGACCTCGACCAGGATCAGATAGTTGTCGAAGTCGTCGACGAAGCCGACCACCGACTTTGGATCGACCAGCACCGAGATGCCGATCGAGCCCGGCGCGGCCTCGGGACCCCAGACATCGAGACGGCCCTTCGCCTTGTCCCTGCGGATATTGTTCGCCCGGGTCGCGGGCCGTCGCCGCGCGATACCGATCCCGACCGCCAGGGGCTCCGGCCTGTCCGAGGTCAGGGTCGAGGTAATGCGGTTGAAGTTGGAGCCCATCGGCAGTTCGACGCGCCGTGTCTCCGACACCTTGCGGATCACATCGACGGGCCAGTCGGCGTAGTCGACCTCGAACCGCGCGACGTCGCCTCCGGTGTCGAGAATCCGGTAGGTCGCGAAGTTCCGCGAGGTCCACAGCTTGTCAGCGTACCAGACCCCGAGGCCGCCGCAGCCGCGACCGCCGCCGACCTCGTAGAAGTCGAGCCCCTCGCCATGATCAACGTGATAGCTGCCGCTGGCCATCTGGCGCTGCATGAAGGGCCAGCGCGCCTTCTTGCCCCAGACGTCGACGCCCGAGCCCGAGGGCGGCTCCTGCTTCTGAAGCGCAGGGCCGTAGATACGGTGCGCGATCCGGTCGTTCTCCCACCAGAGGTCGTCGAACCGCTCGGGCGCGAAATGCACCACGGCGCGCGGCGTCGGGTCCTCGGGCGGCGGCAGGGGCGTAGCCGCCTCATGCTGCGTTTGGGCCAGGGCCGGGGTCGCGGCAGCGCCCGCCAGGGTTCCGGCCAGAACGGCGCGTCGGTTCAGGTCTACCAATTGAACATCGTCCCGTCTTCGAGCCGGTTCACCGGCAGATAGGCGCGGCTGTAGGGATGACGCGCGGCCAGGGCCTCATCCAGATCGACGCCGAGGCCGGGGGCGTCGCCGGGGTGCAGCATCCCGTCCTCGAAGCCGTAGCCGTGCGGGAAGACCGCGTCCGTCTCCGGCGTATGGCGCATATATTCCTGGATGCCGAAGTTGGGCGTCGACAGGCCGAAATGCAGGGCCGCCGCCATCGACACCGGCGACAGGTCCGTCGCTCCGTGGCAGCCGGTCTTCACATGATAGAGGTCGGCCAGGGCCGCGATCCGGCGCAGATGGGTCAGGCCGCCCGCGTGCACCACGGTGGCGCGGATGAAGTCGATCAGCCCCTCCTCGATCAGGGTCTTGCAGTCCCAGATGGAGGAAAAGATCTCGCCCACCGCCAACGGGGTGGTCGTGTGTTTGCGGATGGTGCGGAAGCCGGCCTGGTTCTCGGCCGTCACCGCGTCTTCCAGCCAGAAAGGACGGTAAGGCTCCAGATCCTTGCCCAGACGCCCGGCCTCGATCGGGGTCAGGCGGTGGTGCACGTCGTGCAGCAGCTCGACGTCCCAACCCAGCTCGGCCCGCGCCGCCTTGAACAGCTCCGGGACCATCCGCAGATAGCGCGGGGTCGACCACTCGTTTTCGGTCGGCAGGGCGGCGTCGGCGGGCTCGTAGAACATCTTGTCGCGCGACACGCCGTAGGTGCTCTTCAGCCCCGGCACCCCGGACTGCAGCCGGATGGCGCGATAGCCGAGGTCGCGATAGCGGACGGCCTCCTGCACCGTCTCCTCGATCGTGGCGCCGTTGGCGTGGCCATAGACGGTGACCCCGTCACGACAGGCGCCGCCCAGCAGCTGGTACAGGGGCAGGCCCGCGATCTTGGCCTTGATGTCCCAAAGGGCGACGTCGACGGCGGCGATGGCGGTCATCCCGACCGGCCCGCCGCGCCAGTAGGCGCCGCGGTACAGATACTGCCACATGTCCTCGATCCGGTGGGCGTCCTTGCCGATCAACAGTGGGCAGACATGCTCGGTCAGATAGGCCGCGACCGCCAGCTCGCGCCCGTTCAGGGTCGCGTCGCCCAGGCCCCAGGTCCCCTCGGCCGTGGTGATCTTCAGGGTGACGAAATTCCGACCCGGCGAGGTGATCACCACCCGGGCGTCGACGATCGGCGAGGCCATTCGGGCGGGAGATAATCCGGGTGCTGCAGCGAGGGAGCGTTCGGTCATGTCAGTCACATCATACGCGAGTTTGGGAGGAAACATGTCAGGTCTGTCCGCAGACTGGCCTGACCCTTCGCGGCGTCGTAGAAGAATGCGGCATGACCACATCCACCGCCGACACCCGAAAACTGTACCAGCAGGTCGCCACCTCGGTCGCCGCGGGCATCGCCGCCGGCCAGTATCTGGTGGGCACGCGCCTGCCGTCCGAACGCGACCTGGCCGAGGAATTCGGCGTCAGCCGCCCGACGGTGCGCGAGGCGATGATCGCCCTGGAAATCCGGGGCCTGGTAGAGGCGCGTCCGGGCTCGGGCATCTATGTGACCGAGGCGGCGCCGACGAGCGGCGGCCCGGCGCCGGAGCTGGACATCGGCGCCTTCGAGCTGACCGAGGCGCGCCGCCTGTTCGAGGGCGAGGCCTGCGCCCTGGCCGCCGGCGTCATCACCGACGCGGAGCTGGCCGAGCTTGAAATCATCCTGAAGGACATGGTCGGCGAGAACACCCTGTCCACGCCCATCGGCGAGCACGCCGATCGCCGCTTCCACGCCACCATCGCCCGGGCGACGCGCAACGCCGCCATCGTCATGGTGGTCGAGAACCTGTGGGACCTGCGCTACCGCTCGCCTCTGTGCGCCGCCATGCTGGCCCGCGCCCGCCAGGTCGGCGTCCGCCCCTTGATCGAGGATCACCGCGAGATCCTCGACGCCCTGATCGCGCGCGATCCGGCCGCAGCCCGCAGCGCCATGCGCGCCCACCTCGGCCGGGTCATCGACGGCCTGCTCACCGCCACCGAGATGGACGCCCTGGAACGCACCCGCTCCGACGTCGAGGCCCGGCGTCAGGACATCGCGCGCCGCACCGCCATCTAGGACCGCCTTACGGCGCATAGGGCGGCACGCGCAGGTTCAGGTCGAGCCCGGCATTGCGCTCGCGATAGAGGGCCGCCTTGGCCGCCAGGGCCGGATCGCTCCACACCCATGCCCCGCGCTGCAGGACCTCGTACAGGCCCGAGGTCTCGGTCTTGTCGAGCTCGGGGTAAGGCCATTCCGCCTCCCTGCCTGCCCAGCCGGCGACAAAGTTCGTGGCCGCCCGCAGCGACCGCCCGTCCTCGGTCTGGAAGTTCCACAGATCGACACCGACGCACTGGCCCAGTTGGGCGATGTCGAAGGCCGCCGTCAGGGTCCAGGTCGAATAGTGCAGCGACCGGGTCCGGGCCAGTTCCTGCGGCAGGCTGCCGTCCGCCGCGATCTGGGGCGTCAGACGCTGGGCCCCGACCCGGCCGATGACCGTCTTCGCCACATCGTCCATCCCCGCATAGAGGGCGAACTCCGAGATCAGCATGTCGTAGTAGACGCCGTGATTGTTGGTCGCGGCCTTCTCGGCGCGGCCGATCGGGCTGGTCGCCATCCAGTGGACCAGATCGGCGAACCAGTCGCGCAGACCCGCCCGCTCGGCGTCGGTCAGGTTGGAGGACGTGTCCAGCAGCCCCAGCCCCTCGACCACCCGGACCAGCCGATAGGCGTCGATCACGCCCTCGGCCCGCCCCGAGACCAGCCCCGGCACGGCCTGACCGTGGTTGAGGTTGGGATTCATCTTCGTCTCGGGCGCCAGGAACCAGACGCGCAGGAACTCGGCGGCCTTGGCCGCATAGCGCTCGTCGCCGGTGAAATAGTAAGCCAGCGACAGGGCCTGAACGTCGCCGCTCATCGCCTCCAGATCGGTGAGGTCGAAGGCGTTGGTGTCGCGCTCGGGATTCATATGACCGTCGCGGCGCATATAGGGCTTGCCGTCCGGCTTTGAGGGATCCGGCCACCAGTAGGGGCCCATGCTCATATAGTCGTGCTTGTCGCCGCTGGCCGGGACCTG
>DBBK01000196.1 GCA_002292165.1 Brevundimonas sp. UBA986
GCGAAGCCCTGACCCAGGTCTGCGTGCAGATCTTCGGCAACAACGCCGCCCTGACGTTCGCCGGCTCGCAAGGGCATTTCGAGCTGAACGTCTACAACCCGGTGATGGCCTACAACTTCCTGCAGTCGGTGCGCCTGATGGCCGATGCGGCGATCAGCTTCACCGACAACTGCGTGGTCGGGATCGAGGCGCGCGAGGACAACATCGCCCGCGGCCTGAACAACTCCCTGATGCTGGTCACCGCCCTGAACGGCAAGCTGGGCTATGACATCTGCGCCAAGATCGCCAAGACCGCGCACAAGAACGGCACCACCCTGCGCNNGTGCGCCCCGAGAAGATGATCTCGCCGGGCTGAGGCGGGGATGGACGACGTCGATCAGCTCCCGTTTTTGGCTCTGGCGGTCTGTGCGACTGCAGCGATCATCGGGTTGGCGCTTGGCTTCGCCATCTCGCGTAGTGGATCGCACGGAGCCAGGCCGTGGGTCGAGTTTCGGAGCAATCAAAACCACGGGGTGCTTCGAGCGAAGCTGATAGACTTTCTAATCGTTTTGCTCGCTGCTGGCGCATTTGCTCAGACGGCATTTGAATTTCGAAGTTCCGCCGCCGGTAACGCCTTGGGCTGGATGGCGGCATCGCCTTGGCCGGATACCGACTACCCCCCCTTTTCCGGCGTGGAGGATGGGGAATATCCGTGTGTGTATTTCGTCCGAGGTCAAATCTCGCCACCCAATCTCGATCAGATTAACGAGAAAAGGAAAGCGTACTGCACCTGGGTCAGAGAGTTTTCTTCGATCAACCATGATCGTGCACGCGCTTGGAAATCACTGGAATTTCCAAACTTTCAAAATAGTCCGATGGACATCGAGCAGGTACAGATCATCTTTCTTGATGGCGGCGAAGATCACCTCACCAGCCGGATGGCCACCTATGAAGCACAGCAAGCCAAGATAGCTCATCTTGAAAATGCAAAGGCTTCCGGTGGAGCAAATACGCCTGCCTTTTTCTGGGCGGCAATCGCGGGGGCAATGGCAGTCGGCTTGTCGCTCGCCAAGATCATTTGGATGGAACGCTTCGGCCGCTGATTGGCGCGTGTTCCCCCTCTTATGGCTTGTCGCGGATCGTGCGGCCGACGGGGGCGAGGGCCAGTTTGGCCAGTTCAAGGTCCTTGAGCGCGAACGGGATGCCGATGATCGAGACGAACTCGGCGACCGCGATGATCAGGTGCGACAGGGCGATGTACCAGCCGGCGAAGACGAACCAGATNNATGTTCAGCGGCAGGCCGAGGCAGCCGCCACCGACCTGAAGTTCGTCCTGCCAGACGACCTCGCGGCCGAAGGGCCAGAAGGAATAGCTGGCGATGCGCCAGGCCGCGAAGGTCCAGGGCAGGCCGACGATGGTCAGGGCCAGGACGGCCCCGCCCAGCAGCCAGAGCAGGCCGGAAACCCAGCCGCCGAAGATGAACCAGAGGATGTTGAGGATCAGTCGGATCATGATGATCCAATGCTGAAGCTGTGCGTTGCAGCAAGCAAGGGCCTGACCGCGTTTGTGTCGTGAATTCGCGGTAAGCTCGGCGTCTGAAAACCGCCTCTGGAAGGGCAATGTCGATGATCCGCAGGACCGTTCTGGCCCTTACGCTGTTGAGCGCCCTGATGCTGGCCGGGTGCGGGACCCTGGCCAGGCCCGAGGGGCCACTGAGGATCGCGCCGGAAGCCCTGATCCCGGTGGCGGATCCGCGCATCCGCTCAAGCGACACGGCGAAGCTCCAGGCCCTCGCCGATCTGATCCAGAACCGGCTAAGCACCGAGGGCGGGCATGAAAGCATCCTGGCCCTGTCGGGCGGCGGGGCGAACGGGGCCTACGGCGCCGGGGTCGTGGTGGGCTGGACCCAGCGCGGTGACCGGCCGACGTTCAGCGTGGTCACCGGGGTCAGCACCGGCGCCCTGGCCGCCCCCTTCGCCTTCCTCGGACCCGAGTGGGACGACGAACTGCGCGAAGCCTATGTCGGCGGCGGTACAAACGGCCTGCTCAGCGCCCGCACCTTCTCGGCCCTGCTGGGGCCCAGCCTGTTCAGCTCCCGCGTGTTGCGCGATCTGGTCGACAAGAACGTGACGCCGGAGCTGCTGCGCGCCATCGCCGCCGAACACGCCAAGGGGCGCCGGCTGCTGGTCGCCACGACCGATCTGGACACCGAGGAGACGGTCATCTGGGACATGGGGGTGCTGGCGACCCAGGGCGACGAGAACGCCCTGCAGCTGTTCCGCGACGTGCTCGTGGCCTCCGCCAGCATTCCGGGCATCTTCCCGCCGGTGCTGATCGCCGGGATGACACCTCAGGGTCAGGTGGTGCAGGACATGCACGTCGATGGCGGGGTCAATACGCCCTTCCTGGCCATCCCCGAGGACCTGCTGCTGTGGACCAACCCCTCGCAGCACCGGGCCAACAGCGCGCTGTATGTGATCATCAACGGCCAGGTGGGGCGCAACACCGGCGTCACCCCGGGGCGGATCGACGGCATTCTGAGCCGGACGTTCGAAAGCATGAGCAAGTCGTCGCTGCGGCTGTCGCTGGCGGCGACGGCGGCCTTCGGAGCCCGCAACGGGATGTCGGTGACCATGTCGTCGATCCCGGACAACATCACCGTCTCCAGCCTGAAGTTCGACACCGCCTCGATGCAGGCCCTGTTCGAACTGGGCCGCAGCCGGGCGGTCAGCGGCGAGGCCTGGGCCTCGGTCAACCAGACGGGACGGCCCGAGCCCCTGGTCGCGCCCCAGACCCTGAGGGAGGACGAGATCCCCGAGGTGCTGGCGACGCCGCCGACGCCGGCCGCGCCCCCGGGAACGCCTGCGCCCGCATCTGAGCCGGGCACGCCAAAGCCCTGACGCGCATAGCAAAAGGCCCCGCCGAATGACGGGGCCTTTCGTTTACCGGCGGACCTGAGCCTAGTGCGGCTTCTCGGTCCAGCGCGCCTTGGCGTCGTCCTTGGTGACGTTCAGATGGACGTGCTCGTCGATGTGATCGACCCAGCTGACAGGGATCATATGGTGTTTGAAGCCGCCGGCGAGGTCGAGCTTGGCCAGTTCGATCTGGTCGCCCGAGACGTGGTCGACACGACCGACGTGACCGCCGTCCGAGCCGACGACTTCGAGGTGTTCCTTGATGAGGGCGAGGTCTACCATGGGGTTTCTCCGTGCGAGATTGGGTTCGCCGTATCAACGCGACGGGGCCGGACGGGTTTCGCGGAATGACGCCCTATCCCGTTGATTATTAAAGCTTCACCGGAGGAACCTTTGGCCGAGATCATCAATCTGAACCGGGCGCGCAAGGCGAAGGCGAAGACGGACGCCAAGGCTGTGGCGGCGGCCAACCGCGCGGCCCACGGGCGGACGAAGACCGAGCGCCATGCGGCGGAGACGGAACGGTCCAGGGTCTCGCGGCTTCTGGACGGAGCGAAGCTGGACACGCCCGAGGAGAGCTGACCATGGGCGGATACGCCGCCGACCCCCGCACCCGTCTGGGCCTGATCTCGCTGCTGGCTGTGCGCCGGATCAAGGCCGAGAAGATGCGCCGGTTGAAGGCCGCCGCGGCGAAGACGCCCGACGAGGTCGAGGCGGCGCAGGCGGCGGAGAAGAAGACGAAGCGCTCGGGCTGGTTTCGCTAGGAAGCCTTCGGCGCCCGGGCCAGCAGGACCTGACCGGCGACGACGAGGCCGACGCCCACAAGCGCCGTCCAGCCGAAGCGCGCGCCTTCGAACACCACGGACACCGTCAGGGCGATCGGCGGCGTCAGGGCGCCGATATAGCTGGCCAGCGTATAGCCCCGGCTGCGGGCGACGCTGAAATAGATCACGAAGGCGATCACCGAGCCGAACACCGACAGATAGAGCAGCGAGCCGAGGTAGGCGGGCGTCAGGGCGATGGAAAAATGCACGCCCGTGATCAGGCCGAAGACGGCGACCAGGGCCGCGCCATAGCCCATGGCCCAGGCGGTGGCGGGAATGACCTGGGACCCCGCCTGCTGGCCGCGCCAGGCGAACCAGTTGGCGATGGTGGAGACGGCGGCGGCGGCGACGGCGAGCGACACGCCGATCCCGGCCTGCGGACCGAGACGCGCGCCCAGCAGCTCTCCGCCCGACAGGACAGCGACGCCCAGGGCGCCGAGCGCGGCGCCGATCCAGACGGCGCGGTGGGCCGTCTGCTTCTGGGTCACCCGGAACAGGATCAGGTTCATCAGGGCCATGGAGGCGAAGGCCACGGCGACGATGCCCGAGGTGATCAGCCCTTCGGCCGTGTAGACGAAGGTGTAGCTGAGAGCGAAAGCGAACGTCCCCTGCCCGGCCGCCGCCAGATGCTGGACCCGGGTCAGGCGGATCGAGCGGCCGGTCGCCAGACAGACGCCGAACAGGATCAGCGACGCCAGACCGAAGCGCCAGACGATGGAGGCGATCGGATCGACCCGGCCCAGCTGGAAGGTGATGGCGAACCAGGTCGTGCCCCAGATCAGGGCGCACACCGCCACGCCCAGCACCGCGAGGGCGCCGGCGGAAGGCTTGCGCCAGATCGGACGAGGCAGTTCGGAAGAGGTCAGGACACGGCTCGGGGAGATGGACCCGTCAGATGGACGGACGCGCGGGCGCCCGCAACCGGATTATAAACGCCGAACCACAAACAGGCCTTATGACGCGAAGGCGAGGGCCAGCTTGTCCGCCAGTTCGCCCTGTTTGAACGGCTTGTGGACGATGCGGTCGTCAGAGGCGGCGGCGAGGGCCTCGGCATCGGCGTAGCCCGTGGCGAACAGGATCGGCAGGGCCGGCCGGCGCCCCTGCATCTCGCGCGCGACATCGGCGCCGTTCATGCCGGGCATGGCGAAATCAAGGATGACGGCCTGGATGTCCGAACGCTTGTCGAACAGCTCCAGCGCGGCGCCGCCGCTGCCCGCCTCGACGACGATGTAGCCGAGATCGGAGATGATCCCGGCCGTGACCTCGCGAACCGCCTCGTCGTCGTCGACGATCAGGACGACGATATTGTCGGCGGGCGCCATCCGGGACGTCGGGATGACGTTGGCGTCCGGGCTGGGAACCGCATGGGCGCGCGGCAGGTAAACGTTGATCGTCGTCCCCTCGCCGACCACCGTATCGATGGTGACCCCGCCCCCCGACTGTTTGGCCAGACCGAAGACCTGACTGAGGCCGAGGCCGGAGCCCTTGCCGACGGGCTTGGTGGTGAAGAAGGGCTCGAAGGCCCGCGCCAAAACCGCTTCCGTCATGCCCGAGCCGTTGTCCGCGACCGAGACCCGCACATGCTCGCCGGCGGGCGGCTGTTCCGGGCGCTGGGGCGCCGGCATGACGACATTGGCGGTGCCGACCTTCAGCGTGCCGCCGACGTCCATGGCGTCACGGGCGTTGATCGCGAGATTGAGGATGACCAGCTCGATCTGGGTCGGATCGATCATGGCGGTCCACAGGCCGTCGGCCAGTTCCGGCTCGAGGATGTGGACGCTGCCTCCGATGGTGCTCTGAAGCAGGTCGCGCATGCTCCGGACCGTCTCGTTCAGATCGACCGCGCGGGGCTCCAGCTTCTGGCGGCGCGAGAAGGCCAGCATCTGGGCGGTCAGGGCGGCGCCGCGGCGCGAGGCCTCGCCCATCATCGACAGGCGGCGGGTGACGGAGGGATCGTCGATGCGCTTCTGCAACTGCTCGACATTGCCGAGGATGACCGTCAGCAGGTTGTTGAAATCGTGGGCGACCCCCGACGTCAACTGGCCGACGGCCTCCAGTCGCTGGGCCTGGCGCAGGGCGGTCTCGATCTTTTCGCGTTCGGCGATCTGGGCGGCGAGCTGGCGGTTGGCGGCCTCGAGCTCGGCGGTGCGTTCGGCGACGCGGCGCTCGAGCAGGGCCTCGCCGCGGCGGATCTCCTCGATGCGTTCGCGCGCCTCATACTGGCGGCTGCGACCGCGCAGGGCGGTGCGGACGGCGCTGACGAGGGTCGTGGGATGGAAGGGCCGTTCGAGGAAACCGACGTTGCCGAGGGCCGAGGACAGGCGTTGGGCGACGGGATTGCGCTCCACGCTGCCGCCCCTCTGGGTCAGGATCAGGAAGGGGAAATCCGACCAGGACGGCTGGCCCGAAATCCAGCCGGACAGGCCGGCCAGATCGGCGGACCGCAGCACGTCGTCGACGATGACGGCGAGCCCCGCCCCCTCCTCCATACGCTCGACCAGATCGTCGAGATCACGGCACAGCAGGGCGGAAAAGCCGGCCTCCGTCAGAATGGTCGCCGCGATGGCGCCGTCCCGTCCCGCTGGAGCCAGGACGAGAGCGCGTTCGGACAGGGCGCCGCCACCGCTCATGAGCCACGCCTCATGCGGCGGGTTCGCCCATCAGGCCCGCGCCGGGACCGACGAAGTTGGGCACGCCGCGCAACACGCCCTGGAAGCCGTCCAGCGGTTCGCCGAGCGTCAGGCCCGTGCTTCCGATGTTGAACTCGCGGATGGTGTTCTCGTGCGCGCCGGAGCGCTTCTTGATCACCGAGACCGCGCGCCGGACCGTGCCGATGGCCTCGAAGTAACGCAGAAGAACGACCGTGTCGGCGAGGTAGGTGACGTCGATCGGCGCCTTCATCTCGCCGACCAGCCCGTGCTGGGCCACGGTCAGGAAGGTCGAGGCGCCCTGACGGTTGAGGTACTGAAGCAGTTCGTGGATGTGCAGGACGAGGAACTGCTCCTGCGGCATGGCGGCCTGGTAGCCGTTGAGGCTGTCGATCACCACGGTCTGGATATGCTGTTCCGACACGCAGTTGCGGACCCGCGAGGCGAACTCGCCGGGGGACAGCTCGGCCGCATCGACCTGCTCGATGATCAGCGCCCCCTCCTCCTCCATGGAGCGGAGGTCGATGCCGATGGCGGCCATCCGGTCATAGAGGAGGCCCAGTTCCTCATCGAAAATGAACAGGGCCGCCTTCTCGCCGCGCGCCACCGCCGCGACGGCGAAGTTGATGGCGAACAGCGACTTGCCGGTGCCGGCGGGTCCGAGGATCAGGGCGCTGGAGCCCCGTTCAATGCCCCCGCCCAGCAGGGCGTCCAGCTCGCCGACGCCGCTGGACACCGGGGTCCGGGCGAAGCCGGTGTGGTGTTCGGAGGCGACGATGCGCGGATAGACCTCCAGCCCGCCCGTCTTGATGGTGAAGTCGTGGAAGCCGCCGCGGAAGCGCCGGCCGCGATACTTGATCACCCGCAGCCGGCGGCGTTCGGCTCCGTATTCGGGCGCCAGCTCCTGCAGCTGGATCACCCCGTGGGCGACGCTGTGGACGGTCTTGTCATTGATGTCGGTGGTCAGGTCGTCGAGCAGCAGGACCGTGGCGCCGTGCTTGGCGAAATAGTGTTTGAGCGCCAGGACCTGGCGGCGATAGCGCAGCGAACTCTGGGCCAGCAGCCGGATTTCCGACAGGCTGTCGATCACGACACGCCTCGGCTTGTGGGTCTCCACCGCCTCGAAGATCATGCGGGTGGTCTCGCCGAGTTCGAGGTCCGACGAATAGAGCAGGCTCTGCTGCTGCTGCTCGTCGAGCAGGCTCTCAGGCGGGACCAGTTCGAAGATGTCGACGCCGTCCAGCGTCCATTCGTGCGACAGGGCGGTGCCGCGAAGCTCGTCCTCGGTTTCCGAAAGCGTGATGTAGAGGCCGGCCTCGCCCAGCCGCGCCCCCTCCAGCAGGAACTTCATCGCCGCCGTGGTCTTGCCGGTGCCTGGAGCCCCTTCCAGCAGATAGACCCGCTCCCGCTCGAGCCCTCCGACGAGGATGTTATCCAGCCCCTCGATGCCGAAGCCGGCCTCCTTCACGATCGTCCCAGTCGTCATGCGTAGAATCGTCCTGTCTGGCAGCTGAGCCGTAACGCCCGGGCCGGAACTTGGTTACACGGATCAGGGAAAATCGAAAGAACGCCAGCGTACACAAGGACTTGCTTACCGCCCCAACGACGGCGGCGTACGCATCGCGGGATATTGCAGCCCTCACCGACGCGGCGCAGAAGGCCGGGTGGAGGTAGTGCATGGATCAGGACAGGAAACGGGAAATCCTCGCCGCCGAGGCCGCGTTCGCGAAGAAGGACCAGCTGGCGAAAGCCCTGGCCGAAGGCGGCGTCTATGTGCTGGGCAAACTGACCGGACCCGGCTCGGACGTCGAGATCGAACGCAGACCGCTGCCGGTCAATCCGAAGACGGCCGGGACCGAAGCCACGCCGACTCCTGAAGGCGAATGACTACGCCGCCCGCAGCTTGAGGCCTGCCTTCTTCGCCTCGGGCACGGCCGCATAGACGGTCGCCGGGCGGATGCCGAGGCGGGCGCGGGCGGCGTCGAGGGGTTCGGCGAACAGGGCGTCGTAGTCGAGGCCCGGCAGCCAGCGGGCGGCGCGGCCGTTGCGCCAGGCCTGGAAGGCGGCCTTGCGGGCCGGGATGTCGCGGGCCTCGCGCTGGATCTCGCGCGCCGCGCCCCAGCCGATGAAGGCGAAGCCGAGGTTGCGGGTCTGGCCGTAGGAGAAGGAGACGACACAGGCCTCGCCCAGCGCATCCGTGCCGTAGCCGGTCAGGACGTGCCAGATGTCGTGGACGTCGCGCAGGCGGCGCGAATACCAGACGATCGGATGTTCGGCGTCAACGAAGGGAATGACCTCGCGCTCGGCGTCGGCCAGGCCGTCGGCGGTGAAGCCCCGGGCCTCGCGGAAGGCGCGATAGGCGGCGCCGACGGTGCCGGGCTCGAAGCGCGCCAACCAGGCCGGATCGTCGAGCTTGTGCGCCAGCTCCTCGGCGAGGAAAGCCTGACGCCCGCCCTCGACCGAGCGCAGCATCCGGTTATAGCCGCGCGCCACCGAGCGGCCCGACAGGGCGCGCATGATCTCGAACACCTGTGCGGTGTCTTCCTTGTCGCGGATCAGCTTCTGGAAGGCGCGGAACGCCGTCAGGGGCCGCAGCTTCTGCGGGCGGACGCGGTCGAAATCGTCGGCATAGGCGGCGTTGGTCATGCGCGGTCCGGCTGTTGACGCGGGTCAATGTCGCTGACCCTATTCTAGAGGAGTCTGAGGCGGGTTAACATGCCCTCCCGCTCTCCTCCCCGCCGGACGACGCCATGCTGAAGAAACGCTCCGTCGTCCTGTCCGGCCACGCGACCTCGGTGGCGCTGGAGCCCGAGTTCTGGGCGGTTCTGGACGCCTTCGCCGAGCAGCGCGGGCAGAGCCATGCAGGCTTTTTGGCCTGGGTCGACGAGACGCGCGGACGCCGCCCCCTGGCCTCGGCCTGCCGGATTCTGGCGCTGGAATTCGCGTCCGGAAAACACCGTTTGACAACGCCATAGGCGAGCGCATTCTTCCGAAAAGAGCCCGGAAGGCTCTCGAGGAAACACCATGCAATTCGACAAGTCCCTGCTGCCCCCGGCCGTGTTCGGCGGGCTGATCGCCATTGGCCTGATCGGGGCCGGGTTGTTCATCGGTCAGGGGGTGGTCAACGCCCGCGTCGGCGATCGGCAGGTGACCGTGCGGGGCGTGTCCGAGCGCAATGTGACCGGCGACCTGGCCGTGCTGTCGCTGCGCTTCACCGCCGCCGGGGACGAACTGCCCTCAGCCCAGGCCAAGATCGACAACGACCTGAACCTGGTCCGCACCTTCCTGAAGGCGCAAGGGTATGGCGACGATGTGGTGACCCTGGGCCGGCTGGAGGTCACCGACACCAAGAGCCGGGAGTATGTCTCCAGCGAAGCCGTGCCCCACTATATCCTGGCCCAGAGCGTTGTGGTCAGGACGACCGATGTGAACCGGATCGCGGCGACCGGCCGGGCGCTGAATGAACTGGTCCGTCAGGGGGTAGTGCTGGACTTCACCCCGCCGACCTATGTCTTCACCAAGCTCAATGACGTGCGTCCCGCCATGATCGCCGAGGCCACGGCCTCGGCTCGCACCGGCGCCGAGCAGTTCGCCAAGGACTCGAAGACCCCGCTGGGCGGCATCCGTCAGGCGACGCAGGGCTCATTCGAAATCCTGGCCCGCGACGACATCGGCGACGAGACCTCCTCGCTGAACAAGAAGGTCCGCGTCGTGACGACGGTCACCTATCAGCTGAAGTAATCAGCCTAAGGGCTTAGTTTGTTTGCGGAGACGGGGCGTCCGGCAGTTTCGGCGCCTCGACCTTCGGCAGATTGACGTCGACGTTGACTTCCTTCTTGGCGGGATTCATCCCACCGCCGGCGAAGACGAACCAGGCGATCACCGCCACCACGACCAGAAGGCCGCCGACGATGAAGGCAAGGCCGGCGTTGCCGCCGCCGCTGGAGTTGGCTGTGTTCTCGGCCATTGTGTAGTCCCTTCCGTTATCCCTGTGGCGGTGAGAACGGAGCGAAGGCGGGGCGGTTCCCGAACGGTAACCATAGCCCCCGTCACGGACGGGACTGACTTTGGCCGCCGTACTCCCTATGTTCCGGCGATACGCCCTGTTTCGAGTCGTCGATTGTCCGATCTGCCCACGCCCAAAATCTCCGACCTCGCCCGTTCGCGCGGCCCTGAAGGCGCGTCCGGCGACTATCTCGCCGGCCTGAACACAGAACAGAGGCTGGCGGTGGAGACGACCGAGGGGCCGGTGCTGGTGCTGGCGGGCGCCGGGACGGGCAAGACCAGGGTCCTGACCACGCGGCTGGCCCACATCCTGAAGCTGGGAAAGGCCCGGCCGTGGGAGCTCCTGGTCGTCACCTTCACCAACAAGGCCGCGCGCGAGATGCGCGAGCGGATCACCCATCTGATCGGCCCCTCGGCCGAGGGTCTGCGCTGGCTGGGCACCTTCCACTCGGTGGCGGCCCAGATCCTCAGGCGGCACGCCGAGCTGGTCGGGCTGAAGTCCAGCTTCACCATCCTGGACACCGACGATCAGGAGCGGCTGCTGAAGCAGCTGCTGGAAGCGGCCAATATCGACACCAAGCGGTTCACGCCCAAGTCGCTGGCCAACCTGATCGACCACTGGAAGAACCGCGGCTGGACGCCCGAGAAGCTGCCGACGACCGAGGACTTCGCCAACGGCAAGGGCCAGAGCCTGTACGCCGCCTATCAGGCGCGGCTGGCGACCCTGAACGCCTGCGACTTCGGCGATCTGTTGCTGCACAACCTGACGATCCTCTCGAAACACGCGGATATCGCTCAGGAATATCGTGATCGCTTCCGCTACATCCTGGTCGACGAATATCAGGACACCAATGTCGCCCAGTATCTGTGGCTGCGGCTGCTGACGGCCTCGACGGGCAATGTCTGCTGCGTCGGCGACGACGATCAGTCGATCTATGGATGGCGCGGCGCCGAGGTGGACAACATCCTGCGGTTCGAGAAGGACTTCCCCGGCGCGCGGATCGTCAAGCTGGAGCGCAACTACCGCTCGACCAGCCATATTCTGGGCGCGGCCTCGGGCCTGATCGCCTCCAACCGCGACCGGCTGGGCAAGACCCTGTGGACCGAGGA